>JAVVUU010000001.1:0-102682 GCA_036653035.1 Oscillospiraceae bacterium
GCCAGCCGCTTTGTTATGATGAACCTTACAATTGACAAGTGCGAGCTTCCCGAAAAGCTTGAAACAGAGGATAAATGGATTTTATCCAAGCTGAACAGCGTTGTTGCGGAGGTCAGCGACAACATGGATAAATTTGAGCTTGGCGTTGCCGCGCAAAAGGTCTATGAGTTCATTTGGGACAGCTATTGCGACTGGTATATTGAGCTTACAAAGCCACGCTTAAACAGCGGAAATGAAGCAGATAATATTGCGGCGCAAAAGGTTTTGCTCTATGTGCTAACCGAAATATTAAAGCTTTTGCACCCATTTATGCCGTTTATCACCGAGGAAATTTGGCAGGCACTTCCCCACGATGGCGATTTGCTGATGCTTCAAAGCTTCCCCGAATTTACCGAAAAGCTCTCCTTCCTCAAGGACGAAACCGACTTTGAAATCCTTATGGATGCAATTAAGGCCGTTCGTTCACGCCGCGCGGAAATGAATGTTCCGCCCTCCCGCAAGGCACACCTAATAGTCGTTACCGAAAAGAAGGAAATTTTTGAAAACGGAAAATCCTTCCTTTCAAAGCTTGCCTACGCAAGTGAAATTACGGTTTGCGACCTTGCCCCCGCCGATATTGAGGGAATGGTTTCCGTTGTAACGGGGCAGGCAAAGATGTTCATGCCCATGGCGGAGCTTGTTGACCTCCAAAAAGAGCGTGAGCGCATTGAAAAAGAGCTTGCGAAGGCGCAAAAGGAATATGACGGCCAGAAGTCCAAGCTTGCCAACGAAAGGTTCTTGGCAAAGGCACCCGAAAAGGTAATTGAAACCGAAAAAGAGCGTATGGAAAAGGCAAAGGCGCTCATGGACAACCTATCCGAAAGCCTCAAAAAGCTTGGCTAAATTACCAACCTCCCGACGCGCTTCGACAACAATTTTATAGTGCTTGAGATAAAATGGCACCGTAAGCAGAATAGCTTGCGGTGCTGTTTTTTTGTCCGCGAAAAGAGAAAGGATTGGTCATAAACATGAAGATATACTCAAACTATAGTGATGGAAAGCTGCAGCTTGCTTTTTCCGGTGAGCTTGACCATCACGGCGCGAAAACCGCCATGAAAACCATATACAGCCTAATTGATGAGTTTTTGCCGCATGACTGCGTTATGGATTTATCAGAGCTGAGCTTTATGGACAGCTCGGGCATTGCCGTTATCCTGCGCGTACATAAACGCATGAATGATATGTGCGGAAAAGCATGGGTGGAAAATCCTCTCGGACAGCCCCTGCGTGTGCTCGACTCCTCGGGGATTGACAGAGTGCTCAAAATATCAACAAAAAGCTAAGGAAAGGAATATAAAACAAATGCAAGATATGGACTACATAAAAATGGAATTTCAAAGCCGCAGTGCAAACGAGAGCTTTGCAAGGTCAACGGTTGCCTGCTTTGCTTCAAGGCTAGACCCGACGCTTGAGGAGCTTGGCGACATCAAAACCGCCGTCAGCGAGGCGGTTACAAACTGCATCGTTCACGCCTATCCCGGGGAAATCGGAATAATTCGGCTTCGCGCCGCAATTCGTGAGGACAACACGTTGGAAATCGTTATAAAGGATACGGGTGTCGGCATTCCGGATATCGACAAGGCACGCGAACCGATGTTTACAACCGGCGGTGAGGATCGCAGCGGCATGGGTTTTACCATCATGGAGAGCTTTATGGACAAGGTGCGCGTGCGCTCCGTTAAAGGGAAGGGGACAACTGTTTCCATGTCGCGGCGCATTGTTCGCAGGACAAGCCTGCAATGATGGAGGGAATGACGGAGGCGCTGAGAGCGGCAAGAAACGGCGACAGGGATGCGTCCGAAAGGCTGGTTCAGGAAAACTCGGGACTAATTTGGAGCATAGCGCGCCGATTTTTCGGTAGGGGAGTCGATGCGGACGACCTCTATCAGCTTGGCTGTGTGGGCTTTTTAAAGGCTATTGCGGGCTTTGACGAGGCCTATGGCACACAATTTTCAACCTATGCGGTTCCGAAAATTTCAGGAGAAATACGCCGCTTTCTGCGGGATGACGGCGCCGTAAAGGTAAGCCGCGGAATTAAGGAGCGGGCGCAGACAATTCGCTACGCCCGTGCGGAGCTTGAGCAAAAAATTGGCAGAGAGCCGACACTTTCGGAAATATCGCTGCAAACGGGGTTTGACGTTGCGGATATCGCGACAGCCGAAACCGCCGTCGGCCCAACAGAATCCTTGCAGCGTGAAACGGGGGATGAGGGCTTTACTCTTGAACAGGTTTTGGGCGATTACGGTCAGGAGGATAGGCTTGTGGAGCGCGTTGCGCTTCGCGAAACAATTGACCGCCTGCCCGAGCGGGAAAAAAGCGTCATAGCACTTCGCTTTTTTCACAGCTTGACTCAAGACAGCACCGCTAGAGTAATGGGAGTTTCGCAGGTTCAGGTTTCAAGACTTGAAAAAAAAGCCGTTGAGCGGCTGAGGGAAATGCTGGTACAATAAACCGCCGTTCATTGTACAGCGGTCTTTCTCCATGGGAGGTTTTTTTACTTTAGCTTCTAATCCGAGAATAGCCCTTGTTTATTCGCACAGTTTATTGTATAATGATAAGCTGTGTGAATATAACATTAAGGATGGAAAAATGACTGATAAAGAATTGCAAAAAAGGTACATAAAGGCTCGCAAAACCATCATAGAACGTGATTTTGCGCACCTTAACGATATTCAGCGCCGCGCGGTGATGACCACCGAGGGGCCGCTTTTGCTTTTGGCGGGAGCCGGAAGCGGAAAAACAACCGTTCTAATAAACCGCGTTGCAAACCTTTTGCGCTACGGATGCGCAAGTGACAGCGAGGAGCTTCCCGCAAACGCAAGCGAAGCGGAGCTTGAAATTTTGGAAGCTGCTGCGGCGGATAAAAGCTATCCCGATATGGCAAGAGCAAAGCAGCTCTGTGCCCTCCACGCCTGTGAGCCTTGGCGAATAATTGCCATCACCTTCACAAACAAGGCGGCGGCCGAAATCAAATCCCGCCTTGAAGCCATGCTTGGAACGGCGGCAAGGGACATTTGGGCGCAAACCTTCCATTCCGCCTGCGTCAGAATTCTTCGTAAATACGCCGACAAGCTCGGATATAGCAACACCTTCACAATATATGACACCTCGGACAGCCAGTCCGTTATGAAGCACATCCTAAAGGAACTGAATTTGGACGAAAAGATTTTCCCCTACCGCACAGTTTTAAGCTACATTAGCAAAGCGAAGGATGCGTCACAATCCGCCGAGGTTTTTCTTTCCTTGGCAAAAACGGCGGGAGATATCCGCCGCCAACGCATTGGCGAAGCCTATGTTATGTACGAAAAACGCCTTAAAGACTCCGATGCCATGGATTTTGACGACCTCATTTATAACACGGTTCGCCTGCTCGAAAAATTTGAGGATGTCCGCGAATACTATCAAAACCGCTTCCGATATGTTCTTATAGACGAGTATCAAGACACAAACAACCTGCAATATCGCCTTGCCTCCATGCTTGCGGGAGGACGAAACAACATTTGCGTTGTTGGCGATGACGACCAGAGCATCTACAAATTCCGCGGTGCTACAATTGAAAACATTTTGAGCTTCGAGGGTCAATATAAAAATTCCCGCGTAATTCGGCTTGAGCAAAATTATCGCTCCATGAGCAACATTTTGAACGCGGCAAACGCCGTTATCCGCAACAACCAAGCGCGCAAGGGCAAGGAGCTATGGACAGAAAAGGACAGCGGCGAGCCGCTAACCTTATACGTTTCTCAAAACGAAAGCGACGAGGCTCAATATGTCGCCACAAAAATAATGGACGGCTTTGCCGCCGGAATTAACTGGCGCGAAAATGCCGTGCTTTATCGCATGAACGCCCTGTCGAACAAGCTCGAATACGCCTTTAAGCGCAACGGCATCCCTTACCGTATTGTCGGCGGCAACAAGTTTTTTGACCGCGCGGAAGTTAAAGATATTCTTGCCTACCTTTTTGTAATCTTAATCCCACAGGACGATTTGCGGCTTGTTCGTATCATAAACACCCCCGCAAGAGGACTTGGCGATAAAACCATCGAATCCGCCAGAGCAATTGCTGCCGAGCGCGGAATTCCGCTATATGATGTAATCAAAAACGCTAACCAATATCCAGAGCTTGGCCGAACCGCCACTAAGCTTCGCGAATTTTCATTTATGCTGGATGAGCTTCGCGCCCTTGCCGATACAACGCCCTTGGACGAGCTTTTTGACATTATTGTCGAAAAAACAGGCTATATCCGTGCGCTTCAGGCAAAGCCCTCGGATGAAAACACGGCGCGAATTGAAAACGTCGGAGAACTAAAATCAAACATCCTTACCTACATGAAAGACTCCGGCGACGCCGGCTTAGCAGGATTTTTAGACGAAATTGCTCTTTACACCGACCTTGACAGCTTGGATGCAAGCAGTGATTGCGTTGTAATGATGACAATGCACTCCGCCAAGGGACTTGAATTTGACAATGTATTTATAGTTGGAGTTGAGGAAGGCATTTTTCCCGGCATCCGCAGCATTGGCGAGCAAGAGGAGATGGAGGAGGAGCGCAGACTTTGCTACGTCGGCATTACCCGCGCAAAGAAAAAGCTAACTCTTACCTGCGCAAGACAGCGTATGCTTTTCGGAAGCACAAGTGCAAACAGCCCCTCGCGCTTCATCGACGAAATTCCGGACGAGTTTATTGAGCGCACAGAGGCGCGTCCAAGCTTTGAGTTTAGCATTGATGCTCCTCAGCACGCAAATTATGCACAGAACCGCAAGCCTGCAATACCTCAAAAAAAGGCTTCGCCTATCACGGCTCCCGCAATACCGCAGGTTGCCGCACCAAACTTTAAAGCAGGGGAGCACATCTCCCACAAAGCCTTTGGAGATGGCACCATTTCAAAAATGACACCTATGGGCGGAGATTTCCTCATTGAAATTGAATTTAGTGAGGGTACAAAACGCCTCATGCTCCGTGCCGCCGCACCGCATATGAAAAAAATTTAATAAAAATCCGCAAAGTCACAGAGCAACTCAAACTCTCGTCTGACGAAGTCCGGTAGAACAGGAAATTATATGGCACTTGATACAGAAAAGAAAAACGCAATAAAGGGTCGTCTTGCCCTCATTTTAACAACGCTCATTTGGGGCACCTCCTTTGTGGTGCTAAAAAACACCTTGGACGTTATGCCAACGCTTTACGTTCTTGCTTTCCGCTTTTCGGGAGCTGCAATTCTAATGTTCTTTATCGGATTTAAACACTTGAAAAAGCTTGACAGTGGCTATTTTATCGGCGGCGCGGTTTTGGGCGTGTTTTTGTTTATCGCATATGCGCTTCAAACCTTTGGACTGAACTTTACAACGCCGGGGAAAAACGCTTTTTTAACAACCACCTATTGTGTAATCGTTCCTTTTTTGTACTGGGCATACATGAAAAAGCGCCCCGACGGCTACAACATTTCCGCCGCCGTGATTTGCCTAATCGGAGTTGGATTTGTTTCTCTGCAAGCTGATCTCTCCGTCAACATTGGTGACCTTCTAACCTTGGCTTGCGGCTTATTTTACGCACTGCACATTGTAATGACGGGAAAATATGTTGAGGGTCGCAGCGTCGTCCTCCTAACTATGATTCAGTTTGCCGTTGCCGGTGCGCTTGCGTGGATTTTCGCTCTCCTAACCGACCCGTTCCCGACAAACATTTCACTTAATGTTGTTTGGAGCATAGCCTACATGAGCATTATGTGTACGGCAGTGTGCTTTGTCCTCCAAACCTATGGTCAAAAAACCACACCGCCATCCTCCGTTGCTGTCATTATGACCTTGGAATCTGTTTTTGGGGTAATAATTTCAATCATCTTCTACGGCGAAATTCTAAATTTACAGCTTGTTGTCGGCTTTGTACTCATATTTGCCGCTGTTCTCATTTCCGAAACCAAGCTTTCATTTTTACGCCGCACAAAATCCGCAGAGCCTGTCACGGGATGTATAAGTGACACCGGAAAAATGTAAATATATACCATTAAAAAATACAACTGTTGCAGTGCTTTGCAATAGTTGTATTTTTTTAGCTTCTCCAATTTATGGATATTAATTAATAATTGCATAAAATTACAAAGCAATAATAGACATCTTAGAAATAATAGTCTAATTTACACAAAATCAATTGAAATTTGTGGAAATGCTTGTTATAATAACATATAGTCTGTAATTTATAACATACTTGGGAGGATTAAAACCACCATGGCAATGTTGCGAAAAATACTTGTAGTTGACGACAGCGCGGTTAATAGACAAATTCTCTGCAAAATTTTGGACAATGACTATGAAACCACTCAGGCTGAAAACGGCAAACAGGCACTTGAAATATTGAACAAAAATCCTGAAAGCTTTTCCTTAGTGCTTTTGGATATTGTCATGCCAATAATGGACGGCTACGAATTCTTAAGGCAACGCAAGAAAAGTGTCGCCCTTTCCGATATACCTGTTATTGTAGCCACAAAAATGGAAGGCGAGGAAGGTGAAGTTGAAGCCCTCGCAGGCGGAGCCTCCGATTATATATTAAAGCCATATAAGCCCGAAATCATAAAGCACCGAATTGCAAATATCATTGAGCTTCGCGAAACATCCGTTTTTGCAAATACGATTGAGCGCGATATGCTAACGGGGCTTTACACAAAAGAGGCATTTTACGCCCGCGCCGCAGAGCTTATTTTTCGCAATCCAACTTCAAATTATGACATTATCTCACTTGATGTTGAAAACTTTAAGCTCGTAAACGACGCCTATGGCGAGGCGGAAGGAGATAAGCTTCTTTGTTTTATTGCAGACCTCTTAAAACACATTATTCGTTCAACCTCCGGCTGCTCCGGTCGTTTAAGCGGTGATGTTTTTGCCGCAATAATTCCTAGAAACGTCCTGAATTACGAAAAAGATTTAGTTGAATATTTTGCAAATGTTCTAAATAAATATCCGCTTAATCTCAGAATATCAATCAAACTGGGAATATATCAGCCTGCGGATACCAACCTTTCCGTTCGCGCCTTATGTGATAGAGCAAAGATGGCAACCGAGTCAATTAAAGGAAAATATGGTATTTATCACGCCTACTACGATGAGGGCTTCGGCGGAAAAATTCAAGCTGAGCTGGAGATGGCTTCCCAAATGAAGTCGGCGCTCCTAAATGGAGATTTTAAGGTATATTGTCAGCCTAAATTTGATTTACTCACAGAAGAGCTGGTTGGTGCCGAGGCACTTGTAAGGTGGCAGCACCCCGAAAAAGGAATTATTCCGCCGGACGAGTTTATTCCCTTTTTTGAGCGCAATGGTTTCATTGCTGACCTTGATATATATGTATGGGAGTGCACCTGCAAAAAACTCAGCGAATGGCTGGGCTCAGGGGGGAAACCCTTTCCGATTTCCGTCAATGTTTCGCGGGTGGACATATACAATCCAAACCTTCCAAAGCTTATGTTCAGCATTGCACGCAAATATCATATCAGCCCGGATTTGCTTCACATTGAAATTACGGAAACTGCCTATACAGAAAATCAGCAGCAGCTTATTCAAGCTGTAAACCAGTTTAAGCAATATGGCTTCATTATTGAAATGGACGATTTTGGCAGCGGATATTCATCACTTACAATGCTCAATGATGTGCCGGTTGACATTATAAAGATGGATATGAATTTCCTTAAAAGCAAAAACACAATTAAAAAAGGCTCAAGTATTTTGGGCTTTATTATAAACCTTTCAAATGAGCTTAATTTGCCTGTTATTGCAGAGGGAATTGAAACTCTTGAGGATTTAACATTTTTAAGGTCACTTGGCTGCCAATACGGTCAGGGATATTATTATTCAAAACCATTGCCGTTTCTCGAATTTTGCGAGCTTCTTGAGATCACAAAAATACAGGATTATTGCCCCTTTAAATCAGCAAGAACACTTTCTCCCATAAAAAGCGAAACGCACACAAACACACAGGAAGAGTTTTATGAATCCGTCTACAATACCGTTCCGTGCGGAATTGCCGGCTTTACAATTTTGGAGCACAAGCTTATATCGTGCAACAGCTTTTTTGCAAAGCAGCTTGCTTATCCTGCGGGAAGTCTTCCAAACCCGTGTCTGCCACTCAAAAAAATTATTTCGGCACGCTCTCGCCGAGCGCTTTGTGCAGAGCTGAACAGACTTGAAAACGAACAATCCACAGAAAATTCATCGGAGCGTTTTGTTGATGTGGAGCTAATTTGCAACGACCGAAGCAGACGTTGGGTTGTGGCCGCACCGCAAAGGATTTTTAGAAAGGGCACAGATATAATACAAATCGTGTTTTTCAATCTCACTTCAAATACCGCAGAAGCTCTTGACTATTGCGGACTGAAATCCATCATTGAGAATATTCCTTGCGGTGTTCTAAAATACCGCGTAGGTGGGCTTGGGGTTTTCGAATTTGCATCCGATAGCTTGTTCAAAATAATTGGATATTCACGAGATGAATTTTGCGACAAATACTTCAACCGCCTTGAAAATTTTCTCTTTGAAATAGGCGCTCCGAGGGAATGTAACTGCATTTTCAATCAACTTGAAAATGGAATACCGGATTACCACGATTACAATGTAATGACAAAATTCGGAGATAAACGTCGATTGTTTACTGTCACGCAGTCCGTAAGCGATGAAAACGGCTGTCACTGGCATTATGTAATTGTAATTGACATCACAGATTTCAACAATTCTCGCGCTTCCGTTCGCACAATACAGGAAAAATATGAAAGCTTGTTTCCAAATTCGCAAAACATTATTTTTGAGCGAGATATGTCCTCCGGTAAAATTACCTGCACTGAAAACTTTAAGGAAAAGTTTGGTTATTGGCCCGGAGAGGGCGCGGCAGCTCAGGCGCTTGGCGGCTTTTTTATACATCCACACGACGGCAACCGCTTCAAGCTCTCTTATAGGCAGCTTGAAAACGGCGCAAGCTTTAGCGAATGTGATGTTCGTATGCGCTGTGCAAATGGAAAATATATCTGGTGCAAAATTTCTTCAACTGCAATACAGGATAGTATAGCCAAATCCCAAAAAATGGTTGGCGCTATTATCGACATCAACAATCAGAAGCTTCTCATGGAGGAAGCCTGCACCGATTCTCTGACAGGGCTTCTTAACAGAAAACACTTTGAGCTTGAAATTAAAGCACTAATGAAAACGCGAAAAGGCGTTGGCGCCTTCATTATGATGGATATTGATGACTTCAAGCTGGTTAACGACCAAAAGGGTCACCGCGAGGGCGACATTATTTTGAAAAATGTTGCCGCCATCCTTAAAAAAGTTTTTAGGAAGGATGACCTCCTTGCTCGTATTGGAGGCGATGAATTTTCGGTATTTTCACCCGATATTCCAAGTAATGACCTCCCGCTGATGTTACTTGAGCAAGTCAAACAGCTTTTGCGCGACAAGCTTGATATTACCTGTTCGTTTGGAATTGCGTTTTCTCCCGAATGCGGTTCTGAGTTTGAAACTCTTTACCAAAATGCCGATGCCGCTATGTATAAAATCAAAAATACGGTAAAGGACGGAACTTGTGTTTCGTGCGGGGAATAGGGCATAAAACAATATACCAAATCACATTATGTTGTATTTTTAACAAAATTATCGAACGTTTCGTAATATTTTCGTAACATTTACTTTACACGACAAGAGCTTTGTGTTAGAATTACTGCAATAGTTTTAAAATATTAAAGCTATGCTTAATAATTCTTTGTGTATCACGCCGAAAGGCGCTTACGATACAAAATTACTTTGGAGGTAAAATAATGAACACGAAAAGACTTCTTGCTCTGCTCCTGTCCGTCATGATGCTTGTTGGCGTTATGGCCGGATGCGCCAAGAAACCTGCAGAATCACCCGCACCCACTGCGGAAGGCTCTGCAAAGCCCGTTGCAAAAGATGGCCTCAACATGGCAGTTTGCCTTGCTTCCGAGCCTGAATCCATTGACCCCGCACTGAACCGTGCAGTTGATGGTGCCATGATGCTCAACCACTTCTTTGAGGGCCTCACCAAGTGGACCGATGATGGCAAAGGCAACGCAGTTCTTGCTCCGGGTCAAGCCGAAAGCAAGGAAAAAGTTGTCAATGACGACGGCACAGTTACTTACACTTTCAAAATGCGTAAGGACGCAAAGTGGAGCGACGGCGAGCCTGTAACAGCTAAAGACTTCGTTTACAGCTGGCAGCGCCTTGCAACTCCCGCAACCGCAGCCGCCTACAA
Organism: Oscillospiraceae bacterium; assembly: GCA_036653035.1. Lineage (GTDB taxonomy): Bacteria > Bacillota > Clostridia > Oscillospirales > Oscillospiraceae > UBA2658. The sequence continues at coordinate 10,283 of JAVVUU010000001.1, forward strand.
CTACATGATTGACATGGTTAAGGGCTATAAAGAAGTTGCAGTTGGCGAGCCTGTTCTAACAGCCGATGGCAAACAAGAATACGTCGATGGCGATGGCAAGCCCGTTGAAATCGCTCTTGACAAAGACGGCACCCCCATCGACAAGGACGGCAAGCCTCTTGATGAGCTTCCCAAGGGCGTTAAGGAACACAGAACCTACGAGGACATCTCAAAGCTCGCAGTTTCTGCTCCCGACGACAGCACCTTTGTTGTAACTCTTTCCAACGATTGCCCCTATTTCGAAGAAATTTGCGCATTCCCCGCAACCTTCCCCGTCCGCAAGGACATCATTGAGTCCGCCGGCGACCAGTGGACCTTTGACCCCGCAACCTATGTTTCAAACGGCGCTTACAAAATGAGCGAGTGGGTTCATAATGCCCATATCACCGGTGTTCAAAACGACAACTACTATGACGTAAAGAACCTCGGACCCACCACCCTTACATTCCAGCTTATGGATGACGCACAGGCAATGTATTCCGCATTCAAGAGCGGCGACCTTCAGTTCACACTCGAAGTTCCCACCGACGAGATTTCAACACTTCTCGGCACCGGCGAGCTTAAAATCGTACCTTATGTAGGCACATATTATGTCTGCTTCCAGAACCAAAAGGCTCCGTTCGATAATCCCCTTGTCCGCGAGGCTTTCTCCCTTGTAATCGACCGCAACTACATTGTTGAAAAGGTTACACAGACAGGTCAGGTTCCTGCATCCGGCTTTGTTCCCAAGGGTGTTGAAGACCCCTCAGCAACCGAAGATTTCCGTACAGCCGGCGGCGACTATTATGATGTTACCCCCGAGCAGTACAAAGCAAACTGCGACAAGGCTCGCGAGCTTCTTGCACAGGCAGGATATCCCGAGGGCAAAGGCTTCCCCGCAGTTGAATACCTCTACAACACTCAGGAAGAGCATAAGGCCATTGGCGAAGCTCTCCAGCAGATGTGGCAGAAGGAGCTTGGTGTAGCAGTTTCCCTCAACAACCAAGACTGGGCAGTATTCCTCAAGACCCGTCAGGCAGGCGACTACCAAATCGCCCGTAACGGCTGGATTGCAGACTACAACGACCCCATCACCTTCCTTGATATGTGGCAGACCGGCAACGGCAACAACGATGCTCAATATTCAGTTCCCGAATATGACGCAGCAATTGATGCCTGCAAGGCAACCGCAGATCCCGTTGAGCGCGCAAAGCAGCTCCACATCGCCGAGGATAAGCTCATCGGTGAGGACAACGCTCTCGCACCCATCTATTTCTACACCCAAAAGTATATGCTTGATGACGCTATCAAGGGTATGTACTACACCCCGCTTGGATATTTCTTCTTTGGTTATTGCACAAAGTAATCAAATTAAATTCCTAAATATTTCAATAAACACAAAGAACCGTTCAATTTTGAACGGTTCTTTCTTTTGCATATAATCTCCACAGAACAAAGCAAAAACAGCCGAAAGTGATTGATACAACTGTGTTTTCGCTTTATTCAGCAGACATTATATAAATGGTTAGAAATATTCATTTTTTTTGGTTGTATTTATGTATATATTTTCTTGTGTTATAGCGCTTTGTTTGGTATTATTGTACAAGGGAGTAGCTTTTTGATGTGCTGTTCTTTAATTTGAAACTAAAATAATAAAACACCTGTCTATTATTGACAGTTATATAATAACGCGACTGACATTTAGCCGTGAGGGGGTAAAACCATTGAACAAACGTGAAGCCGAGCTGCAAAAAGCTCAGGATGAACTGCTAATCAGTAAAAAGCGCTATGAAATAGCTTTGAGCATAATTTCGGATACAGTCTTTGATTATGTTGTCGATACAAAACAAATTATAAATTTCAAGGGAACTGCCGCAAAATATGGCTTACCCGATGCAATAGATGGTGGCCCGGAAGCAATTATTGCCGCCGGAAACATCCATCCGAAAAGCATTGAGCGCTTTCGTGAGCTTTATAAGCGAATTGACGATGGTGATGAATTGTCCTCCGATGTCATTGTAACAATTGACAAGGATGGCCGCGAGATAATAAATGAAATCATCATGCACAACATCTATGACAACAATCACAAGCCAACCCGCGCAATCGGAATTATGAAAAATGTTACAAAGTCCCTCCAATTACAGCGTGAACGCGATTATGTCAGCTCGCTTTTGTCGGACAAGGTACTTAGCTATGAGGCAAATGTCACTGCCGATAAGGTCGTATATTATGATGGCGGATGGACGAACATTCTAAGTGAAAAATCCTTATCTTCGCTTACATCAATGCTTACAAGTATCGCTGATATTGCTGTCGCACCGGAGCACAGGGAGCTGTTTTTGGAAAAAACATCCAGGCAACTACTCCTAACGGCCAACGACAATGGCGAAAACATGATTACCTTCGAATTTCTGATAGTCGGTACAAATGGCCCGGAGTGGATAAGAACTGCAATTCACATAATTCAAGACGAATTGACCGGAGAAGTTTTTGCACGTTCATACATGAAAAAAGTGAATAAGCATGCAACAAAACCTCGATTTTCACCGGAGGAGCAATACTATCTCGACACAATGTCTGCCAAAGCCGAATTTGTTTACGAAACAAATGTAACTCAAAACTATTTCATCAGCGGCCATGAGAACTGTAACAGACTTTACTCTATAGAGCAAAACAATGATTACACGAAAATACTTTTGCTATTTACCGAAAAGGCGCTGCACCCGGCAGATAGAGCCAAGTTTCTTGAAGTTACACTTCGCGAAAATCTAATTGCCGCATACAAAAACGACAACACCGATTTTATGTGCGATTATCGCAAGCTCAATGACGATGGCGATTTCATCTGGTGTCGTTCCACCATACATCTCTACGAAAATGAAGATAACTCGGATGTTTACGGAATTTGCTGTGTCGAAAATATTGACGCCGAGAAAAAACTGCAGCTTGAGCTAATTTATAAAGCCGAACACGATTTGTTGACGGGTATGTATAACAAAATAACCGTTGAGGAGGTTATAACAGATTTTCTTTCAACAAGTGACGCTAAAGCAAACGGACACGCATTTTTAATTCTCGACATCGACTATTTTAAATCCGTAAACGACACCTTTGGTCACGCTTTTGGGGACACCTACCTTTCTCAGACCGCAACAAAAATAAAATCGCTGTTTCGCGACGATGATACTTTCGGCAGAATTGGCGGAGATGAATTTGTCGTATTTATGAAAAACGTAAAAAGCGAACACCGAATTCAGTCAAAAGCCGAGGAGCTTTGCAAAATTCTATCCGAAACCTACACCGTCAATGGAGCACAGCAAACCTTTTCCGTCAGCATAGGCATTGCCTTATATCCGGCACACGGAAAAACCTATGACGCACTCTACCGCAACTCCGATGCTGCTCTTTACTATGCAAAGGAGCACGGCCGCGACCAATACGCCATGTTCACACCAAACATGGAGCTTTGCGCCACCGCTGTAAAAGCGATTGACAACGTCCGATTGCCGCACACAAAAATATTTGAAGAAAGCATATGCGAATATGTATTTCGCATTCTATATGAAGCTACTGACAAAAGCTCCTCAATCAATACAGTGCTTGAGCTTATTGGAAAGCACTATGCGGCAAGCCGCGTATACATTTTTGAAGATTATGATGACGGCCGCTACTCCCGCAACACGTTTGAGTGGTGCGCGCAGGGGGTACCGCCCGAAATCGAAAACCTCCAAAGCGTGTCATATGAAGAATTGGGAACATATAAGGAGCTTTATAATTCCGATGGCTATTTTTATTTGAACGATATAGATGAATCCGACCAAAGCTATAAGGACATTTTGAAACCGCAGGGTGTTAAGAGCTTGCTTCATTTTTCAGTTGAAAAAAACGGTGTATTCGTTGGCTTTATCGGATTTGACCAATGTGACCGCATCCGTGTACCCACGCCAAACGAACTTAGCGAATGTCGAAATATGGCAAATGTTCTGGGAATTTTCATTACTGAAATGCGCGCAATTGAAGTTGCCGTGGCTGCAAGGCTTGAAACGGAGGCGTCCAAGCAAAGAGTAATGGCAATTGTTAACGCTCTCGGCTCCTATGCCTATGTATGCGACCCTGAAACCTATGAAGTCCTGTTTATCAACAAACAGCTTAACATACTTGCCCCAAACGCAAAGAACAACTGCATATGCTACGAAGCCTTTTGGGCAAACACCGAGCCTTGTAAGGGTTGCCCAATAAATGCGCTGCGTGAGCAGAAATCCGGAAAATACACTACCGAAATGTACAACCACAATCTCAAGCGCTGGGTGAAGGTTACAACCTCATGGATTGACTGGCTGGATAACAAAAAAACTTGCCTTGTTGAAAGTGTTGATATTACAAAGTACATCACAGGAACTTCAACTTCATATTAAATCAATATACATTATAAAATGAGCGGCCCGACAGCACGACATATCTACAACTATTACGAATATAGTTAGGAGTGGACTTCGGTGAAAAGCTTATCAAAAAAGCCCTTGTTTGTTATTGTTTCCATTGTATCTTTCTTGTTGGTTTTTACTTCCCTTATAGTATACAGGCATTGCTTGGGCAACAGGCTTACGCTCTCAAATCACACCACACTAAATGAGTTTTTGGATGAGCAGCGCTTTAGCTTTGAACAGCGGCTTCAAGAGCAATCTAACACCATAAAAGCTTGCACAGGCTTTTTCTTGCACTCACACTATACCGATGAGGAAGTAATACAGACATTAAACAAAATGAAATCCAGTGCTTTGTTTGATTATGTTGGCGTTGTTTCAGCGACGGAAGGCAAAGGCTTTGATAATACAGGGCAAGAGATTGACATTTCGAATAGTGAGTTTTTTGAAACGGCATTAAAGGGAAATACTGTCGTATCTGACCCGTCAAAGTCTAAATTTGATGACAGCATCAGTGTCATTTTTGCGACACCTATTTACGAAAACAATGCTGTTGCCGCGGTTTTACTGGGAGTCTACGATGTTTCTAATTTCACGGAGCTGCTTCGCCCGGCGTTCGGCGGAAAAGGATATGTCTATGTCACAACTTCAACAGGCGAAATTTTCCTTTCAACCGAGGGAGCAGGAACAAATAATGGCAACATCTTCGACAAACTGGCTCCTCTTGAGTATTTGGACAAGGGCAACTATTCCGATATAAAAGCCAACATTGACTCAAACAGCCCCGGGAGTGCTCATTACATATATAATGGTGAACGTCGATTTATGCACTACTCCCAACTGGAAAGCAAAAATTGGCTGATTTTTGTGATTGTTCCGGAGAGCATTATCTCGGAACAGGCAAACATGATTATGAACGGCACCGGTATACTAATACTTGGCATATTATTCGTCTTTGTTTTAATAATGATTTTATTCTTCAGAGAGCAAAAGCTCCACATTCAGGATCTTTCAACCCTTGCATATAAGGATGAGCTTACGGGTGCAATTAACAAAAGAAAATTTTACGAGCTGGCCGAAAAAGCCATTGACTCGAAAACTCGATATGTGCTTCTTGTTTTGGATATAGAAAAATTCAAGGTTTTAAATGACACCTTGGGCTATGAATACGGCGACAGACTATTAATCTCCATGGCAACTATTATGGAGCAGCATACAGGCAAAAACGAGCTTTTCGGAAAAGGCGAGTCCGACCATTTTTATCTGCTTTTCGAATACACCGATGAACAGCACATAACTCAACGCATAGACACAATTATTGCCGAAATCCAAAATGATTTTCGTGCAAATATAAGCAGCAATTACAACCTCAGTGTATGTGCCGGCGCTTATGTAATAACAAATTCAAATGAATCTATGAGCATTATGTGCGACAGAGCAAAGCATGCTCAACAGAACATTAAAGGCATTCAATCAAGCAGTACTGCCTTTTTCAGCGAGGAAATTTTCGAACAGATTGTTAAAGAAAAAGACATTGAAAACCGAATGCAGTCAGCCTTGGATAACGAAGAATTTATGCTCTATCTTCAGCCTAAGTTCAGATTGTGCGATGAAATAATATTGGGTGCCGAGGCTTTGGTGCGTTGGAAAACTGCAAGTGGCGTAATTATGCCACCCAACGACTTTATCCCAATATTCGAAAAAAATGGATTTGTTACAAAGCTTGATATGTATATGCTTGAAAAGTCCTGTGCTTTCATCAGACAGCAATTTGACATGGGCATAACGCCCGTTCCCATCTCAATAAATTTCTCAAGACTTCACTTGAAAAACCCGCATTTTGTTGAGGATATTGCTAGGATTGTAAGCAAATATAATGTTTCGCCCCGGCTTATTGAAATTGAGCTTACGGAAAGCACAATCCATGACAACGAAATTACGATGATAGACCTTTTGGAAAGTCTGCACAAGAGAGGCTTTGCACTTTCAATGGATGATTTTGGAAGCGGATACTCGTCCTTGGGTCTATTAAAAAATCTCTCCGTGGACACCGTTAAGCTGGATCGCACCTTCTTCACTGAATATACCGACTTTGACAGAGCAAAAACTGTTATCTCAAATATGATTACAATGACAAGGGAGCTAAACATCAATACAGTAGCCGAGGGAGTTGAAACAAAGGAGAACATTGACCTCCTCCGTGAATTGGGCTGTGATATCGTGCAGGGATTTTATTTTGCAAGGCCAATGGAAGCGCTTGAGATAAATAAAATATTATAATTGTGCATCATTAAAACTTTTTAACTGACGCACAGCATAGCGGAGAAAATCCGCCGTGCTGTGCGTTACTCTTTTGTGACTATTTTGGTGTTGCAAAATGTTAGCTAATCTGTTATATTAAATTCTAATGTCATTGCGACATTAACACATTAACTCAATAAAAGGAGACAAAAAATGAAAAAGCCGTTTGTATCGCTTGAGCAGCTAAAAGAGTTTTCAAAAGAATTTCCAACCCCTTATCATCTTTATGACGAAAAGGGCATACGAGAAAATGCTCGAAAACTTTACAAGGCCTTTTCATGGAATAAAGGATTCAGAGAATATTTCGCTGTTAAGGCCACTCCAAACCCCACAATCATGCAAATTTTAACCGAGGAAGGCTGCGGCATGGACTGTTCCTCATTAACGGAGCTTATGCTCTGTGACCGCTGCGGCATCTCCGGCAACAACATAATGTTTTCCTCAAACGACACCCCCGCAGAGGACTTTTTGCTTGCCGACAAGCAAAATGCAATAATAAATCTTGACGATATCACCCACATAGATTTTCTTGAAAAAACAATTGGCCACATCCCCGAAAAAATTTGCTGCCGCTATAATCCCGGCGGAAATTTTGAAATATCCAACACAATAATGGATACCCCGGGCGACTCAAAATATGGCCTTACAAAGCCGCAGATGTTTCAGGCGTTCCGCTTGCTCAAGGAAAAGGGCGTCAAAGAATTCGGAATACACGCATTTTTGGCAAGTAACACCGTTACGAACGACTATTACCCAACCCTTGCCGCTGTGCTCTTCCGCCTTGCAGTCGAGCTTAAAAACGAGCTTGACATACATATAAGCTTCATCAATCTCTCCGGCGGCGTTGGCATCCCTTATCGCGCCGACCAACAATCCGCAGACATTGAGCTGATAGGGGAGCGCGTTGAAAAGGTATTCAATCAAATTCTTGTTCCCGCCGGAATGGGCGATGTTTCTCTATATACGGAGCTTGGCCGCTTCATGCTTGGCCCCTATGGCTGCCTTGTAACGACCGCACTCCACCAGAAGCACATCCACAAGGACTACATAGGCGTTGATGCCTGTGCCTGCAACCTTATGCGTCCTGCTATGTATGGAGCATACCACCACATCACTGTCATGGGCAAGGAGAGCGCCCCCGAGGATCACCTTTACGACATTGTCGGCGGGCTTTGCGAAAATAACGACAAGTTTGCAATTGACCGCTGGCTTCCCCGCATCGACACGGGCGATTTCATCGTAATCCACGACACCGGTGCGCACGGCCACTCCATGGGCTACAACTACAACGGCAAGCTCCGCAGTGCCGAGCTGCTTCTCTGCGAGGACGGCACAGCAAAGCAAATACGCCGCGCCGAAACCCCCGAAGATTATTTTGCAACTTTAAACTACTAAACCGTCAAATCTAACAGCATAACAAAATTTTTGAAAGCCATATCCCTAAAGCTTTTCAATCAAGGTTGCAGATACCTCAAAAGCGGTTTTTTTAATTTCCTCACCGTCATTGCTTTTTATGTATTTGCGGCTTTGAATTCTTCCGTCAAGCTCAAGGCTGTCGCCAACCTCCCATAGTGCCGCCTCATGCGCGTTCTGCCCCCAGCAAATGCAAGGCAGATAATCCGAGTGGCCATAGGGGCGATTAACGGCTATCAGCAGGTCGCAAATTTCCCTGCCAAGCGGTGTAGCCCTCAAATTTGGGCGCTTGCAGAGTGTACCACAGAGCCACACGTTGTTCTGCGGCTCCTCGTTACAAAATTCAAGTGTGTGTGCATACACAAATATAACAAGCTTATTGCCGACTCCGCTCTTATTATTATAAGAGCGGAGTTCGCCCGTTATTTTGAGCATTTCACTGTTATCCGGCTCAATTTCCGACAATAATTCCTCTGTGCACACAATATTGAGCACATCATCAATACCGGAGAGACGTACAACTTTTAATGGAAAAGTATAAAATCTTTTATTGTGGTTAGTGTGCGAATATTCCGGTCTGCCATCAAGAGTTCCGCAAAGCGTTACAGAGCTTTCTACCCTTCGTTCTTCCATAAGTACCTCCAAATTTCTTCACCTAACATATTATTACGGCGTCTCCCTACCAAAAACGAGGCGGATTGCCTGTCCAAACGCACTGCGATTTAAGCTCGCATCAAAGGCGGCAGGGATTTGTGATAACACAGCTTATTCGGCCAAGGCTCTGCATATTACCAATTTGTTCAAATGCGGCGCACATATGTCCGTTTCACACCGACATCACTTTAATGCAATAAATTCGGGCAAAAATTTAGCTAATTTATAGGGGAAAACCGAAAAAATAAATATTGGAAGGGTCAAATTTGCATGAACGCCTTGACGCGACTGCAAATTTGTTATAATATTGCAAAGATATAATTCGGACATTGTTTGTTTTGGGGGCTTATTTTTTGCAATCAGGCACAAACTAATCCGGCAGCACTATCAGCAGTATACTAAAAACAGGAAGTGAAGATATGGCAAAATACACCATAAAAAGGTTGCTCATGGCAATCGTAACACTATTCATTGTTGCGGCCTTGACCTTTTTTTTGATGAACAGTATCCCCGGAAGCCCTTGGCTGAGTGAAAAGGCTCCCTCACAAGCAACAATCGACGCCTTGAACGAAAAGTATGGACTTGACCAACCAAAAATAGTCCAGTTCGGTAAGTATATGGGCAATCTTCTGCAAGGCGATATGGGCGTTTCTCTCAAAATGCAGAAAAACCGTCCCGTTATTGACATTATCAAGGATATGTTCCCCGTTTCGGCAAAGGTTGGTTTCTTTGCTCTGCTCTGGGCAATTGCCGTTGGTATTCCTTTGGGTTGCCTTGCGGCATATCATCGAGGGAGGTGGGTGGACAGTCTCCTTAGGGTGGTCTGTACAATCGGCATATCAATGCCAAGCTTTGTCGTGGCGTCGCTGTTGCTGTCAACCTTTGCGGGCAGTAACGAAGCACTGCGCTTTTTCCCAACGATTTTTGATGCTTCTCTCGGTGCGAGAGCATATGTTCTCCCGTGCTTTGCTTTGGGATTTTATCCCATGTGCTACACCGCGCGTCAAACGCGTTCTTCAATGCTTGACGCAATCGGGCAGGACTACATCAAAACCGCGCGCGCAAAGGGACTCAAGCGCCGCAGCATCCTCTACAAGCACGCTCTTCGCAACGCTCTAATCCCTGTCATTACTTATCTCGGCCCACAGGTCGCGTTTACGTTCTGCGGTGGATTTGTTGTCGAAACCGTGTTCTCAATCCCCGGACTTGGTCGTTACTTCGTCCAAAGCATAAATAACCGCGACTACCCCTTAATAATGGGCACAACAATTTTCCTCGCGGCATTTATTATCTTTATGAACTTTATCGTTGATCTCCTTTATAGGGCGGTTGACCCAAGAATAAACATTACAGAGGGGAGCAAATAATAATGGCTGACAAAATGAAACGTGCAAAAATGTTTTCAATGCAGCCGGACATTGAAGACCTCCTCGACTACACCTCCGGACTTACAGATGATGACTTCACTGCCGCAACAGAAGCAGAAAAGGAAGGCTTCAATCCCGACAGAAAGAGCACCTCATATTGGAAGGACGCATTTCGTCGTCTCAAACAGAACAAGGTTGCAATAGTTGCTTTCGGCGTAATTATTTTTCTGATATTGTTTGCGTTCGTAGGGCCGTTTCTCGTTCCCTATGGCTACGACGAATTTATCGCCGGCTCAGAAAATCTATATCCATGGCACTACACGCTGGAGGATCAAGCACAGCTCCACGCTGCCACGGGCAATCCGGAGGAGCGCTTGGCGCTTGCGCTTGAAGCCGCCGAAAAAGAAAAGGGCGCAGAGCTTGATTCCATTGAAATTGCAAAAATCAGAGCGGTGTCCAAAAAGCCTGTAGATACCAAAACTTTAAAAAAAGAACTGGGTATTCATCTTAAACCTTTTGGCTATTCAAACGCCGAGCTTCAAAGCAAAGCCGATGGCGAAAGCGTTTTTCCCCATGTTTTCGGAACAGACCGTAACGGGCGCGACATTATGGTTCGCATAATGGTCGGAACGCGAGTTTCAATGCTCATTGGTGTCTGCGCTGCATTGCTTGTTCTCTTAATCGGCGCAACCTATGGCTCGATTTCCGGCTTCTTTGGCGGCAAGGTTGATGCCGTAATGATGCGAATTGTTGAACTAATCTATTCCATCCCGGAAATTCTGGTAGTCCTTTTGCTCTCAACCGCACTCAAACCGGCACTGGTTGCCTTCCAAGACAGCGGCGAAGGCTTTTTCCAAGACCTTGTCGGAATTATGGGGCCAAACCTCATTTCGCTCTTTGTCGCGTTTGGTCTGCTATATTGGGTAACCATGGCTCGAATTATTCGCGGACAAATTCTTCAACTAAAAGAACAGGAATTTGTAACTGCCGCAAAGGCACTGGGTGCCGGCTCCGGGCGTATCATAAAACGCCATCTTCTTCCAAACTGTATTGGTCAAATCGTTGTTACCACCTGCCTGCAAATCCCCTCGGCAATATTCCTTGAGTCTTTTCTGTCATTCCTTGGAGTCGGTGTTTCCGCTCCTATGACAAGCCTTGGCTCAATGGCGGCGGACGGTCTAAAGGGTGTTGAAACCTTTGGCTACCGCTTGGTAATTCCGGCTTTGATTTTAAGTGTTATGATTTTGGCTTTCAACCTATTCGGTGACGGTCTGCGCGATGCGCTTGACCCGAGACTAAAAAAATAGAAAGGGGGAGACCTAGCTTTGGATAACAAACAGGATAAAAAATTATTGGAAGTTAAAGACCTCCACGTCTCCTTCTTTACCCCTGCGGGCGAAGTTAAGGCAGTTGGCGGTATTACCTACGACCTAAACTACGGTGAGGTCATGGGCATAGTCGGTGAATCCGGTTCCGGAAAAAGTGTTGAGGCATTTTCTATCATGGGTCTGCTTCAATCACCGGGCAAGGTAATCGGCGGTTCAGTCACCTTTGAGGGTGAAGACGTTCTCGCAATGAATGAGGATCAAATGACAGCTTTTCGCGGCAACAAGGTTGCGATGATTTTTCAAAACCCCATGACCTCATTAAACCCGGTCTACACTGTCGGCAACCAGCTTGTTGAAGCGCTCCGCGCCCACGACAAGAAAATTTCTGCTGCCGATGCTAAGAAAAAAGCCATGGATATGCTGGAGCTTGTCGGCATCAACAATGTCGAAAAGCGAATGAAGCAATATCCGCATGAATTTTCCGGCGGAATGCGTCAGCGTGTTATGATAGCAATGGGGCTTATCTGCTCACCAAAGCTCCTAATCGCCGACGAACCCACCACCGCACTTGACGTAACAATTCAAGCCCAAATCTTGGAGATTATGAAGGATCTTCAGCACAAAACCCACATGGGCATCATCTTCATAACCCATAACCTCGGCGTGGTTGCCGAAATATGCGACAAGGTTTCCGTTATGTATGCCGGCCGCATTGTTGAGCAGGGACTTGTTGACGATATCTTCTACAAGCCCGCGCACCCCTACACAATAGGACTTTTGCGCTCCATGCCCCGTGTTGACGCTCAGGAATACGAACGTCTAATCCCAATTGACGGCGTACCGGTCGATATGCTAAACCCTCCGGAGGGCTGTCCCTTTGCCCCGCGCTGCAATAATTGTATGCAAATTTGTCTAAAGAAAATGCCGCCCTATGTTGATGTCGGCAACGGTCACCGCTCTGCCTGCTGGCTTCGTGTGCAGGACGAGATGGGCAAAAAGGAGGAGCAAAGCAATGGATGACAAGGTGCTTCTTCAAGTAGAAAATCTTCGCAAGTATTTCCATGTAAACGGCGTTAAAGGCCCCGGCGTTCAAGCCGTTGAAAATGTTTCGCTTTTTATAAAAAAAGGTGAAACGCTCGGCTTGGTCGGTGAATCCGGCTGCGGTAAAACTACCCTTGGCAGAACAATTCTGCGCCTGCATGAGCCAACCTCGGGAAAAATAATCTACGACGGCAAAACCATCTTTGACGGCGGCGGAGAGCCTATTCCCGTCCTTGACAAGAGCGGCAATCCCGTTTTGGACAAAAACAAAAAAGTGCTAACCACGCTTTCCAAAAAAATTGCGGTTGATATGCTCCCATACCGCCGCAAAATGCAAATTATATTCCAAGACCCCTCCGCATCTCTCGACCCTCGTATGACCGTCGGTGAGATAATCGGTGAAGCAATTGACATCCACAAGCTTGCCAAAAACAAGGCAGAGCGCAGTGAAATGATAAAGGCACTCCTCAATGAGGTTGGCCTAAACACCGAGCACGCAAACCGCTTTCCGCACGAATTTTCCGGCGGTCAGCAGCAGCGCGTCGGCATTGCCCGTGCGCTTGCCGTAAAGCCCGAATTTATCGTGTGCGATGAGCCTATTTCGGCATTGGATGTTTCCATCCAGTCCCAAATTGTCAATATGCTTGAGGATTTCCAAAGCGAGCTTGGACTGACATATCTTTTCATAGCCCACGATTTATCCGTTGTTCGCCACATCTCAAGCCGCATCGGTGTTATGTATCTTGGCAACCTTGTCGAGCTTGGCGAGAGCTATGAGCTAAACCGCAACCCCCTGCACCCCTACACAAAAACGCTTTTGTCCGCCGTTCCCGTTCCCGACCCCGCGGCCGGCCGCACAAAACAGCGCATTGTGCTTGAGGGCGACATTCCAAGCCCCATGAATCCGCCCACGGGCTGCCGCTTCCACACCCGCTGCCCCTATGCGAAGGAAGAATGCAAGCAAACCGTTCCCGAATTAAAAGAATACAGCACCGGCCACTGGGCCGCTTGCCACTTCATTTAAGCTTTTTCAGCCTGTCAAAGGAGCTATGCCCTTTGGCAGGCTGTTTTAACAACTTTTTGCCTTTTAATAAAATTTATTTTTTAAGCCATACTACTAAAATATTAGCACCTTAATGGCTTTTAAATTGTCAAAATATGAAAAAGAAAAATGTTTACGTCAATTGAGTTGACATGACGGCGGCTGTATGTTAGAATACAACGATTTGTAGATGGAAGTTTGGCAGATGTTTAATGGGAGGGCAGTGAAGGTGAATTACTTAATCCGCAACGCAAGTGTATTTTTTGATAGTGGCTTTACTATTTCCGATATTTTTGTTAAAGACGGCATCATTACCGATATTAAGCCGTTTTTATCTCCAATTTCAGACGCTGTTATTATTGAATTGAATAATTGTTTCATTTTTCCGGGTCTCATTGATGTTCATGTACATCTTAGGGAACCGGGATTTTTTTGTAAAGAAACAATTTCAAGCGGCACTCTTGCCGCGGCGCACGGCGGTTTTACAACGGTTTGCGCCATGCCAAACCTTTCGCCCACGCCCGACAGTGCAGAGCACCTAAAGGCGGAAACCGACATAATTGAGCGCGATGCCCATGTTCATGTCCGACCATACGGCAGTATTACCAAGGGTCAAAAGCAGTGCGAGCTTTCGGATATGGACGAGCTTGCGGAAGCTGTTGTTGCTTTCACGGATGACGGCGTAGGGGTTCGGAACGGGCAAATGATGGAAGCGGCAATGCGAAAAGCAAAAAGCCTTGGGAAAATTATAGTTGCCCATTGCGAGGACGAAACACTTCTAAACGGCAGCTATGTCCATGACGGTGACTATGCAAGAGCGCACGGCCATACCGGAAACCCCTCCGAAAGCGAGTGGCGGCAGGTTGAAAGGGATATTGCTCTGGTTCGAAAAACCGGCTGCGACTACCACGTTTGCCATGTGTCCACCAAGGAGAGCGTTGCGCTTGTCCGCGCGGCAAAGGCCGAGGGGCTGCCAATTAGCTGCGAAACCGCTCCGCACTACCTCTGCTTGCAGGACACCGACCTGAAAGACGAGGGGCGTTTCCGCATGAACCCGCCAATCCGAGGTGCGGAGGACAGAAAAGCACTGATTGAGGGCATTTGCGATGGCACAATTGAAATCATTGCAACCGACCATGCCCCGCACACCAAGGAGGAAAAGTCCGGTGGCCTGCGAAACAGCTTAAACGGTGTTGTAGGGCTTGAAACCGCTTTCCCAATGCTTTACACTAAGCTTGTTAAAACAAATATCATCACTATGGAGCAGCTTATTCGGCTTATGCAGGTAAATCCCGCGCGGCGCTTTGGGATTGGCAGCAGCCTTAAAATAGGTCAGCCGGCAGATTTAACTGCCTTTGATTTGAACACGGAATATACGATTGAGTCCAATGAATTTTTGTCAATGGGACGCGCCACCCCCTTTGAGGGCGAGCGAGTTTTTGGAAAATGTAAGCTTACAATGGTAGGAGGAGAAATAATATGGACAGAAAAATAGTGCTGGAGGACGGCACAGAATATTACGGCGACGGCTTCGGCTACAAATGCGACAGGGTCTGCGAGCTTGTGTTCAACACCTCAATGGTGGGTTATCAGGAGATAGTTTCCGACCCATCCTATACATACCAAATGGTGGTGATGAGCTATCCGCTAATCGGAAACTATGGCATAGCGGATGATGATTTTGAATCCAAAATCCCCACAATAGGCGGACTTATAGTTCGTGAATACAACGACTCTCCCTCAAATTTTCGCTACACAAAAACACTTTCGGAAATCATGGAGGAAAACCGCATCCCCGGAATTTCCGGTCTTGATACTCGAAAATTGACCCGCGCCATCCGCAGCGGCGGCGTTTGCAAGGTGCTTATGACTAACGCGGACACTCCAAAGGCCGAGGCGCTTGAAATTCTTGCGGGTGCAAACATTCCCAATAATGCAGTGGAAAAGGTAAGCTGCCGCAAGCGTTGGTATTCGCGAACCTCAAACCACAGCTTCAATCTTGCCTGCATCGACTGCGGAATTCGCCAAAGCATTATAAAATACCTCAACCAGCGCGGCTGCAACCTTACAATTCTTCCATATAATGTCACAGCGGAGGAAATTGAAGCACTTAACCCCGATGGCATTTACATATCCGGCGGCCCGGGAAATCCCGAAGCAGTTTTGGCAATTGCCGAGGTTATAAATAAGCTCCGCACAAAATATCCGATTTGCGGCGATGGTCTTGGTTTCCAGCTAATCTGCCTTGCCTACGGCGCAAAAACACGCAAGCTCAAATGCGGACATTACGGCTCAAACCATCCTGTGCGCAGCTTGCTTACGGGAAAGCTTGACACAAAGGGTCAAAGTCAGGGTTATGAGGTTGAGAAAGCTTCGCTTTCCGAAACACGGCTCACGCTCACACATATGGATACGATTGACGACACCGTTCAGGGCGTTGAGTGTACGGAGGACAAGGTTTTCGGAGTACAATTTTATCCGCTTGGCACCTCTGACCCCGACAAGGGCGGCTCACTGTTTGACAGATTTTTTGCAAGTATAAGCGAGGTGAAGGACAATGCCTAAAAGAACAGATATTAAAAAAATACTCGTCATCGGCTCCGGCCCCATCGTTATAGGACAGGCGGCGGAATTTGACTACGCGGGCACACAGGCCTGCATTGCATTAAAAGAGGAGGGCTACGAGGTAGTACTTGTAAACTCCAACCCCGCAACAATTATGACGGACGTAACCATGGCGGACAAGGTTTACATGGAGCCTCTGACCCTCGAATATGTGGCAAAAATCTGCCGATTTGAGCGCCCGGACGCTATTGTTCCCGGAATAGGCGGGCAAACAGGTCTAAACCTTGCGATGCAGCTTGAGAAAAAGGGCATTTTGAACGAATGCCGCGTTGAACTTTTGGGAACCTCCGGCAAAAGCATTGAGCAGGCGGAGGACAGGGAGCTCTTCAAGCAGCTCTGCGAAAATCTTGGCGAGCCGGTTTTGCCCTCCGCAATCGCGCACAGCATTGAGGACGCAATCGCGGCGGCAAATGAAATCGGCTACCCCATTGTTCTGCGCCCCGCTTTCACCCTTGGCGGCACAGGCGGCGGCTTTGCGGATGATGAAACAGAGCTTTGCGAGATTATGAAAAACGCACTTTCCCTCTCGCCCGTGCATCAGGTGCTTGTTGAAAAGAGCATTAAGGGCTACAAGGAAATTGAATATGAAGTAATCCGTGACGGCAACGACACCGCAATAACGGTTTGCAACATGGAAAACATTGACCCCGTTGGCATACATACGGGTGACTCAATAGTTGTTGCGCCCTGCCAAACTCTGACGAGTAAGGAAAACCAAATTTTGCGCAACAGCGCACTTAAAATTATACGCGCGCTCGAAATTGAGGGCGGCTGCAATGTGCAGTTTGCACTCGACCCTCAATCGCTTTCTTACTTCCTAATCGAAGTAAATCCGCGCGTTTCACGCTCCTCCGCATTGGCTTCAAAGGCGAGCGGCTACCCAATCGCCCGCGTTTCCGCAAAAATTGCGGTTGGCATGACGCTTGACGAAATTTTCACGGCGGGCACACCCGCAAGCTATGAGCCTTCACTGGACTATGTGGTTACAAAAATGCCGCGCTTCCCCTTTGACAAATTTGCAAGCGCCTCAAACAAGCTTGGTACACAGATGAAGGCAACAGGCGAGGTTATGAGCATTGGCAGAACGCTTGAGGAAAGCCTGCTAAAGGCAATACGCTCCCTCGAAATCGGCGTTTGCCACCTCTATATGAAAAAGTTCGATACCTATTCAAAGGCAGAGCTTTTAAGCTACATAAAGGACGGCACGGACGACAGACTGTTTGCCATAGCACAGCTTATGCGGCTCTCCGTTGACCTCGGCGTAATCTGCACAGTAACGCAGATTGATATGCTCTTTATTGAAAAAATGCGCAACATAGTTGAATTTGAAACCGTCCTAAAGGACAATAGGGGAGAGGTTTCCGTTCTTCGCAAGGCAAAACGCATGGGCTTTGCCGATGAATACATAGCAAAGCTTTGGGAAATGCCTGTGGACAAGGTCTATGACACGCGCAAAGCAAACGGACTTTTCCCCGTTTACAAAATGATTGACACCTGCGGCGGCGAGCTTGACAGGCTTGTGCCCTGCTACTATTCCACCTATGAGGACGAAAACGAATCAATAATCAGCGACAAAAAGAAGATAATAGTTTTGGGCAGCGGCCCCATCCGCATAGGTCAGGGCGTTGAATTTGACTATTCCACCGTCCACGCCGTTACAACCATCAAGCGCCGCGGCTATGAAGCCATCATAATCAACAACAACCCCGAAACTGTTTCAACAGACTACACAACAAGTGACAAGCTCTATTTTGAACCGCTGACAGTTGAGGACGTTATGAATGTCGTCCACCTTGAAAATCCGCTTGGCGTAATTGCCTCCCTTGGCGGACAAACGGCGATAAATCTTGCCGCTCCTCTCATGCGCTGCGGGGTTCGCATTATCGGCACGGATGTTGCCGCCATTGAACGCGCCGAAAATCGTGACAGCTTTGAAAAAATTATGGAACAGCTCAAAATTCCACAGCCTAACGGCACAGCAGTTACAAATATTACGGACGGTCTTGCGGCTGCAAAGCGCATTGGCTACCCCGTTCTTGTGCGTCCGAGCTATGTTTTGGGCGGCAGGGCAATGCAAATTGTAAACAGTGACGACACCTTAAAAACTTACCTCCAAACAGCAGTTGAAATCGACGAGGATCAGCCGGTTTTGGTGGACAAATACATACCCGGCAAAGAGGTTGAGGTCGATGCCGTGTGCGATGGCGAAAACGTCTTTGTGCCCGGAATTATGGAGCACGTTGAACGCACCGGAATTCACTCCGGCGACAGCATCAGCGTTTACCCGAGCTTCTCAATTTCACAAAAGGTTAAGGACACAATTATTGACTACACCCGCCGTTTGGGGCTTGGAATAGGCATAATAGGGCTTTACAATATTCAGTTCATTGTGGACAAAAATGAGGATGTTTATGTAATTGAGGTTAACCCGCGCTCATCCCGCACGGTTCCGTTTTTGAGCAAGGCAACAGGCTATTCGCTTGCCGACATTGCAACTCTTGTAATTCTCGGTGAAAGCCTGCGCGAACAGGGCTTTAATGAAATTTATCCGCCCGAAAAGAAAAAATGGTACGTTAAGGTGCCCGCGTTTTCTTTCTCAAAGCTTCGTGGAATGGACGTTTACCTCTCGCCGGAAATGAAGTCCACGGGCGAGGCCATTGGCTATGACGAGCGCCTAACACGCGCACTTTACAAGGCCTTGCAGTCCTCCGGCATGAAGGTTTACAATTACGGCACAATTTTTGTCAGCATTGCGGACAAGGACAAGGCCGAAGCGCTCCCCCTAATCCACAGATTTTACAATCTCGGCTTCAACATTGAAGCGACAAGCGGCACTGCCGCCTACCTAAAGGAGCACGGCATACGCACCCGAGTACGCGCCAAAATCAGCGAGGGCAGCGACGAAATTTTAACCTCTCTGCGCCGCGGCTATGTAAGCTACGTTATCAGCACCCGCGACATAAATTCCTTTGACGAAATGAGTGACGGCAACCAAATTCGCCGCTGTGCCGTTGAAAACAACGTGAATATGTTCACCTCTCTTGACACCGTCAAGGTTCTTCTCGATGTTTTGGAGGAAACAACCCTCTGCATTTCAACCATAGACAGCTAAGGAACAGTAGCACTTACCATAACGGAGGTAATATGAAAAAAGATACTTTCACAATTGAAAGCAATATTGCGCTCACAAAGGATGTTTTTAAAATGACTCTGCGCGGAGATACAAGTGAAATTTCCGCACCGGGACAGTTTGTAAATCTGGAGCTTGAAGGGCTTTATCTTCGCCGCCCCATATCCGTATGCGACCTTGAAAACGACCTTTTAACACTGATTTACAAGGTTGTCGGCAAGGGAACGGCACAAATGAGCCGCCTTTGCCCCAACGCAGCGCTTGACCTCCTCACAGGCTTGGGCAACGGCTACGACACCGCAAAAAGCGGGAGCACTCCCGTGCTCGTCGGCGGGGGAGTCGGCGTTCCGCCGCTCTATCTGCTCTGCAAGCGGTTGCTTGCGGAGGGAGCGCACCCAATCGCGGTTCTCGGCTTTAACACGGCCTCCGAGGTTTTTTTTGAAAACGAATTTCGCGCACTTAATGTTCCCGTACACATTTCCACAGCGGATGGAACGGCGGGAGTTCGCGGCTTTGTAACCGATGCAATGCGCAAGCTTGACAGCTTCGACTACATTTTTTCCTGCGGCCCCGAGCCTATGCTAAAGGCAGTTTACGGTGCTTTTGAAACGGACGGTCAGTTCAGCTTTGAGGAGCGGATGGGTTGCGGCTTTGGTGCCTGCATGGGCTGCTCCTGCAAGACAAAATATGGCAACAAACGCATTTGCAAGGATGGCCCTGTGCTGGAAAGGGGCGAAATAATATGGTAAACACAAAGATTAAGCTGTCCGGTTTAACGCTCGATAACCCCATAATCCCCGCAAGCGGCACCTTTGGCTTCGGTGCGGAATTTGCGGAGCTTTACGACATCAACATTCTTGGCAGCTTGTCATTCAAGGGTACAACGGTGGAGGAGCGCTTTGGAAACCCCACACCGCGCATAGCCGAGTGTGAGGGCGGAATGATAAATTCCGTTGGTCTGCAAAATCCCGGACTGCAAGCCGTTATTGAGCGCGAGCTTCCAAGGCTTGCGCAGGTATACAAAAAACCCGTAATCGCAAATATAAGCGGCTTTTCATTGGCCGAATATGTTGAATGTGCTATTGCGATGGACAAGCAGGAGCAGGTTGGCATAATTGAAGTCAATGTAAGCTGCCCGAATGTTCACGGCGGCGGCATGAGCTTTGGCGTTTTGCCGGAAGCCGCGGCGGAGGTAACCCGCGCTGTGAAAGCCGTCACATCAAAGCCCGTTTATATCAAGCTCAGCCCAAATGTGACCGACATCGCGGAAATTGCCCGCGCCTGTGAAAATGCGGGAGCGGACGGAATTTCCCTAATCAACACGCTTCTTGCCATGCGGATAGACCTCAAAACCCGCCGCCCAATTCTTGCAAACAAAATGGGCGGACTTTCGGGAAACGCAATTTTCCCCATAGCACTGCGTATGGTTTATCAGGTTTATGAGGCTGTCAAAATTCCCATAATCGGCATGGGGGGAGTTTCATGCGCCGAGGATGTCATTGAAATGCTGCTCGCGGGAGCAACAGCGGTTCAAATAGGCGCGGCAAATCTTAAAAATCCATTTGCCTGCAAGGAAATTATTGAAGCTCTGCCACAGGCCATGGAAAAATACGGAATAGACGATTTATCAAAAATAATAGGGGAGGCGCACTGATGGCAAAGGATGTAATCATAGCCTGCGACTTTAACAGCAAGGCGGAGGTCTTGGGGTTTTTGGACAAATTCACCGACCAAAAGCCCTTTGTGAAAATTGGAATGGAGCTTTTCTATGCGGAAGGCCCCGATATAGTTCGCGAAATCAAGGCACGGGGACACAAAATTTTTCTTGACCTAAAGCTTCACGATATTCCAAACACGGTTAAAAAATCCATGGCGGTTTTGTCCTCGCTCAATGTGGATATGTGCAATGTCCACGCGGCGGGAACATCCGCAATGATGAGCGCCGCTTTGGAGGGATTGACCCGTTCGGACGGAACCCGTCCGCTGCTCATTGCCGTGACACAGCTTACCTCCACCGATGAGGAGCGTATGCAAAAGGAACTGCTCATTTCAAGTCCGCTCGACGAAACCGTTCTGCACTACGCCGAGAACACCAAGCTTGCGGGGCTTGACGGCGTTGTCTGTTCCCCCTTGGAGGCAAAAAAGGTTAAAAACCGCTGTGGGGAGGCTTTCCTAACGATCACCCCCGGAATTCGCTTTGCGGAGGGCAGTGCAGATGATCAGATTAGAATTACAACTCCCGCCAAGGCGCGCGAGCTTTTAAGCGACTACATTGTTGTCGGCAGGCCGATTACCCAAAGCAGCGACCCTGTTTCGGCATACAAACGCGCACTTGCCGAGTTTTTAGGATAAAAAGAATACGCACGCAAACAAGCTCAATTTGTGAAAGGATTTGACACATGACAGATAAAATAATTGCAAAACATCTGCTCTCCATTGGCGCGGTCATAATAAGACCGGAGGAGCCATTTACATGGGCGAGCGGAATTAAGAGTCCCGTATATTGCGACAACCGCTTAACGCTAACCGCCCCCGCTGTACGGACTGACATTGAAAACGCACTTGCAAACACGGTTCGCGAAAAGTTTCCCAGCTGTGAGGTGCTTATGGGCACGAGCACAGCGGGCATTGCCCACGCCGCGATTACGGGGCACATCATGGGTCTGCCCATGGGCTATGTTCGTTCCGGCGCAAAGGATCACGGCCGTCAAAACCAAATTGAGGGCAAGCTTGAGCGCGGCAGCAAGGTTGTTGTTGTGGAGGATTTAATTTCAACGGGCGGAAGCGTAATTGAGGTTGTTGAGGTTCTTCGCAATGCGGGCGCGGAGGTTTTGGGTGTTGTCAGCATCTTCACCTACAACATGAAAAAAGGTCTTGAACGTCTGAAAGCCGCAGACGTTACAAATTACAGCTTGACAAATCTTGACGTAATAGCAAAGGTAGCGGCCGATGAGGGCGTTATTGCGGAAAGTGACATTCAGCGTGTTTTGAATTTCCGCGACAATCCCTCGGATGAAAGCTGGATAAACGGAGGTGCAAAATGAAAGACTTAATCAGCATCACAGACCTTAGCACCGACGAGCTGCAAGAGCTTGTCAACACAGCGCTGGACATTATCGACAACCCCGATAAATACTGCGAAAAGTGCAAGCGAAAAAAACTCGCAACACTCTTTTTCGAGCCTTCAACCCGCACTCGCCTGAGCTTTGAGGCGGCAATGCTGGAGCTTGGCGGAAGCGTTTTGGGATTTTCCGAAGCGACAAGCTCCTCTGCCGCAAAGGGCGAAAGCGTTGCGGACACGGCCCGCACAATAAGCTGCTATGCGGACATCATTGCAATGCGTCACCCCAAGGAGGGCGCACCGCTGGTTGCCGCCCGTGCCGCAACAATCCCCGTTATCAATGCCGGTGACGGCGGCCACAACCACCCCACCCAAACACTTACAGACCTGCTCACAATTTTCCGTGAAAAGGGCAGATTTTCAAACCTCAAAATCGGATTTTGCGGCGACTTGAAATTCGGACGCACAGTTCATTCGCTAATTCAGGCGATGTCACGCTATGACAACAACAGCTTTGTTCTCATCTCTCCCGACGAGCTTCGTCTGCCAAGCTACATAAAGAGCGATATTTTGGAAAAGAACGGACTTTCCTATGTTGAAACAAACAATTGGGACGATATGCCCGAGCTTGACATACTCTACATGACCCGCGTTCAGCGCGAGCGCTTTTTCAACGAAGCGGACTACCTCCGTCTGCGCGACGTTTTCATTCTTACAACCGACAAGCTGACAAACGCGAAAGAGGATTTGTGCATCATGCACCCGCTGCCGCGTGTCAACGAAATCGAACGCGCTGTGGATGACGACAAGCGTGCCTGCTACTTTAAGCAGGTTCTAAATGGCAAGTTTATTCGCATGGCACTCATTTTAAAGCTTTTGGAGGGCTGCTGATATGACAATAGACTCAATAAAAAACGGCATAGTGCTTGACCACATTCAGGCGGGGAAAAGCATGGAAATCTACCACATATTGGAGCTTTCAAAGCTCGATTGCGCGGTTGCCATCATCAAAAACGCCGCAGGAAAAGCAGGTGTTCGCAAGGACATAATCAAAATTGACTCCGTTATTGACATTAACCTTGACGTTTTGGGCTACATTGACCCCGGTATCACCGTCAACATCGTTAAAGACGGAAAAATTGTTGAAAAGAGCCATCTTGCACTCCCCGAGCGCGTTACGGGCGTAATAAAGTGCAAAAACCCACGTTGCATCACCTCAACAGAGCAGGAGCTTCCGCACGTTTTCCAGCTTGTGGACAGGGACACGGGGCTTTACCGCTGTGTATATTGCGAAACCAAAGCCGAAAGATAAAATGGCATTTGCCAAAAAGCAGGAGCATCGCCGTTGACGATACTCCTGCTTTTATATTTATTGGCACCAAAAGCCTAGGCAAGCTCTATTACGGCACAGCCGAAAGAATTTATTGTGGCTTCAGCGTTATGGATAGTGACATTTTCCTGTATAATTATACGGTCAGCGGTTTCGATTTTAACTTGAACGGCTTCGGTGCCGAGATTTATTACAATCAGCACGCGAGTGTTGGCTTTTTTTCGCATAAAGCTGAAAGCTCCATTTTCGGCGCTTAGTGTTTTGTATTCGCCGCCGGCAAAGGCGGGGCAGGAGCGGCGGGCGTTTAGAACCTTTGTGTACCACGACAAAAGCTCCTTGTCCTCGTTCTCCCAAGGGTAGCAGCGGCGGTTGAATGGATCCTCATAGCCCTCCAAGCCGACTTCGTCGCCGTAATAGATGCAGGGAACGCCGGGAAGCGTGCATTGCAAAACGGCGGCAAGGCGCAAAAGTGATTTTGCGTTTTCACGTTCGTCGGGTGGTAGTGAGGCGGCGGCGCGCTCATCGCGTGTGCTGTAGCTTTTACCGCCCAAAACGGTCAAAATTCTTGCCGTGTCGTGTGTGCCGAGAACATTCATCAAGCAATCCAGCGCGGGTTTTGGGTAATTTTCACAAATACTTTCAACCGTTTCACACAAAAATGCGGAGCTGCGTGTGCGCATATAATCAATTATCGCGTCCTTAAAGGGATAGTTCATTACGCTGTCAAGCTCTGCACCCTCAAAATAATGGCGGCGTTCACCATATGAAATTTTGTTGGACGCATCCTCCCAAACCTCGCCTATTATCAGTGCTTCGGGGTTTTCGAGCTTGACCGTTTCGCGCAGCTCGCGTAAAAATGTTTCAGGGAGTTCATCCGCAACGTCAAGCCGCCAGCCAAAAGCGCCCGCCCGCATCCACTTTTTTAAAACGCCGTTTTCACCGAAAATGAAGCGGCGCAAGCCCTCGTTTGTTTCACAAAGCTGAGGGAGCGTTTTAATTCCCCACCACGCCGCATATTCGTTCGGCCAGTTCGAAAAGCTGTACCATGAATAGTAGGGCGAAGCCTTGTCGCGATATGCTCCGCCTGTGCCATATTTGCCGTTTCGATTGAAATATACCGATTTGTCGCCGGTGTGGTTGAAAACGCCGTCGCAAATGACGCGAATTTCCAGAGCCTTTGCTTCCTCGCATAGCCGAGAAAAGATTGTTTCGTCGCCAAAGGCGGGGTCAATTTTCATGTAGTCCGCCGTGTCGTATTTGTGGTTTGAGGCGGCTTCAAAAATGGGACTTAGATAGATGCAGGAAATGCCAAGGCTTTTGAGGTAGGGGAGCTTTTCGATTACGCCGTCAAGGTCGCCTCCAAAAAAATCGCTGTTTGTTATTTCACCCTCGGCATTTGGCTTGTAAACAGGAGCTGCGCCCCAATCGCTTCGCAAAATGCCGCCATCGCAAACAGGGTGATTGCCCGCCTTGCAAAATCGGTCAACAAATATATGATAAAATGCCCCTCCCATTATCCATTCGGGTGTGGTATAATCGGTATCATAAACGGTTTGCTGCCAGCTTCGCGGTGAACCTTCGCAAAGCTCTGCGCCGCCTTCGGATTTTTCTATGAACATCTCAACATCATCGGAAACAGCCTTGAAATAATATCCGAAAAGCCCCGTGCTTTCAAAGCAAGCTTCACCCTCAAAGCGGGAAAATCCCTTTTCTGTCCATACAAGCTCAAGCGGATTTTCGTTTGTAATCCCGTCCGCTTCACAAACCGTAATAAGCAAAACCTTTGTTAACGCAAGCTCGCTATCGGCGCGAAGTCCGAATTTTACACGGCACCCCGCCTTAACAGCGCCAAACGGCAGCTTGTCAAGCTCACTGCGTGAATTGAAAAATATTTTGCTCATAGCTACCTCCATGCGGGTTATCGGTTTACCCATCTCTTTAGTATAAATTATCGCCGCTGCTTTTACAAGCGATAAGGCGCGGTTTTCCTTGCTCACGGCTGCAAGAATTTTGTTTATTCAGCATATTGACAGCAATTAGCCGATTATAACCGAAAAGGCAGGTATTTACATGACCAATGAAGAAATCTTAAAGCTCTGCGACCACTCCGTACTCAGTCCCACGGCGGGCTTCGATGAAATTGAAAAGAACTGCGCTCTCGCTATAAAATATAATTGCGCAACCTTTTGCATCGCCCCCTGCCATGTTGCGGCTGTAAAAAAGCTCTGCGGCAATAAGCTTAAAATTTGCACGGTAATCGGTTTTCCGAATGGCTACAACGATACGGCAACAAAGGCTTTTGAAGCATCGCACATGATAGACTGCGGCGCGGACGAAATTGACGTTGTCATCAACCTCGCGTGGGCCTGTGCCGAAAATTATGAAGCGGTTGAAAATGAACTGAAACAGCTTCGCAGGGCAACGGATGGGAAAATATTAAAGGTAATTGTTGAAGCCTGCCGCCTGCCGGAGCACGTTTTGCGTAAGCTTTGCCCAATAGTTTCAAGCGTCGGCGCGGACTTTATCAAAACCTCCACAGGCTTTGGCGAATATGGCGCAAGAGAACAGGATGTGCGGTTAATGCGCGAGCTTTGCGCCCCGAAAACAAAAATAAAAGCCGCCGGCGGCATAAACAGCTTTGAAGATGCGCAAAAAATGATTGATGCAGGCGCCGACAGAATTGGAACCAGCAGACTGGTTAAACTGATGTTGGAATATTAAATTTCAAAAACAGTTGACAAGCTCAGATAATGCTGTTAGAATAAGCAAGTTAGAATGAAGTAGGTTCGGTTGGTATCCGTCCTCACCCTGCCATAAAATTGTGCATGGGTCAATAAAGCCTTTTTCTGCCCTATGGGCAGTATTGTGTTTTTTTGTCGCGGATGCCTTTGCATCCGCGTTTGCTTTTCCCGGGGAATATTCCCCACCGATTAACGCTTGGAGGTGTTTTAATATCGCAAACATGGCTCATCAGATCAATGAGGATATCCTCGACAAAGAAGTGCGACTAATCAGCGATACGGGCGATCAGTTGGGCATTATGTCCGTTCAGGCTGCAATGGATATCGCCATTGGAAAAGATCTCGACTTAGTAAAAATCGCTCCCGGCTCCGTGCCACCCGTCTGCAAAATAATGGACTACGGAAAGTTCCGTTTTGAGCAGGCCAAAAAGGACAAGGAAGCAAAGAAAAATCAACACATCGTCGAGATTAAAGAAATTCGTATGTCGCCGAGTATCGGCGAAAACGACTTTAACGTAAAGCTGAGAAACGCACAAAAGTTCCTTGGCGATGGGGACCGCGTCAAGGTCACCGTTCGGTTTAGAGGCAGAGAAATGGCTCACACAAATTTGGGTGATGTCCTACTCAGAAAATTTGCCGAAGAATGCACCGAAATCGCAACTCTTGATAAGGAACCCAAGCTCGAGGGCCGTAACATGGCCATGTTTCTTTCCCCAAGAGTTTCACCACCAAACAACAAATAATCAATTTCAGCACCCACTAGGAAGGAGAAAACCGATATGCCTAAGCTCAAAACGCACACCGGAGCAAAAAAGAGATTTAACCTCACAAAGTCCGGCAAGGTTAAGCGTGCACACGCAAACAAATCCCATCTTTTGAATGGACACGGAAAGTCCACCAAGCGCAAAAGAGGCCTCCGTCAGGGCACTTATGCCGATGCAACAAACGAATCTGCGATCAAGCGCATGATTCCCTACAAATAAGGAGGATCTTTAAAAATGGCCAGAATTAAAGGCGCGATGATGACGCGCAAGAGAAGAAATAAAATCCTTGGCATGGCTAAGGGTTATTGGGGCTCCAAATCCACCCATTACAAAATGGCAAATCAGGCTGTTATGAAGTCCCTTACCTACGCTTATGTTGGACGTAAGCGCAAAAAAAGAGATTTCCGTCAGCTTTGGATTACCCGTATCAGCGCGGCCTGCAAAATGAACGGCATGAACTACTCAACCTTCATGCACGGCCTCAAGCTTGCGGGTATCGATATGAACCGTAAAATGCTCTCCGAAACCGCAATCCACGAGCCGGAAGCTTTTACAGCCCTAACAGAACAGGCAAAGACCGCTCTTAAAGCTTAAATGCTGTTTGGAAGCTATCTTTTTGCAATATCTGCTTAAAGCGGACAGTGTTTTTACGCTGTCCGCTTTAATTTTATTATAAAGCACAAATTCTATTTTCCGCCGATTTTGACCGGCGAAACAACCGAGGTGTCAAAATGAAAGAGCTTACAGTGGCGGAACTGCAAACCGCCGTTAAATCCCTAAAGGCAGGGGAGCGCGTTTTGCTCTCAGGAACCGTTTACACAGCGCGCGATGCCGCGCACAAGCGCATTTTTGAACTTTTGGATGCAGGAGCGGAGCTGCCCTTTGAGCTTCCCGGCGCACTCATCTACTACACAGGGCCGACACCCGCACACGACGGCAAGCCCGTTGGCTCCTGCGGACCAACAACCTCCATGCGCATGGACAAATTCACCCCGCGCCTGCTTAGCTTGGGTCTTGTCGGCATAATCGGCAAGGGCGAGAGGGGAGAGGCCGTCTGCGAAGCTCTTGTCAAAAATAATGCGGTTTATTTTTGTGCCATCGGCGGCGCGGGCGCACTAATGGCGAGTCATGTTGTTTCGGCGGAGGAAATTGCCTTTAAAGAGCTTGGCTGTGAATCCGTTAAGCGGCTTGTCGTTGAAAAGCTCCCGCTTATGGTCGGAATTGACTGCTGCGGCGGCAATATTTTTAAGGACGAAAAGCCGAAATATGCAGATTATATCAAAGGGAGCCACCATGAAAACAAGTAAATTAAGCACTATTTGCGTTGGCACTTTGTTGGGAATACTGGCGCTCGTTTTTTCAACGGCTTTTGGACTCGGTATAATTCATATAAGCGGCTTCCCGTTTTCTGCGGACATTAACGCTCTCAACATTTCCGAAGCTTCCGGACTGCCAAAGGAAGAAATTTTGGCAAATTACAATGCCGTCATGGAATACCTCAAACCGCTGAACAATGCAGATTTTGACCTGCCAACACTTAAATTCACCGAGCAGGGCGCGAAACATTTTGAAGATTGCAGAGTGCTGTTTAATACAATATATCTTTTAGGGGCTATTTCGGGGTTTGCTTTTTTGGGCATTGTTATTTTACACAGACATCGGATTTCGGCATTGCGGCTAAAAATTGCAAGCGCCGTCACGCTGGCAATTCCCGTCATTTTGGGCGGGGCTATGCTGATAAGCTTTGACCGCGTGTTTCTTTGGTTTCACTCCATCCTTTTTGAAGGCGGCACTTGGGTTTTTGACCCCGCGAGGGACGAAATTATTAACATTCTGCCCGCAGAATTTTTCATGCACTGCGGCCTTTTCATCGCGGCATTTTGGCTTCTTGCGGCCATTGCCCTCGGCGCTGCGGGATATATCCGTGGAAAATCCGAAGATCTGAATTTCCAATAATCGGGAACAAATCGGCAAAATTAACATCTAACATATTAGGTCACACGAAAGGGGCAGGGTATGAGCAAATTTGCAAAAATGACGGCGGCATATTCGGTTGTTCATTATATTGTTGACTTTTCCTGTGCTTTCATGATTTTTAGCAAGGTTTACGGCGATGAACAGTGGGTTTTGTGCCTATTACTATACAATTTTTGCGCCTTTGCAATGCAGCTTCCGTTTGGTATCCTTGCAGACAAATTGAACCAAAACCGCCGTTTCGCGGCAATAGGCTGTGCTTTGGTTGCGGTTTCGCCGCTCCTTGCGCCGCTCCCCGTGGGTCTTTGCATAGCCGCGGGACTCGGCAACGGACTTTTTCACATAGGCGGAGGGCGGGACGTTCTTTGCGGCAGCGGCGGTAAATATTCGGCGCTCGGAGTTTTTGTTGCTCCCGGTGCGCTGGGACTGTTTATTGGCACTCTTGCCGGAAAAACAGGCGTAATCTCCGCAATTATAGTATCGGCTATTTTGCTGTTCTGCATGGTGGTAATTCTTTTTTTCCTCCCCGCATATCACGACAAAAAGCGCATGGATTATATGCCGTTTTCCCTAAAACCGAGCGGTGGGAAAATTGCAATTGCTCTGCTTGCATTGTTTTTCGTCGTAGTCTGCCTGCGCTCCTATGTTGGCATGACGCTTACATTTCCTTGGAAAAGTCATGGGCTTTGGGGATTTGTTCTTGTTCTTGCGCTTGTTTTCGGAAAAATGCTGGGCGGCGTTTTGGCGGATAAATTTGGCGACCAACGCCTTGCGTCAATTTCGCTTTTGGCAAGCGGAGTTTTGTTTTTCTTTTACAAAATTCCGGTGTGCGGCGTTTTGGCGGTGCTGTTTTTTAACATGAGTATGCCTATTACACTCGGAGCCGCCGCAAAGCTTTTGCCCGGTGCCCGTGGAACAAGCTTTGGTCTTTTAACCTTTGGTCTGTTCATAGGATTTTTGCCCGTAGCCTTGGGAGCGCCTCGGCTGCTCAATCTCCCCCTAGGCTATGCCATTGCGGCACTCGTTTCCGCTATTCTTCTAAGCTTGGGACTAAAGGAGTCAAACAAATGCAATTTGACCTCGTTGGAACACTCTTAATTTCTCTTGCGCTCACACTGGCGCTGGAGCTGCTGTTTTGCTTTTTTGCAAAAATACGCGGTTTACACAACTACATACTAATAGTCCTCGTGAACATACTAACAAACCCGCCGGTTGTGCTAACGCACAATCTTTTAAGGCGCTACACCGGTATTTCTCCAATCGTCATCGTTATAGTCCTTGAAGCGCTTGTAATATTCGGTGAAGCCGTGTGCTACAAATACTGCTCAAAAGACATAAAGCGTCCACTTTTGCTCTCCCTTTGTGCAAATGCGTTTTCATACTTAACCGGTCTGTTATTGATACATTTAATTTAGGAGGAACTGTTATGAAAAACTTCTCGGCGAAAAGATTTACACAAATTTTACTCTCCTGCGTTCTGCTTACAGCACTTCTTTGCGGTACGGCACTTGCGGATGTACTTTGGGAACCTGTGGATGATTTTTACGCCTCACATTCCGAGGAATGCAAGCCACTGGTTCGAAGCTTCTATGCAAACGGTAAAACCGGATTTTTGGAGTTTTTTACAAAGCCAAACGGTGACAGCTTGGGTTTTTCAAACAACGGCGAAAAATATACCGTCATGTTCACCTATACCGATGACAAGAATGCAGAATGGGGCATTGTGCAATTTTCCAAAAATGCAAGTGGCATTGTTTCACTGCTTGAAAATGACGAAAACGTCAAAAACGGATGGGTGAAAATGGACGGTCTTTTAAATCTCTATGATTATGTGGCCTTTGATGCCGACCACGGCAACGAATATGGCTACTATGAGGGCGATTATTCCGAGCTAAAGGGCGTCACCGACATCGTTTTGTGGACATATCCGCGCTCCGGCGAGATTGTCGGCAGCCTTGCCGAAATTGGCGATGGCTTTGCTTTGGAAACCACATACACAGACTCTCAGGGTCTTGTCTGGGGCTTTGTGAACTACGCCTTTGGCCACAAAAATGTTTGGGTTTGCCTGTCCGAGCCGATAAACCCCGATATCCCTGCGGAAGCCGCCCCCTCTCCCGCACTTTATACCCCCGCACCCGGTGATGTGCCAACCTCTGAAGCATCCGACTACACGACGATTATCATTGTTTGCGTCGTTTCAACAGCACTTGTTGCTGCTGTTTTAATAGTGCTGCTCCGCAAGAAAAAGGCAAAATAAACAAAAAATATTTAAGAAATCCGCCCGCGTATATTCAAGACGTCGGGCGGATTTTTCTGTTTAAAAAAACCGCCGTTTTCTCTTGACAACATTGTTTTGGCATGGTATTATTTTATTAGTTAGAAGCCTTTAACTTAGAATTTAGGAGATGACGAAACCATGAAAACACTCAGCAATGTCAAAATTGGCGGAAATGCAACCATAGTCAAGCTTCACGGCGAAGGTGCAGTGCGTCGTCGCATTATGGACATGGGCGTCACAAAAGGAACAGAGGTTTGCGTCTGCAAGGTTGCCCCACTTGGCGACCCCATGGAAATTACAGTAAGAGGTTATCAGCTCTTTGTCAGAAAGTCCGACGCTGAAATGATAGAGGTCGAATAGCGGCTTCAGCGTACGAACTTATTTTTAAGGGCAACGATTAGAGTTCTCTAACACGTTTCCCAAAAAAGAAAGGAAGTGGACGAATGGAAATTAGAATTGCGCTTGCCGGCAACCCAAATTGCGGCAAAACAACCATGTTCAACGACCTAACCGGCGACAACCAATATGTTGGCAATCGCCCCGGTGTAACAGTTGAAAAAAAAGAGGGCAGACTAAAATACAACAAGGACATAGCAGTATGGGACTTGCCGGGCGTCTACTCGCTATCTCCATACACGCTTGAAGAAGTTGTCGCCAGAAACTGCCTAATAAATGAGCGTCCAAACGCCATAATAAATATAGTTGACGGAACCAATATTGAGCGCAACCTCTATTTAACAACACAGCTTATAGAGCTTGGAATTCCTGTTGTAATTGCGCTCAACATGATAGATATAGTCCGAAAAAAAGGCGACGACATTGACCTTACAAAGCTAAGCCGCGCACTTTCGTGCCATGTTGTCGAAACCTCCGCGCTAAAGGGCGAAGGCTCCGAAAGCGTTGCAAACTACGCCATAGAAATTGCCGAAAAAAATGAAGCTTCAAAAACTCCAACAATTTTCAGAGGCAGTGTTGAACACGCTCTCGCGCATATTGAGGAGGGCTTGGAGGAGCTTGTTCCGCCGCGCTACCT
Organism: Oscillospiraceae bacterium; assembly: GCA_036653035.1. Taxonomy (GTDB): domain Bacteria; phylum Bacillota; class Clostridia; order Oscillospirales; family Oscillospiraceae; genus UBA2658. The sequence continues at coordinate 42,810 of JAVVUU010000001.1, forward strand.
CCGCTGGTATGCCGTTAAGGTTTTTGAGCGTGACGAAAAGGTCTTGCAGGAGCTTGACCTCCCCGCAGAAAAGCTTGCCCACATTGAGGGGCACATTGCGGACTGTGAGCAGGAGCTTGACGACGACGCGGAAAGCCTTATCACCATTGAGCGCTACAACTACATAAGCCGCGTTGTTTCCGAGTGTGTCAAGCGCAAAAACAAGCCGGGAGAAAACATTTCCGACAAAATTGACAAAGTAGTTACAAACCGCGTTTTGGCATTGCCGATTTTTGCGGTGGTTATGTTTTTGATTTATTTCATCTCAATCAGCACCGTTGGAAGTTGGGCATCCGATTGGGTCAATGAAACCCTTTTCGGAAACATTATCAGCGGAAATCTTGCCGCATGGTTCCAAACCATAAGCGTTGCCCCATGGCTCTCGGGGCTTGTTATAGACGGAATAATAGGCGGCGTGGGTGCGGTTTTGGGATTTTTGCCGCAGATGCTGATTTTATTTTTAATGCTCTCCGTTTTGGAGGATGTCGGCTATATGTCGCGCGTTGCATTCATAATGGATAAGGTTTTCAGGCGGTTCGGTCTTTCCGGCAAGAGCTTTATTCCAATGCTAATAGGCTCCGGCTGTTCGGTTCCCGGAATAATGGCTTCGCGCACAATAGAAAATGAGCGTGACCGCCGTATGACCATTATGACCACCTCATTCATACCCTGCGGTGCCAAAATGCCCTTTGTCGGTCTAATCGCGGGCGCACTTTTCGGCGGCTCGGGCTGGGTTGCAACCTCCGCATATTTCATCGGCATTGCGGCCGTTGTATTATCCGGCATCATATTAAAGAAAACGCGCCCCTTTGCGGGTGAAGAAGCACCCTTTGTAATGGAGCTTCCCGAATACCACATACCCTCCGCAAAAAATGTCCTTCGCACAACGCGGGACCGTTGCTGGAGCTTTGTAAAACGTGCGGGAACGCTCATTTTACTCTCCGCTGTTGTGCTCTGGTTTTTGCAGGCCTTTGGCGTTACAAACGGCGGTTTGCACATGATTGAGGATAACAGTCAAAGCCTGCTTGCCTCTGTTGGCCGTTTCATTGCTCCGATTTTTGCGCCGCTCGGCTTTGGCCATTGGCAGGCGGCGGTTGCAACGCTTTCGGGTCTGCTTGCAAAGGAAAATATCGTTGCAAGCTTCGCTGTACTTTATGGCTTTGCTGTGGCGGCGGACGGAACAGCCCATGCTTCTCTGCTAACACAGGATTTCACAATGCTAACAGCATACAGCTTTATGATTTTCAATCTTCTCTGTGCCCCCTGCTTTGCCGCTATGGGCGCAATAAAGAACGAAATGAACAGTGCAAAATGGACAACTGCCGCAATTGCATACCTCTGCATATTCGCATATGTCGTTTCTATGAATGTCTATCAGCTTGGGCGCCTGTTCACGGGCGGCGGCTTCGGAGCTTCAACGGCTGTTGCACTTGTTTTGCTTGGTGCAATGATTTATCTGTTGGTTCGCAAAAATCCGAACAACCCCGCTGCCGTAAGGAGCAAGGAAAAGGTGACTGCCAATGTTTGAATTTCTCGCTGAAAACCTCTCAACAATTATAATTGGCGCAATTGTTCTTGCACTGCTCGTGCTCATTGTAATAAAGCTTGTGCGTGACAGAAAAAATGGCGGCTCCTGCGGTGACTGCACCTCCTGTGAGCTTTGCGGCACCGGCGGCAAAAAGGCACGAACGAATTACGACATTTGCCCCAAGGACATAAAAATTAAGCGCATAGATGAGAACGAGAGGGCGGAATAGTTTTCCGTTTCCCGCGCAAATAAATTTAACACAAAGGGTGCTGTTCAAATGAACAGCACCCTTTTAGATGACAGATTTTGACGGTAGCGCAAGCTTTTCTTAGACTATTTCGCCGTTTTCAATATGAATAATCCTATCGCTGTCCTGCATTGCGCTTGTTCGGTGGGAAATTGAGAGCACGGTTCTGCCGCGCGAAACGCTTTGAATTGCGCTCATAATTTTTTCCTCGGTTGCGGAATCAAGGTTTGCGGTAATCTCATCCAGAAGTAAAATCGGCGGCTTTGCCGCGACTGCGCGCGCGATTGAAAGGAGCTGGCACTGTCCCCATGAGAATGTGCCGCTGCCCGTAACTATTGTGTCGTAGCCGTTTGGCAGGGCTTCAATACTCTCGGATAGCCCAAGCTCTGTGCAAACCCCGATAATCCTTTCGCGCGAAATTTGAGGGTCGCCAAGGCTGATTTGGTCGGCAACATTTCCGGGAACAAAGCGAAAGCTCTGCTCAACATAGCCGAATATTTTGCGCTTTTCACCGTTTGGAATTTTGCAGGCATCGAAGCCGCCTATAAGAACGCGGCCCTCCGTTGGCTTTAAAAGTCCCATAACCAATCCGAAAAGTGTGGATTTTCCAACCCCCGTGCGCCCCGAAATTGTGACATTTTCGCCATTTGCCACGCTGAAGCTCATGTTTTTCAAAACAAGAATTTCCGCTTCATATGAGAAATTCAAGTTTTCAAAGCGCACCGCGCCGGCTTGAAAGCCGCGGATAACCGCGTCGGCACAGATGCTCTCGTCCTTCTCCTCCTCGTCCAGCGCAAAAAATTCGTCAATGCGGCGTATGCCGGAAAGGCCGGTTTGGATGCTCTGAATTTCCATGCCAAGTGCTTCCACGGGGACAAGCAGATTTGAAATTAGGTCGATGGTTGCCGCCATCATTCCAACGGAAATGCCGAGAACGCCGATTTGCTCCGCCGAGAGTAGGACAACGATTGAAATTACCACGGCGCGGATAAGCTGGATTATGGGTGCGTAGGCGGAGTCATAAATTATGACGCGGCCTTTTGTTTTGTAGTTTTCCTTCAGCTCGCGGCAATATTTTTTCTCCATGTAACGCTCCTTTGAAAAAAGCTTTATCATGGTTATATTTTTTACACTCTCCGCAATGTGACCGTTAACGCGGCCGAGCTGTTCAAGATTTTTCGTCTGCGCCGCAAGCATTCTGTTTTTGAAAAAGCGGGTTATGGCGAACACAATTGGGATAAGGCAGAGCGAAATCAGTGCAAGCGGAACAGAGAAAATCCAGATGGACACGATGATGCCAAAAAGCTTTAGGCTATCCACCGCCATGCTGACAAGTCCCTCCGAAAACAGGCCGTTGACGTTATCAACATCTGCCGTAATCCTTGACGAAACCGTGCCGGGTGCGTTTGCCGTAAAATAGGAGGAGGGGAGCAGGGTAAGCTTTTTCATCATAGCAAGGCGAAGCTCCCGAACCGTTCGTTGACCGAAGCGTGTTAGAAAATAGCCCTTTAAAAAATCCAAAACGCCGATTGAAACAACCGTTCCCAAATAGATTGCGGCGGGAATATATAGCTTTGCCGTGTCCTTATTCATCAGATATTTGTCTATAATAATACGCATAATCTGCGGCGGGGCAAGGCTTGCCGCAACGCTGAGCAGAGCGACAAGGCAAAGCGACACCGTTAGCACAATATTTTTGCGGATAATGGCCTTGACACAGCTCATAACACTTTTTTCAGCCATTGCACGCACCTCCGTTTTGAAGGCTCTGGAGCAACCTGTAATTTTCATTTTCTGCAAGTAATTTCTCGTGTGTTGAGCAGCATACGCCGCCGTTTTCAAAAAACAGTACCTTTTCGGTGTTTGGAAAAACCGCAAGCCTGTGCGAAATGAGTATTATGATGCGGTCGCTGCAAAAATTGCGAAGGCCGTCAATAATTTGCCTTTCAGTTGCCATATCAACGGCGGAAAATGGGTCGTCCAAAATGACAATTGAGCTTTTTCGATAAAGTGCGCGGGCAAGTGCAATTCGCGCCCGCTGACCGCCGCTCAAGCGCACTCCGCCCGATCCGACAAGCGTGTTTATTCCGTCCGGCATAGCCGCCAAATCCTCGTCAAAGCAGACAAGACGCATAAGCTCCGAAATGTCCCCGCCTGTGCCAAGAGTGACATTTTCGTAAATCGTATCGGTTAGAAGTCGGGGGTCGTGCCCCATGTAGGATATGCTTCCGCTGCGCTCGGCCTTTGTAAAAGAAGAAAGCTCCTTGCCGCAAACCGAGATGCTACCCGAATAGGGGAATATGCCGGTTAGTGCAAGGCCGAGAGCCGTTTTTCCGCAGGCCACGGCACCGGTTACGCCTATTATATTTCCCGACTCCGCATTGAAAGAAAGCTTTTCAAAAATAGGCAGCTCCGCGCCCGGATATGAAAATCCAAGGTTGCGGCAAGCAAGGTCTGCATGGGTTTGCTCCGGCGTTTTTGCCTCCTCACCGGGGCAGTAATCCAAAAACTCCGAGCGTATGCGTTGCCATGAAACGGCGGCTTTTTGGTAGGTGTTGAAAAGCTTTGCCGCCTTGCCGGATTTTGATGCAAGCGCAAAGAATATTGCAATATATGCCGTAAAATCGCCAATGCTCCACGCGCCGCTTGCGACACTTTTTCCACCGACAAGCAGAATTCCAAAAATGCCAAAAAGGGAGATTGCGTTATAAATTGGCTGCATTGAATTTTCGAGCACATTAGCGCGGACGGAGCGCTTTTCAAGCTCGGAAAGCTCCAAAGCGTATTCGCCGCATTTTCGGGCATCGGCACTGTTCACCCGATAGAGAAGCGCATTTTCAACATTGCTGAGTGTAAGCGCGGAGATAATGCCGCTCTGTGACCTTGAGCGCCGCGTGTATTTCTCAATAACTGTTTTTAGTCTTGCGGCAATGAACATCGCAAGAGGAATGAAAATGCAGGCAAGCAGAGTTATCTTGACATCGTAGGCAAGCATTGTTATAACATATCCAAGCATCAGAACGCCGGTATCAAAAATTTCCGTCGTGACCTTGCGCATACCCTCGACACAGATATCAACATCACCGACGGCTTTATTCATAAGCTCTCCGGCGGACATACCCGAAAGCTCGGAAATGTCTTGGCTCATTAGACTATTGTAAAGCATTCGCCGCATTGAAGCACCTGTTTGGTTTGCAAAAAGGCGCACAAAGTATCGTTTTAACCCACGGCACAATTGAATTACGGCAACAACGCCAACAAAAACCGCCGCCTGCGTAAGCATTGCGGAAAGCGCCGCTCCTGCTGCAAAGGTGTCGATTAGCCTGCCCTGCAAAACCGCTATGAGCGACATACTGCCGTCAAACAGGAGTCCCGTCAGCACAACCACCATAAGAACGCGCCACTCGCGCTTTAGGTAGCTGCTCAATCTGTTTGGTCGGGAAATCGGCCTTAAATTTAATTTAAACAGTGAAATCACCTCTGTTAATGCGATATACCTTGATAATACTACACCAGAATTTGCTGTCAAGCTTATAACGGTTGAAAAAGTGTCACAAATGTGATATAAATAAATGTCAGCGGGCATTTTTTCCAATGCCCTTGCGAAAGCACAGCATACTTCCCCGATTACATTAATTTTTTCAGATGGTGTCAGACATGGAGGAACAGCATGAAAATAAAAATCAAGAGCCTTTGTATCATTATGTCGCTTGCGTGTCTTGCGCTTTTTTCCGCTTGCAATGCCAATTCTTCGGAGGAAGAAAATGTTGGGACAAATAAGCCAATTATTGCCGTCAGCATAGTTCCGGAGCAAACCTTTGTCCGTGCCGTCTGCGGCGATTTGGTCGATACCGTTGTCATGATTCCTCCCGGCTTCAGCCCGGAAAATTACGAACCCACACCGCGCGAAACGGAGGCCTTTTCAAAATCCGCGCTGTATTTTTCAATAGGAGTTCCAACGGAGGAAACAAACATTCTGCCTCTTATTTCCGATGACACAAAGCTTGTTTCGCTTGCGGAGGTCTGCCGCGCCGAATATGACGAGCTTTCAATAAACGGCGGGCGTGACCCGCACATTTGGCTTTCCCCAAAAAGGGCAAAGCTGATGGTAACGGCCATTGCCAACGAAATGAGTGCATTTGACCCCGCGAATGCCAAGGCTTATTCCGCAAATGCCGCCGCCTACAACGAAAAGATTGACGCTGCGGATAGCGAAATCCGTGAAGCTCTGAGCGAAATTACAAACCCCGCCTTCATAGTTTTTCACCCCGCCTTCGGCTATTTTGCAGACGAATACGGGCTTTCCATGTACGCCCTTGAAAACGAGGGCAAGGAAGCGACAGCCGCAACACTTCAAAGCATGACAGACCTTGCGCGGCGCGAGGGCATTAAAGTAATCTTCTATCAAGCGGAAATTGACAGCAGCCAGTCCGCGGCCTTTGCGGAGGAAATCGGCGGCACGGCCGTGCGGCTTGACCCTCTCGCCGCCGACTATATTGAAAATCTAAAAGCAATGGCAACAGCTATTGCGGAGGGAAGCCCCGATGGAAAATAAGTCCGAATGTGCAATTCATGTGGAAAACCTCTGTGTCAAATACAGGCACACAACAGCGCTGTCCGATGTGTGCATCGACCTGCACGAGGGAGAATTTTTGGGCGTTATAGGCCCGAACGGCGGCGGAAAATCAACCCTTTTAAAGGCAATCTTGGGACTTGTGCCCATCAGCGGCGGAAAAATTTCCATTTTCGGTAGGGAAAACACGGAAAACAGCTCGCTTGTAGGCTATGTTCCGCAATTTTCCGCAGTGGACAGGAGCTTTCCAATTTCCGTAAAGGAGGTCGTAATGACCGCTTTTATGAAAGGCCCTCTGCACCCCTTTTTTCGCTACTCGGCCGAGCACCGCAGGAGGGCTTTAAAGCAGCTTGAAAGAGTTGGCATTGCAGAGCTTGCAAATAGGCAAATTGCAGAGCTTTCCGGCGGCGAATTTCAGCGTATGCTGGTTGCCCGCGCACTTGCGGTGGAGCCAAAAATTCTTTTGCTGGACGAGCCAACGGCAAATGTTGACCCCGCCTCGCGCGCACAGATTTATGACCTTCTTGCCGCATTGAATAAATCCGTTACAATAGTTCTTGTAACGCACGACCTCATGGCGATTGCTTCGCAGGTAACAAGCCTTGCCTGCCTTAACGGAACACTTGTCTACCACGGCGAACCCTCATTAAACGAAAAAATTGTCAACGAAATGTATGGCAGTCCGGTTGACATAATATCGCACGATGTTCCTCACAGAGTCCTTCGCGGACATAGCCACGACACAGACGGAGCAGGGGAGGGCAAGCAATGCTAGATGCGATTTTTGAGTATCAATTCATGCAGCACGCCGTTATCGCCTGCGTTTTGGCAAGCATTGTTTGCGGGCTTATTGGCGTTATCGTCGTTGAAAAAAAGCTTATTATGATGAGCGGCGGCATAGCGCACACGGCATACGGCGGCGTTGGCTTGGGCTATCTTTTGGGCTTTGAGCCTATGCTCGGCGCGGTTTTATTCTCCGTTGGCGCGGCGGTTGGCGTTGGCAGCATTAAGCGGCGCGGCGGGGTTAACACCGATGTAATAATAGCTCTGCTTTGGTCGATGGGCATGGCACTCGGCACGGCATTTATAGGCTTTATGGAGGGCTATCCTCCCGATATGAGCTCCTATCTTTTTGGAAACATCCTCTCCGTTACAAAGTCCGACCTTCTGATGATGGTTTGCCTTACCGTTGTTGTCTGCCTAACCGTTCTAATTTTGTTCAACGACTGGAAGGCCTTTCTTTTTGACGACTGCTTTTCGAAAATTATCGGACTTAAAACCACATTTCTTGAGTATCTTTTGCTAATCCTTGTCGCACTCACAGTTGTTGTTTTAATCCGCGTTGCGGGAATTATTTTGGTTATAGCTCTGCTTACAGCTCCCGCCGCAACCGCCTCTTTGCTCTCCGACAAGCTTCGCACGCGTATGCTTCTTGCCATTGCTATCGGGTTGTTTTATTGCTTCGCGGGGCTTTGGATTTCCTATGTTCTCGGAATTGCAAGCGGCGCAACAATTATCATTTTCTCCGTCGTTTCATATGCGATTGCCTACTTTTTCCGCTACATTTTGGGAAATTATTCGCCTAAACACAAGATGGTGAAATAACTTTCAAATATAATCGCAAACAATGACCTAAAAAGCTGTCCAAACAGCGTGATTTATGTTACAATACACTTTATGTTATAAATAATGCAACATAATAATTAGGTGCAAATATATAATAGCCATGTTTTGGCATTAAATATATTTCAATAAATCATAATGTTCGCAAACCGAAAGGAATGGTCACAGTAATGGGCTATGTTGTTATGGATATGGAGTGGAATCAGGCCATGTCCTCTCAATCCGCCGTGTTCAATAAGCTCCCCATCCATCTGCGCGGGGAGATAATCCAAATCGGAGCTGTCAAATTAACAGACGACCTTATGCCCGGCGAGGAATTTCAAATCGACGTTCGTCCGATTTATTTTCGCCGTATGCACTACAAGGTCGAAAAGCTTACAGGCTTCGATAAGGACAGACTAAGCAGCGGCGAAGGCTTCAAGGAGGCTCTTGCAAAATTTCGCGAATGGTGCGGCGATGGCTGTACCTTCCTCACATGGGGAAGCGATGACCAAGGCATTCTTGAGCAAAACATCATCATCCACGACCTCGACTGGGACTGGATTGACAGATGGGTAAATCTGCAAATAATCTATAACCTGCAAACCAACGCGGGTCGCAACCAAACAGGGCTTTCCACAGCAATGGAGCACTTCGAAATCGAACAAACGCGTGTTGCGCACGATGCCCTTGGCGATGCTTACAACACAGCTCTCGTCTGTTCAAAGCTCGATTTAGAAGCGGGTCTTGCACAATATGAGGATGCCTCAAAAAAGCTTCCAACCCACACATCCCCCGAAAACGGCGAAGCATCAAACGCACCGGAAGCAATTGAACACTGCGCTTTCACCGGCTTTGCCACAAGAGCGGATGCTTTTGCGGACAAAAGTCTTGCAATGCCCGTTTGCCCCATCTGCGGTGAGCACCTCAAAAATACACGTTGGGTAAATCAAGGCGACAAGCGTTATATGTCGCTTTGCTCCTGCAAAAAGCATGGCAGCTTTCTTGTCCGCATCAAATTCCGCGAGGCGGAGGACACCACATGGACAGTAAACCGCATAATCTACAAGGCGGACACCTCCATGGAAGAATTTTACAAAAACAAAGCGCATCCTCCAAGACGTAGCCGTACCCATTCCAAAAAAAAAGCTTCGCCACGAGGTGCGCAAACTTAAACGCTTCAGCACTTTCAAGCTTTCACAAATTTTCGTTTTCTCCCATCCAATTAAAATTTGGAGGTATTTATGACTTACTGGGTCGCCGCACTTTTGGGACTTGTCCAAGGTATCGCCGAGTTTTTGCCCATTTCAAGCTCGGGGCATCTGTCAGTCCTGCAAAACATATTTAAAATGCAAAATGTCGAGGAGGGGCACCTGTTTTTCGATGTTCTCCTCCACCTTGCAACACTTGTTTCCGTCTGCATAGTTTATAGGCGCGAGCTTGCAGACATGATACACGAGGTTTTCGCCTTTTTCCATGACATCCGCCACCCGCAGCCCAAGGATGACGCGCCAAAGCCCGCGCGCCGTCTTGTCCTTATGCTAATTGTTGCGACACTGCCGCTTTTCATTATTTTGCCGTTCAACAGTCAAATTGAAAAGCTATATTACAACACATTTTTCATAGGAATAGCATTTTTGGTCACCGGCGGAATACTGCTCCTTGCAGACAAAATGCAGCGGGGTCGAAAAACCGAAAAAAACATGACCATCGGCAACGCCCTTGTTGTCGGTGTCTGTCAGGCAATCGCCGTATTGCCCGGTGTTTCTCGTTCCGGAACAACCATTTCCGCCGGCATGGCTGCCGGCTTTGACCGTAGCTTTGCAGTAAAATTTTCTTTTCTCCTCTCCCTGCCCGCCATTTTGGGTGCGAATATCATCAATCTTTTTAAGGCTTTCGGGGAAGGCGTTGACTTTACCCTGCTTCCCGTATACCTCGTTGGAATGGTAATTGCGGGCGTTTCCGGCTACTTTGCAATTCGTTTGGTCAAGTTCATCTCACAAAAAGGTAAATTTGGCAAATTTTCATATTATTGCTTTGGAGTTGGTATTCTAACAATCGTTCTTTCAATCATTTTCTGATTTGGAGTGAAATTATAAATGGCACAAACAGCAAAAACCCCCGCAAAAAAAGCACCTGTGAAAAAAGCCACAACAGGTAAAAATTCTTCCACCGCCAAAAAGGGCGCAGTGTCGAAGAAAAACGCTCCACCCCCAAAAAACTCCGAAAACAGTGCCGTGAGGCGTGCGGTTGCGGCGGTAATCTGCCTGTTTCTCGGCCTTTTTTCCCTAATTGGCTACTTCCCGGTGGACGCGTGGTTTATAACATATTTTTGTGGCTTCATAAAGAGCATTATCGGATGGGGATACTACATATTTCCACCCGCACTTTTGGTTTGTGCGTGGACACTTGGCTTTTCACGCGGCAAGCCCGTCACCTTCAAGGTTGTTTCCGCTCTGCTGACACCGCTGTTTTTAGGCGCATTCTTCCACCTGTTTTCAAGTGAAGCAAGTCTTGAATTTTCAAAAGCTATATTTGCCCAGCTTTACAAAAGCGGCGGCGAAATGCTCAGTGGCGGCGTGCTCTCCGGGATTTTGGCGCTCGGTCTAAAATCCGCGGTCAGTATTTATGGCGCATTCCCCGTATTTTTTATAGGTCTGCTGTTTTTTGCAATGAACAGCGTTGGCGTTACAATCCCAAAGCTTGTTAAATTTATCCGAAACCGTCCCAAAAAAGAGCTTGCCCCTCCGGCGGCGCGAAATTCACTTCCGCCCGAAAATGAAGCTCCGGCAAGGCGTGAAAAAGCCCCCGTTTCTCCAAGAAAAGGCCGAACACGCGCAATCGACATCCCTATGGATGAGGTCAACGAGCCTGACGAAAATTATGTTGAGGAAAAGGTTGGATTTTTCAACACCAAGCCCCGCGTAAAAACGCCCGACCAGCTCCTTGCACAGGAGGACAAGCCGGCTGCACCTGCGCCGCGCACAGTACCCATGCCAACGGACAATGTTAAACCTCTGTCTGTTGCCGAAGCTGCCGCCGTTGCCGGTATTCCCGAAGCTGCCGTAACTCAAATTTCAAGCGACGAGCCTCAATGTGCTTTTGAACCCGTCAATGAACCTATTTCCGCACCGATTGCCCCACCCGCGAGTGCAACAAAAAAAATTACACCGGATGAAATTGACTCCGTTACAGAGGAAATCACCAAAACAATCGAAAAAGCTCTCGATGAAAGCAACGGAGAATATCAATTCCCGCCAATTTCTCTGCTTCGCACGGGCGAGGGCAAAAGCTCTGTGGACGGTCGGCAGGAAATTGCCCTAAACCGTGAACGGCTTGAAAGCACCATACGCAGCTTTGGAGTTAGCGCCGCCATCACAAATGTCACACGCGGCCCCACAGTAACACGCTATGATTTGGAGCTTGATCAGGGTGTTAAGCTTGCAAAGCTCACAAACCTTGCGGGTGACCTTGCACTCTCCTTGGGTGTCAGCAGTGTTCGCATTGCCCCCATACCCGACAAAATTTCAACCGTTGGAATTGAGGTTCCAAACAAGCTTATAAGCACGGTTTACCTCCACGACATCATCAATTCCTCATCATTCAAGGCGGCGCAGTCCAAGCTGAGCTTCGCCATAGGTGAAGATATCGCAGGCAATGCAATCGTTGGAAATATTGCGAAGCTTCCGCATATGCTAATCGCGGGAACAACAGGCTCGGGAAAATCCGTCTGCATGAACTCACTCATTTTAAGCATCCTCTACAAGGCAACGCCGGAGGAAGTCCGCCTTATTATGATTGACCCCAAAATGGTCGAGCTTGGCATCTACAACGGCATTCCGCACCTCTTTGTTCCAGTAGTAACCGACCCCAAAAAAGCGGCGGGTGCGCTGCAATGGGCGGTTGTCGAAATGCTAAAGCGCTATCGTCTGTTTTCCGAAGCGGGCGTCCGCGACCTTGCGGGCTACAACCTCTACCAAAAAAATCTCGGCGCTCCAACCTTGCCACGCGTCGTCATTGTTATAGACGAGCTTGCCGACTTAATGCTTGTAGCCTCGAAAGAGGTTGAGGAGAGCATTTGCCGCGTTGCACAAATGGGACGCGCATCGGGAATGCACCTCGTCATAGCAACTCAGCGCCCCTCGGCGGATGTTATCACGGGACTTATGAAGGCAAATATTCCCAGCCGAATTGCCTTCGCCGTTTCGTCCGGCATGGAAAGCCGCATCATACTTGACACCTCCGGCGCAGAAAAACTAATCGGCGCGGGCGATATGCTCTACGCTCCGCTCGGAGTTGGCAAGCCCTTGCGCGTCCAAGGCGCTTTTGTGTCCGACGAAGAACGCGAAAAGGTAATTGACTTTGTAAAAGCCGGCGCAGAGGTCGAATACAGCGAGGACATTCTTGCACAAATTGAAAAGGCGGCAGAGGAAAAAGATTCCGTCGGCAACGGAAAATCCGATGCTTCCGATAATTCCTCCGATTATGACGATCTGCTCCCGCAGGCTGTTGATGTCATTTTTGAAACCAAGCAGGCCTCGGTTTCAATGCTCCAGCGCAGGCTGAAGCTTGGTTACGCAAGAGCCGCACGAATAGTTGACCAAATGGAAGAAATTGGCATAGTCGGTCCCTTTGAAGGCTCAAAGCCGCGTCAGGTGCTCATAACAAGGCAGCAGTGGCAGGAAATGCAGTACTCCACCGGCACAGCGCCCGTGGACACAGCAACAGATTTGGACGAAGTCAGCTTTGCCGAATACGAGGATACTCCCACAGAGGCTTGGAAAGACTAAAAACATCTGTTGAATAAGCCATTACAGCAGTTTCGGGACATTTGGCTCGCCGAACTCCTCGCAATCCGAACCGGAACTGCCGTAGGCGGCTTCGGCGGGGCAATGGACGCGGAGCTTGAAGAAAGGGCTTTTAAAAAATATGATGACTGATTATTTAAATACTCGCCTTACGGACGAGCAGCTGCAAGCTATGAGTGTTTTGGGTCTTGCCCACATTGGCGATGCGGTTTATGAGCTGCTTGTTCGCACATGGCTTTGCGCACACGGAAAAACCACCTCCAAGGGTCTGCACAGGGAAACTGTCCGTTTTGTCAGCGCTCCCGCACAGGCTAGGGCAACCCTGCTTTTCATGGAAAAGCTCTCCGATGCGGAGCTTGCCGCCTATAAGCGCGGCCGCAATGCAAGGGTAAATTCTATCCCGAAAAATGCCGACATTTCCGAATATCACGCCGCCACAGGACTCGAAACACTTTTCGGATACCTATATTTAAAGGGTGAAACGGACAGAATAAACGAGCTGTTCGGATGTGTCATGGAGGAAAACCAATGCCGCTAGACGCGATTTGCATAAACGCACTCACAAGCGAGCTTTCAGTTCAGCTTGAGGGCGCAAAAATTGATAAGGTTCAGCAGCCGGAGCGCGACACACTCATCCTAACCCTCCGCGTAAACGGCAAAAATTCGCGCCTTCTAATCTCGGCGGGCGTGGGCACGGCGCGCATACATTTTTCAAATGAAAGCTACGAAAATCCTCAGTCGCCGCCCATGTTTTGTATGCTTCTGCGCAAGCACCTTGTTGGTGCGCGTATTCTCGCACTGACCCAGCCGGAGTTTGAGCGAATGATGATTTTCAACCTTGAAACCTACGACGAAATGGGCATTGCAATGCAAAAGCAGCTCATTGTTGAGATGATGGGGCGCAATTCAAATATAATTCTAACAGGGCCGGAGGGGCACGTTATAGACTGTCTGCGCCGTGTGGATGGCGACATGAGCCGCACACGCCAAGTGCTTCCGGGGCTGATTTATCGTCTGCCACCGCCGCAAAATAAGCCGAGCTTTTTTGAGCTTTCAAATGACGAAAGAGCCGCTCTTTGGCAAAGCTGTGAAACCGATAAGCTTGCCGATAAGTGGCTTCTGGACACTTTTTCGGGGCTTTCCCCCCTCATATGCAGGGAGCTTTGCTTCGGTGCCTGCGGTGATGCTTCTCAATCCATTGCCGAGCTTTCCAAAGATGAAAAGCAGGCCTTTTTAAACGGAATGAACGCACTTGCAGCGCTTGTTTCGGCGCACAATTATAAGCCGACCATGCTCCTTCAAAACGACAGACCGACGGATTTTTCCTTCATGCCCATTGCACAATATGAAAACGCCGCCGAGCAAGTCGCCTATGAGAATTTTTCCTCGCTCTTGGAGGATTATTTCACACGGCGCGACAAGCAGGAGCAAATGCGCCGAAAGTCACAGGCACTCTACAAATCCGTCAAAAGCGCCCACGAGCGTGAGCTTCGCAAGCTTTCCTCCCGACGAGAGGAGCTTTTGAAAACCGGTGAGCGTGAGCTGAACAGATGCAGGGGCGACCTAATAACCGCAAACCTTTACCGCCTGAAAAAAGGCGACATCAGCTTTTCCGCAGAAAATTATTATGAGGAAAACAGTCCGGAAATCACCATTCCGCTTGACCCCTTAAAAACTCCTCAGCAAAACGCCGCCGCTTACTACAAAGAATATAACAAGGCAAAAACCGCCGAAAAGTACCTTGGCGACCTCATCGAAAAGGGCGAGCGCGAGGAGGCTTATCTTGTCAGCGTGATGGATGAAATTCAGCGCTCCGAGAGCGAGCGCGACCTTGCGGAAATTCGCCGAGAGCTTACAGAAACCGGCTTTATTAAGAAGCAAAAGGCCGCGAAAAAAGAAAAAATCAAAGAAAGCGCCCCCATGCGCTTTGTTTCATCCTCCGGAATGGAGATTTGGGTAGGCAAAAACAATGTCCAAAATGACAAGCTAACCACAAAAACCGCCCGCAGAACCGACCTTTGGCTTCATGTCCAAACCTTACACGGCAGTCATGTCATAATCTCCTGCGAGGGCATCGAGCCGGATGAAAAAACCTTGCTTGAAGCGGCCTGCCTTGCGGCATTCTATTCGCAAGCGCGTGACGGCGGCAAGGTTCCCGTGGACTACACGCAGGTGCGATTTGTCAAAAAAGCTTCCGGCGCAATGCCGGGCATGGTAATCTACACCGATTACAAAACGCTGATAGTCGAGCCTGATGAAAAGCTCATAAACAGCTTGAAATCAAAATAAAAAATGTACTCAATTGAGATGTTGTACGCAGAATATAAATGTTCAAGCGCAAATTTCTAAATAGTCAAAGAATGACCCCGCGCAAATTTTTGCGCGGGGTCATTCTTGTTTTATTACTATTTATCTGTTTTCCAAAATGCTTTGCGCTCCAACGAGCAGCTTTGCGCAATCAGCACGGGTCAGTGCAACCTCTGCACTGACATCGGCGCTATCGGAAATGCGGCAGGCATCAAGGTTTGCGCAGGCCTGTGTTGCCCATGCGGGAGCGGCACCTGTGCTTTCCTTAACACTAACATCGCTGAGATTTAAAGTTTTGTTCAGCATAACGGCCGCTTCGGGGTAGCTGATGAATTTTGTGCCGTTAAAAACCGCGGTGTTCATCTCATCGGAATAGCCCGTAATAACGCCGCTCAGCAGGGCGGTTGAAACATATGGCTTCATGTAGGACGGTATGCTGCCATCATCCGCAAAGCCCGTTGTAATTACGCCGGAAAGAACATCAAAGCCGGTTACCTTTAGGCACATAGTCAAAAATTCGCCTCTTGTAACCGGTGCATCCGGATTAAAAACATACTGCCCACCTATGCATTCACCGACAAAAATATTGTTTTCCGCAAGAGCTATTGCCGCGCAATGTGAACCATTACCCTTCATGTCCGAATAGGTCATTTTGGATTTTTGCTTTTCAATTTTGATGATTACAGTTGCCTCCGAGGACTCGTTTCCGCGCCCATCAACGGCCTTGTAGCCGAAATAATCGCGTCCGCGCTTTCCGTCGTTTGGCGTGTAAACAAAGCTTCCCGTGTTGCTCAATTCAATCTCGCCTTTTGTGGGATGAGTTGTAATAACATAGCTTAAAACATCGCCGTCCGGGTCTGTGGCTTTAAGCTTTCCTCCGACAGATACCTCGCGATAGGTGGTAATTTCGAAATTTTCGGCAATTGGCGCGTCGCCCTTGCCCATAGCTCCGCTCTTTACAATCCCCAAGGTCAGCACCATCAGGAGACAGATACCTATTACACCCGCTGTTTTTCTTTTCATATATGGATACCTCCAAGCAAAATATGGCGCTTTTGATATTACTTAGCGCGTTGGAATTATTTTGCACAGGTGGAGGCGCTTTTATCCGCCGATTATACAATAAAATGGAACAAATAATAAATCAGTCTGCCAAATAATTTTTTTGACAGACAGTTCAAGCCGTGAGAAATTCCCCACGGCCTGAAGCTGAAATTATGTGCGGCAGGAAGCCAAGGCTTAGCAGCAATCGTTTGAGCAGTTCCCGCCTGTGCATTTTTGAGGGTTGCCGTTTGGTGGAAAGAAATCGTCAACAGGGAAGGGGATGTGGCCGAACAGCACGCAGGGATCCTCCTCGCCGCCACCTCCGGCACATTCCTTGTTGGGAATGCAATAATCGTAAATCGGCATGAGGAGCTGAGTGTCGCGCTCAAGTCTGATTATCGAAAATTGTCCCAGTGTTACATATAGGTGCTTGCAGGTGTGCATTGTGACAAGGTCATCGTCAAAGCAATCGGAGATTTCATTGGGAATTGCGCGTCTTTCACACTCCGGCTCATCGTGGTGGTGCGCTTCAACAATTTTCATAGAGAGCGCAAGCGGGTCAACCACTTCGACTACCGCAGTTGGCAGGCTGCCGTGACAGCCGCATCTGTTTTCACATTTTCGTGAGCTAAAGACCTTTGAGCTTCCCTCGCTGCCAAAGAGAACCACTCGCTTTTCGAATACCGCAAGTCCGCTTACCTCCTTGTCGCATGGGAATGCTTCGCCGCTAACCTTATAGAAATAGGTTACGTCAACTGTGTAGCAGCCGCGATTGAAATTGATTTCTTCCACTTTCACATCCGCAAAAAGGAGCCTTGCCGAGCGTGGTCTTATGCTAAACGCCGTTTCAATAACCGCTTGCGAACCGCAGGTAGGGTAAACCCGCAGGTCTTCAATACAGTCTTTATCCTTACAGCTATCGAATATTTTGCTTGTGTGTATACATACCGCTTCGCGGATACATTCCGGGTTGGCGGTCGGCGCGGACATATTTTTTTCTGCCATTACTGTTCCTCCTGACCATAGATTTTTTGCTGTTCTTCGTTATAGTCTATGCGAAAAAAATGCGATTGTGAAAACAATTATTTGACGAAAAGGTTGAAAAGCTATATAATGATGGCCTTAGGTATACGGTTTGCAATTTATTTTTTGGAGGGATAGCTCATGGACAGGCTTGGATTCATTCACGAAAAACTTGACATCAAAATTCTAATCCTCTTTGTGCTTCGCCGCCTGCCCGCCGCCGTCAGCTTTGAAGTCTTATCGGACCTCATTCTCATTGACGACGGCTTCGATTATTTTGACTACACCCAATGCCTTACAGAGCTTATCGACACCGGCCACATCGAACTAACTGATGATGGCTACAAAATCACAAAAAAGGGCGCAGACCACGGTGATGCGGTCGAGAGCAGCATTCCCTATTCCGTCCGCACAAAGGCCGAGCAAATGGCCAAGCCGCTCATAGAAAAAATGAAGCGCGATGCCCTAATCGGAACCTCACACAAGCCGCTTCAATCCGGTGGAAACAAGGTTCGTCTAACTCTTTCCGATGGCATCGGTGAAATTCTCTCCCTTGCCATCCTCACCTCCGACGAGGAGCAATCAAAACGTATCGAAAAGTATTTTCGCAGTGACGCCGAGGGTGTCTATCACAAAATCATTGAGCTACTCACCCCCGAAAAATAATTTGAAGGACTGATAACAATGAACACTATTATTCCTCCCGGCTACAAGAGCACCTTGGGAATTTATGATACGCAAAAGGCAATCGGCCTGCTAAATCGCATTTTTGCCGACCGTCTTGCAGTTGCGCTCAACCTCTACCGCGTTTCCGCTCCTCTGTTTGTGCCCGGAAATTCAGGACTTAATGACGACCTCAACGGTGTTGAGCGCCCCGTTTCTTTCGATATTGCCAACACCGATACAATAGCTCAGGTTGTGCAATCACTTGCAAAATGGAAGCGAGTTGCCCTAAAGCGCTACGATTTTTACCCCGGAAAGGGCATCTACGCCGACATGAACGCCATCCGCCGCGATGAAGACCTTGACAACCTCCACTCCGTATACGTTGACCAGTGGGATTGGGAAAAGGTCATTGACGCAAAGGACAGAAACCTTGAATTTCTCAAGGCCGCCGTTGAAAAAATAGTTGGTGCAATTTGCGACACACAGGACACAATGCAGTCCATATACCCCCAGCTTGCTCTTTTCGGCAAGCTTAATCGTGATGTAAAATTCATTACGGCGCAAGAGCTTGAGGATTTATATCCCACGCTTACCCCAAAGGAGCGCGAAAACAAAATCGTCCGTGAATTTGGCACCGTTTTTATCATGTGCATTGGCGGAGCGCTTCGCTCCGGTGCCCCACACGACGGCCGCGCCCCCGATTACGACGATTGGTCGCTAAACGGCGACATTCTCTTTTACTACGAACCCCTAGGTTGCGCAATGGAAATTTCCTCCATGGGAGTTCGTGTTGACCCCGAAGCGTTGGACAGGCAGCTAACCCTTTCGGGCTGCGATAACCGCCGCGAGCTTATGTACCACAAAGCACTTTTGGCGGGCGAGCTTCCTTTGACAATAGGCGGAGGAATAGGGCAGTCACGTCTTTGTATGCTCCTCCTGCAAAAGGTTCACATTGGCGAGGTGCAAACCTCCGTTTGGGACGAGCAAACAATTTCCGCCTGCGAGAGTGCAGGAGTAATGCTTCTGTAATCAAGCAGCATACCATAGCCGCAACGCGGCGTTATGGTATATTATTTAAATTGTGTATAATAGCTGCTTGCAGATATTATATGATATGCCGCAGCAATTGAAATAAAACGCTATATTAAATTATTGCCGAAACAGACAATGTGCCATCAAAACCGTCAACACGATTTTGATGGCACATTGTGCTGTTATGTTGGTTTTTTTGTGAAAATATAAGCTGTTTTACCGGTAATTCTATACGTTTGTGACGTTTGCGATAATATGTGAAAACACAAATCCATGTAAAATTTTAAGAGAAAAACCGTATATCCTCATAATTGCAATTATGAAAGGGGTAGACTACAATGTTGGTAGCGGTAAACCGGAAAACGGTTGAACCAAAACAAATTTTAAGGAGCGCCATATTATGAGCAATTTATTTGATTTAACGGGTAAAGTGGCAGTTGTAACCGGAGCGTCGTCCGGCTTGGGAGCAGACGCAGGCTTGGCATATGCGGAGGCCGGAGCCGATGTAGCTCTTTTGGCTCGCCGCATTGAAAAATTAGAAGAAGTTAAGGCACAAATCGAAAAAACCGGCAGACGCGTTATCGCTGTTTCCTGTGATGTAACCGATGAAGAAAGCGTCAAGAAAGCTGTTCAAACGGTTCTCGACTATTTCGGAAAAATCGACATTTTGATGAATAATGCCGGCGTCGCCGTTAGAGGCGGAGTTGACACACTTGAGCAGGAGGATTGGGACAGATCCTTCAATACAAACGTAAAGGGAATTTACCTTGTAAGTAAATATGTCGTTCCTAAAATGATTGAAAGAGGCTATGGCAAAATCGTCAATGTATCCTCAGTCAATGCCATTGTTGCTGATAAGGAAGATACCTTCATCCGCCATTCCTACAACGCCTCCAAGGCCGCAGTTCTCGGACTAACCAAGGGCATGGCAGCTTCCTATGCAAAGAACGGTATAACAGTAAACGCTGTTGGTCCCGCGCTTTTCGAAACCGAAATGACCTCTGCAAAGCTCTTCCAATCACAGGAATTTTTGGGCTACTATTCGCACATGAACCCCACAGGTCGCCCGGGAAACCGCGGCGAGCTGAATGGCTCCGTGCTGTTTCTCTCCTCCGACGCATCCTCCTATGTCCAAGGCCAATTTATCATAGTTGACGGCGGCGCTTCCATCGTATAATTTATAATATTTTGTTGAAAAATGTCAATTTCACAAAAAACGGACTTCCCACAATATGCGTGGGAAGTCCGTTTTTGTTATTAGATTGAAAAGCTCTTATGCGTTTACAATTTCCTTGGTATCTCTTGCGATTACAAGCTCCTCGTTTGTGGGGATTACGAGCATCTTGACTTTGCTGTCGTCTGTGGAAATAACAGCTTCCTTGCCGCGGCCTGCGTTTCTCTCGTTGTCAAGAGTGCAGCCGAGATAGGTGAAGTATTTTGCAATTTCAGCTCTTGTGCCCTTGCTGTTTTCGCCGATGCCGGCGGTGAAGATGATGGCGTCAACGCCGTTCATTGCGGCAACATAGGAGCCAACAACCTTTGCAACGCTGTAATGGAAAATATCGAGTGCAAGTCTTGCGCGCTTGTTGCCCGCATCTGCTGCGTTGTCAAGGTCGCGGAAGTCGCTGGAAACGCCGGAAACGCCGAGAACGCCGGACTTCTTGTTGAGGATGGTCATTACCTCGTCAATGCCGATTTTGTATTTGTTCATGATAAATTGAATTACGCCGCTGTCCAAATCACCGCAGCGTGTGCCCATTGGCAAACCGACAAGGGGAGTGAAGCCCATGGAGGTATCAACACATTTGCCGCCGTCGATGGCGCAGATGGAGCTTCCGTTGCCCATGTGGCAGGAAACGAGCTTGAGGCTCTCGAGGGGCTTGCCGAGCATTGCGGCGGCACGGCCTGCAACATAGCGGTGGCTGGTGCCGTGGAAGCCGTAGCGACGGATTTTGTCGTTTTCGTAGTATTCATAGGGAATGGCATAGGTGTATGCCTTGCCGGGCATGGTTTGATGGAAGGCGGTATCGAAAACAGCGACTTGGGGAACATTGCCCATAACCTTTTTGCAGGCATTGATGCCTGTGATGTTTGCGGGGTTGTGGAGGGGGGCAAGGGGAGTGCAGTCGTCGATTGCCTTTAGCACCTCATCGTTGATTAGGACAGCGGAGGAGAATGCCTCGCCGCCGTGAACAACGCGGTGGCCAACGGCGTTAATTTCGGACATTGAAGCGACAACGCCAAATTCCTTGCTTGTCAGCTTTTCGATAACAGCGGCAATTGCCTCACCGTGTGTGGGCAGGGCGACATCCTGATCGAACTCGGGATTGCCGTTTAGAGGGGTGTGCTTTAGGTGTCCGTCAATTCCGATGCGCTCGCAAAGACCCTTTGCCAAAACCTTTTCGCCCTCCATATCAAAGAGCTGATACTTTAAAGAAGAGCTTCCGGCGTTAATGACTAAAATTTTCATGTTATTTCCCTTTCCTGTTGTAATCTTCATAATTAAAATGTAAAATAGTAGTTATTGAAATTACTATATAAACACATACCTTGTTATTCTAAGCCTATCTTGTCCAAAAAATCAAGGCTTTTTCACATTTTTAAGTATTTTTGTCCTAATGTTTGCAAAAAGGAGTCACAATATGAAAATATTGGGAATTATTGCCGAGTACAACCCATTTCACAACGGTCACAAGCTCCACATTGAGGAGAGTAAAAAAGCAATTCCACGCGACTGCGCCGTAGTTTGCGTTATGTCTGGTGATTTTGTCCAGAGGGGCGAGGCCGCGGCCTTTTCAAAGCACGTTCGTGCCGAAGCTGCAATAAAAGGCGGAGCCGACCTTGTTTTGGAGCTTCCGTTGCCATGGGCGCTCTCCTCCGCAGAGGGCTTTGCACGGGGCGCTGTTGGTCTTTTGGGACAGCTTGGCTGTGTCGATTACTTGAGCTTTGGAAGCGAATGCGGTGATATTGACAGCCTTTCCGTCCTTGCAACCGCGCTTATGGACCCGGGTCTTGACGTGCTTATCCGAAAGGAGCTTGAAGCCGGCATCTCATATGCCGCCGCGCGGCAAAAAGCGCTTGAGCACGATTTAGGTCAGCTCGCCTCATACCTTGAAGCGCCAAACAACATTCTTGCCGTCGAATACCTAAAGGCGATTTTCAATCAGCGTCTGCACATCGAGCCTATAACAATTACCCGAGTCGGTGCAGGGCACGACAAGCCCGGCGGCTCCGCTTCCGATGTCCGCACACTGCTCAGTGCGGGCAAATCAATTCACGCCCTTGTCCCGCGCGAGGTAAATTCGGTTTTTCGCCGCGAATCCGAAAAGGGGAGAGGGCCTGTCGGCATGAACGCCCTCGAATGTGCCATTCTATCGCGGCTTCGTATGCTTGACGAAGCCGCCTATAACGCTCTGCCGGACGCAGGCGAGGGGCTGGGCAACCGCCTATTTGCCGCCGCAACGGATGAATCCACCTTGGACGGCATAATCGCCGCCGCGAAAACCAAGCGCTATGCACTCTCCCGAATTCGCCGTATGTGTATGTGCGCCGCGCTTGGAATTAAAGCGGGGGATGCGCAGGGCTTGCCGCCATATGCGCGCGTGCTCGCCGCAAACGAAATGGGCAGGCAGGCATTAAAGCAAATTGCGGAGCGCACACAAATTCCGATAATAACAAAGCCCGCCGCAGTCAACGATTTATCCAACGAATGCAAGGCACTTTTCAAACTCGAAAGCTCTGCACACGACCTCTATGTTTTGGGCTACGCAGCAAAAGCAGAGCGCCGCGGGCATGAGGACTGGAGAATAAGCCCAACCATGCTATAACACCGTTTTGCCAACAAGCTCCGGTTCTTTGGCCGAATTGCGGAATTTTAAGTTGCGTTGCTTGCTTTTTCTTGAGTTTTATTGTAGTATAAGCTGTATGTTTTTTTGCAGTGATTTTCAGCATATCTTTTAGGAGTTGTAATGAAAAAAGTTATTTCAATGATTGTGGCTTTTTGCGCCGTGCTTGCCATAATCATTTTGTGTGTTGAACTTAATCGAAATCCCGCCCCCAAGCCTGCGGATGCAGATTCCGAAAACAAAACAATCAATATAGGAGTTTTTGAACCTCTCTCGGGTGACCGCGAGGCAGATGGTTTGCAGGAAGCTCTTGGCATCACCTATGCAAATTCAGTTTGCCCCGAGGTCAAAATCGGCGAAAACACCTACAGTATTCAGCTAATAAAGTCCGACAATAAATCCGATATCACTCTTGCCCCCGCCGCCGCTCGAAACCTTTTAACGCACAATATTTCAGCCGTTTTGGGTTCCAGCGGCTCCGACCTTTCCGCTGCGTGTGCAGATATTTTCAACGAAGCCAACACCCCCTTCATTGGAATTTCAGGAACAAGCTCCGTAATTACCGAAAGCCGCAAAAACTGCTTCCACATCTGCTCGTCGGATGCCTTTCAGGGGCGCGTCATGGCAAATTTTGCCTACAGCCGCGGTCTTAGTGCCGCCGCCGTTATGACACAGGTGGGAGAGCCATATTCAATAGCACTTGGCAAATATTTCAGCGAGGAATTTGTGCGTCTTGGCGGTAAAGTCAGCGAGTTTTCTTTCAACTCCGCTCAAAAAAACTTCCGCGATGTTTCAGCTAAAATCAAAAACGCCAAGGTAGACCTTGTTTTCATGCCATCCTCCGCCGAAACAGGCGGCGTGTTCATAAAGCAGGCAAGAAATAACGGACTGACCTGCCCGATTATGGGCGGAAGCACATGGGACTGCGGCGCACTTATAACGGCAAGTGACAGGCACGGTAGGGAAGTCTTTTTCCCCTCCGAATTTGACGAAAACGACAAAAGCAATGTCCTTGGTGCGGAGTTTGCCATAAATTTCCGATCATGGCTCAAGGATGATGACGACCGCATCAAAGTCAACGGCGATGATGACTACATTTCTCCCGTTTCCGCGCTTGGCTATGACGCATATATGCTTACGGTTGAGGCAATTAAAAAAGCCGCCTCCACAGACCCTGCCAAAATTTCCGAAGCACTGCAAACGCTTTCCTACGAGGGCACGGCAGGAAAAATTTCCTTCGACAAAGCCGGAACCCCCGGTAAAACCTCCGCATACATAAAGACGATTGACCCCAAAACGCAGAAATTCACAGTTCTTCAAACGAGCTCTGTGAGTGCGGAGAAAAAATAACTTAAAAAAACACGGACTGCGGAAATTTCCGCAGTCCGTGTTTTTTTAAGTTTCGGCGTATTGCAGCATATTGCGGCACAGGAACAAAACGAGCAGTGCTACGGGTATGTTGCATAGGGTCATGGCAAGGAACGCCGTTACGGAATAATTTATAAGCACAGCACCGGAGAGGTTGAGGACAAGGGCAAGGGCAACCCCGGGAGCCGCAAGTAAAATTCCGGCAAAGCAATAGATTAAAATGCCCAGCGTTTTTGAAAGCGAGCCGCCCCAAATTCGCTCAACCAGAACATTTGAAGCAACAAACAGCGCGGCAAAGCTGACCCCGCCCAAAATTGCGCACACACACTCAACAGCACTCGCACCTACAATAATTGCACATGGTACAAAGGCAACCGCGCTCTGCACAAATGCCGAGGGGAGCGTTTCCATCAGAGAAAACATCATCTTTTTCAACGGCGGTTCGGGTATTAGATAAATGTATGGCTTTAAAAGCTCGCGGTTAAAGCGGCCGTTTGTAGTTGAAAATATTTCCAAATAGGCATAGAACGCAAATACTCCGATTAGGCCGGCTTTTTTTGCGAACAGCGAAAAAACAATTGTCATCACAGCAAAGCTGAGTGAAATTCCACTGATGAAAAAGCGGCCGGAGCGGCGGCTTTCGAGCATATGCTTAAAGAAAATGACTGACGCGCCAAGCCCCTTTCCAATGCCGGGCTTGCCAACCCTAATGTTGTGCGGAATTGCTTCGGGAGCCGCGCCTTCACGCGCCGCGGAAAGCGCAGTTTGCGTGTTCTCGGCAGACGCCAAAACATCCTCGTAAAAATCTATGTCAGCCTTTGACATTGCAATCAGCATTGCGATAAACACTACAATTGTTGGCAAAAGCCATATTGCGGCAGAAATGTAATTCCCGCTCAAAATAGCCCCGCCAAAAGCGCCGAGCCAACCCGCAAATGGGAATATAGTAATGGGTAATCCGTTTATACTGCTTACAATTGAAGCCAAAATGTTGTCTTTGCTTTGCAGGAGATTTAAACCGACATATGCCGCCATCAACGCAAGCACAGCGAAAAACACAAGCTTTACGGTTCTGCTTTTTTTGTTGCTGTCACTGGTGAAGCAATATACAAACATGGCGCAGGTTTGGGAGAAAAACACGGTAAGTGAATATACAAGAAAAATCAGCAGCAGTCCCAAAACGCTGATGTTATAGTAAACATGAAGCATTGCGTATTGGTAAAGTATGAAAACTCCGATGAACAGGGAGGTTCCCATTTGCTGAACAAGTCCATAGAAAAGAACACTCCTTTTGTTTATAGGCGAGGAGAAAATCATGTTGACATCCGCCATTGAAAAGAGCGACCCGCCCTTTTGAAAGCCACTGTAAAACGTGATGGAAAATATTAGGATGAGCAGAGCTTTCAGTCCCGCCATAAGCTCGCTTATATCTCTTATCGTTCTGTCCGAATCCGCTTCGCCGGAGGCTCCGCCTGCGATAGTTACGGCAAACAGGGCGGCAAAAATCAGAACGTAGATTATGCGTATCGGCTTTTTGAAAAAGCTCTTGATTTTGTTTTTGATTTTTGTTCTTAATATAAATCCGAGTGCATTGCCATTCATTTCGCGTCCTCCGTTGAAGCTCCCTCCGTAATTTCGAAAAACAGCTCCTCCAGACTTTTCTCATCCCCGACTGACGCGTTGTTGTATTTTGTGGCGGCAAAGCGGCCGTCAACCATGATATGGGCAACGTCCCAATAATCCTCAACGCTGTCTATCATGTGGGTGCTGATTAAAACGGCACAGCCGTCATTTTTAAGCTCTACAAAAAGCTTTTTCAGCTCTTTAATTGCGTGTGGGTCAAGCCCGACCATAGGCTCGTCAAAAATAACGGCGCGGGGCTTGTGTGCAAGTGTGCAGCAGATTGAAAGCTTTTGCTGCATTCCCTTTGAAAGCTCCTTTGCGGGCTTGTCGCGTTTTTCCCAGAGGTCAAAGCGCTCCAAAAGATATTTGTCGTAGCCGTCGTCCTCCATACGGTAGGCGCGGCGAATAAATTCGAGATGCTCCGCAACCGTTAGCAGCTCATATGCGGCGGGAATTTCGGGGATATATCCCAAAAGGCGCTTCGCTTCGGTTGTTTTGTTTTGAAAGCCGCCTATTAAAATTTCGCCGTCAAATCGCAGAAGTCCTGCTATACATTTAATAATGGTGGACTTGCCCGCTCCGTTCGGGCCGAGCAATACGGCAATTTGACCCATTTCTACGGAAAAGCTAATGTCCTTGTTGGCTTCAAGCTTTCCATATTTTTTTGTAACGTGTGATACATTCAACATTTTGAATTGTCTCCTTAAACAGCTTGCATATTTTTCGCTTATAATTATACGCACAAATCGACTCTTTTTTCAAGGAAAACCGTTATCGCCCTGCTCAAATCTCCAAATTTAATTATATTTGCTTTGCAAGTGCAAGCGTATGTCACAAAAATTACAATTACATAAAATTAGCTCTTGAATTACACGGCAAGCGTGGTAAAATCTTTAGTTAACGAAACTGCTAAAGCAAATTCAAAGTGGTTAAGCAAAGGAAAGAGAGTGTGGACACCGTGGAAAACATCAGAATTGAAAAATCAACCGTACTGAAAGAAAAGCCCAACTTGGACGGAATTCCTTTTGGAACCTGCTTCACCGACCATATGTTCCTTATGAACTATGACGAGGGCAAGGGCTGGCATGATCCCCGTATTGTTCCCTATGGCAATATTGAGCTTTCGCCCGCCGCAACAGTTTTTCATTATGCGCAGGAAATTTTTGAGGGCATGAAGGCATACCGCTCCGACAAGGGCGAAATTCTGCTTTTCAGACCTCGCGAGAATTTAATGAGACTCAATTCCTCTGCCGAGCGTCTTTGCATCCCCCAAATTCCCGAGGACATTTTCCTCGAGGCATTAAATGCCTTGCTTAAACTCGACAGCGCATGGGTTCCCGCCGAGCCGGATACATCCTTATATATCCGTCCTTTCATCATCGGAACAGACCCGCATTTGGGAGTTCACGCTTCAAAGAGCTATCTTTTTGCCATCATAACCTGCCCCGTTGGCAACTATTACCCCGAGGGCTTAAATCCTGTCCGCATTATGATTGAAAACAGTGATGTTCGCGCAGTGCGCGGCGGTACAGGCTACACAAAGTGCGGCGGAAACTATGCCGCATCCCTCCGTGCCGGTGAACGTGCCGAAAGTCAAGGCTACAGTCAAGTGCTGTGGCTGGACGGCGTTACGCGCCACAACATTGAGGAAGTCGGCAGCATGAACGTAATGTTCAAAATCGGCGGAAAAATCATAACACCGGAGCTTTCCGGCAGTGTTCTTCCCGGCATAACGCGCAAATCCTGCATTGAGCTTTTGAAAAGCTGGGGATATGAGGTTGAGGAACGTGCGTTCACGGTTGACGAGCTTGTCCATGCCGCAGAAAACGGAACGCTTGAGGAAGCTTGGGGCACAGGAACAGCCGCGGTTGTTTCTCCGATAGGCGAAATTTCCTTTGAGGGTCACAGCCATGAAATCGGCGGTTCAAAAATCGGTGCTCTCACACAAAAGCTCTACGACACCATAACGGGCATTCAGTGGGGCAAAGCGGAGGACACATTCGGGTGGTCAACAAAAGTCTGCTAAGCAATGTTGCCGCAATGGCAATATTCGGCACGATAAGCGTTTTTGTTAAAAGCATTGCGCTTTCAAGCGGCGAAATCGCCTTTTGGCGTGCAGTAATTGCCGTTGCCGCCATTTCGTTATACAAGCTTTTGCGGCGCGAAAAGCTTTCCCTAAAAAATGCACGGGCGGATATTCTTCCGCTCATCCTCTCTGGCATTGCAGTCGGCTTTAATTGGATTTTGCTGTTTGAAGCATATAAATACACCAGCGTTTCTGTTGCAACGCTAAGCTACTATTTTGCACCGGTGCTTATAATGCTGCTCTGCCCGATTTTATTTAAAGAACACGTCACAAAAAAGCAGGCCGTTTGCTTCATAATGGCAACGCTTGGACTTGTCCTCATAATCGGCGCAAGAGCAGGGGGGAGCGACAAGGAGCTAATTGGAATTGCTCTCGGCTTGGGTGCCGCCTGCCTTTACGCCTTCATCGTAATAATGAACAAAAAAATCACCTCCGTCAGCGGAACGGACAAAACCATTTTTCAGTTTATGGTTGCGGCACTTGTACTCGCTGTCTATGTTCCGTTCACCTCGGGCTTTCAATTTATGGAGCTTGACGGACGCGGGCTTGTCTGTATGCTAATTCTCGGCGCTCTGCACACGGGAATTGCATATTGCCTGTATTTTTCCTCCGTCGGCCGGCTCTCGGGGCAAAAAGTCGCGCTTTTTAGCTATGTTGACCCCCTTGTCGCGGTTTTGGTTTCAATCCTTTTCCTGCAAGAAACCGTAACGCCTTGGCAGCTCGTCGGCGGTGCTATGATTTTGGGCTTCACTTTATTAAATGAGTTTGGCTCGCAAAAAGAGTCGGAGCTAGTTTCATCTGCTGCAAAAAAATAAATTTTATGGTCGGTCGAAAAGCACTCTTTTCGACCGACCGTTTTGTTTATGCCGTTCCGCAAAATTTGCGGCTGATTTTACTTTTGTACGCTTGTTTGCCGCGACACAATATCACAGCTTCCGTACTTTTTGCGGAGCACGGGCTTTTCGATTTTGCCCGTGGGGTTGCGCGGAATTTTATCAAATATTATTTCACGCGGACGTTTATAGCGGGGGAGGGCGGCGCAAAATTCGTTAATCTCATCCGCCGTTGCCGTAATGTCGGGCTTTAGCTCGATAATTGCGCAGGCAATTTCGCCCAAACGCTCGTGCGGTCTGCCGATTACGGCAACATCCTTGATTTTCTCATTGCGGCGCAAAAAATCCTCAATTTGAACGGGGTAAAGGTTTTCGCCGCCTGTTATTATAACGTCCTTTTTGCGGTCAACCAGCCAAATGAAGCCGTCCTCGTCAATACGCGCCATGTCGCCTGTCCAGAGCCAGCCGTCCTCGGAAAGGCTCTCTCGGGTGGCTTCCTCGTTTTTGTAGTAGCAGGTCATAACTCCGGGGCCGCGCACTGCAAGCTCTCCAACCTCGCCTTTTGCAACCTCTGTCTTGTTGCTGTCAACAACCTTTGTTTCCCAGCCGTAGCCGGGAACGCCGATTGCTCCGACCTTTGCGGTGTTTTCAACACCCAAATGCACACAGCCGGGGCCGATTGACTCCGAAAGGCCATAGTTTGTGTCATATTGGTGGTTTGGAAAATATGCTTTCCAACGGTTTATCAAGCTTGGCGGCACAGGCTGTGCGCCAATGTGCATGAGCCGCCAAGCGGAGAGGTCGTAATCCGAAAGCTTGAGGTCGCCCCTGTCAAGCGCATCCAAAATATCCTGCGCCCAGGGCACAAGCAGCCAAACATTTGTTGCGTGCTCCTCAGCGGCTGTTTTAAGAATCCATTCGGGACTTATTCCGCGGAGCAAAACTGCGCGTCCCGCAGAAATTAGGCTTCCAAACCAGTGCATTTTTGCGCCGGTGTGGTAAAGGGGAGGCATACACAAAAAGCAGTCGCCGTGCTCCTGTCCGTGGTGCTTCTGCTCCGTTATAGCGGAATGCGAAAGACTGCGATGCTTGTGGAGTATTGCCTTTGGAAAGCCCGTGGTGCCGGAGGAAAAATAAATGGCCGCAAAATCGTCCTCGCAAAGCTCAACATCCGGCTTGCGGCTTGAACAGTAGGATATGAATTGAAAATAATTCTCCGCCCATTCGGGGCAATGTCCGCCGACATAGTAGAGCTTGTTCAGCGTTTGCATATCGTCCTTAATGGCATCCACGCGGTCGATAAATTCGTGACCAAACACCAGCAAAGAACAATCGGCAAGGTCAAGACAGTATTTGATTTCGTCGGCAGTGTAGCGATAGTTGAGCGGCACGGCAAGCGCTCCGGCTTTTAATACACCAAAATATATGGGAAGCCATTCAAGGCAGTTCATAAGTAAAATTCCAACCTTATCGCCCTTTTTAACGCCGTTTGCAAGCAATAAATGTGCAAAACGGTTTGCACGGCAGTCAAAGTCCTGCCATGTAATTTCGCGGCGATAGGTGTTCTCGCGGTAGTTGCTTTCAACAAGGTTAAATTCCTTCCACGAGGCCGCTTCGGAAGCAGCACCCCTGTGCTCGGGGTTGATTTCGACAAGAGCGGTTTCATCGGGAAACTGCTTTGCGTTGTTTTCCAAAAGCTCTGTAATAGGCATGATGTGTTTCTCCTTAATGTGTAAAAATATAAAATAAAAACGCCCCTCGGAATAATCCGAAGGGCGAAAACATTTCGCGGTACCACCTTGGTTTGCGGCTTGCTCACGCAATGCCGCCTTTGTAAGTTTCTTCCATCGCGCAAAAAGCACGCCGTGCAAAAACCCGGCACTGTAACGTGTGCAAACGTCGCAGCCTACTTGGCGCAAAGCGCTGTTCAGTGCGCGGCTGGAGGATGTATTCGCCGATAAATTCCGTGCGCCTCTCATCAAACGGCTGCTTTCTGTTCGGATTTTGGTCGGTTACTTCTTCCTTGTCATGGCCTTTAAATATTTGATTATGAGTATGATATTCTATGCTTCAAATTATGTCAAGCCCCAAAATGAAAATATTACAAAAATGCGATGATTTAATAGCAAAACTTTTACATTGAAGTTTGTTGAATAAGTAAATTATTGCAATTTTCACTAAAAACTTGTCGAATATTGCTTGCGCTTTGAATATGTATCATATATACTGAATAAGTATTATTGAGAGAAGAAGTAGACAAAGCTCGGCAAATCACTATTACCGGAAGGTAAAAAAAATTTTGGGAGGATTTAAAAATGAAGGGGCAGAAAATGCTAAAGGTCTGCAGCATATTCTTAGTTCTCGTATGTCTATTTGCTCTCGTAGCAGGAGCAATGGGCATTCTCGACGTTAAGGACACTAAGAAAATCAAAGAGGACGAAAAAGCAGCAACACTGGAAAAACTCGACACACTTGAAGCCGGAGTTGCAAAACTCGAAACAAAGCGTGCAGACTACGAAGCCGGTAAGGCAAAAATCGAACAAGGCGAAAAAGATTACGCCGCCGGTCAAGAACTGCTTAAAACCAAAACAGCAGAGTTTGAAGCAGGCAAGGCACAAGTAGCCGCAGGCGAAAAAGAATACGCCGCCGGCAAGGAAACCCTTGCAAAGGGCGAAAAAGATTACGCCGCCGGTAAAGCTCAAGTTGCAGCCGGCCAAGCAGAATATGACAAGGGTCTTGCAACCTACAACGCCGGTATGAAAGAATACAATGCCGGTAAAGAAGAGCTTGAGAAAAACAAGACTATATACACTTTTGCTAAGCCCTTAGTAGAAGCCGGAGCACCCGCTTTTGAGTCATTTAAAGCTCAGAAAGCCGCCGAATACAAGGCCGGTAAAGAGCAGTATGAAGGCGGAATGGCACAGTATACTCCCAACAAGGAAGCTTACGACAAGAAATTTGCAGAGTTTGAAGCCGCAAAGTCCGCTGGAAAGCTCTCCGATGCGGAGATAGCTGCCATGACCACCGGCCTTTCTGCAAAAAAAGCAGAATTAGATGCCAATAAGGCTAAGCTTGATGCGCTTAAGAAGCAGTTGGATGAAATGGAGCCGCTGGTTCCGTTCCTTGGCTATCCGTTTGAAACGGTTGTCGGTCTGGTAGCTAAATACGAAGCAGGACAGCAAAAAGTTGCAGCAGCAGAACCTGAGCTAAAAGCCGGTAAGGCAAAGCTTGATGCAAGCCTTCCTGTTCTAAACGCCGGTAAAGCAAAGCTTGCAGCTTCTCTCCCCGCTCTTGAAGCCGGCAGAGCAAAGCTTGCAACCGGTGCGCAAACACTTGCAGCCGGTAAAGCAAAGCTAGCCGCCGCCCCCGCACAGCTCGCAGAAGGCAAAGCAAATCTTGAAGCCGCCGCAAAGCAGCTTGAAGACGGCAAGGCACTTCTTGCAGAGTTTGAAGCAGGCCAGGCACAGGTTGATGCAGGCTACGCCGAAGTTGAAAAGAACGCCGACGTTAAAGCAAAAATCGATGCAGGCATGGATCCCATTGCAGCCGGCAGAGAAGTTGTTGACGAGCAGACCGTCAAAACCACCAAAGAGCTTACCACAAGACTTTACCTCTATCTTGCGCTTCTCTTTGTAGCAATCATCGGTCTTATCGCCTCCATCTGCGGCATCAGCGCAGCAGGCACCCCGGGCATCGGCAAAATCAAGGCCGGTATCATCCTCGGCGTTGTCACTCTGCTCGTAGCAGTTGTTGCAAACGTATTTGGCATGATGAACGCATACCAAGACTTCCCGCTTCAGATGGTTGCCATGCTGGCAGAAGCAGTATTCTCACTGCTGTTTGTCATTGGCTTCATCACCTACAAGAACGCTCTTGTCGCTCTTATGACAGCGGAATAAGCTACATACCCAAAGCAATATTAAACGCGGGCTTCTTTTGAAGTCCGCGTTTTTTGTTATCAGCGCGTCTTTTGCGGATTTCCGCATTCCTTGCATACAAGCACTCCGTTAATCAGCTTGTGTACGGAGTCCTTTTGGCAATTTTCGCAAAACATTATATCATCGCCGTAGCCGAGTTTTTTCGTATCGGGGTCGGACATAATGCCAAGCAGTACGAGAATTGAGCTTATTGCGGCTATAATTCCCGTCACAATGGTCATATCAACCTGTACACGAAGCAGTGTTAAAATTGCCACCACCTGTGCCGCGATGCTGAGCAGAACCGATGGCCTTTTCAACCTTTGCAGTATAGTTTTTAATTGCAGCATAGCATACCACTCTCGTTGTCATATTTTGAGGAATACCCTCAGAATACTATATGCGAAGCGCCCGACTGTTGTACGCAGTCGGGCGCTTTTGTGTGAAACAATGAATAAAGGAATATTGCTTTTATTTTTCAGATATTGCATAGGTTTGACCAACAGCGTCGTAGCTTTCGGAAGAAGAAATTTCTGCTTCAACGGGGGAGGTTTCATTGCGCAGTGCGAATATTGCAGAGGCCTTAACCTTGGTTCCCGGTGCAACCGATTTTATGAAGTTGAAGTCGCTCTCGCTGTCCTCGTTTGCACTGGAATATTCAAGCTGTATACCGTCTTGATAGGTTAATGCGCGAAGCTCGTCACTGAGCGTTGCGGGGACTTCGCTGTTGTTCGTAAATTCATAATAAATTCTAATGGCCGGATTTCCGTAAAAATCACTGATAAGCTCTGCATCCAAAACCGAAACATGAAACACATCTCCAAGTGTACCCTCTGCCGGTCGATTTTTTGTCCACTGAGGGTCGGTGATGGGCTTGATGACAAACGGCTCGGGCGCTCCGGGAAGATTTTCCGGGGAATAGGTTGCCATTACCCTGCCGGACTTTGCGTCAAGCTCGCTGTCCACAAATAAGATGTCCACATTTCCGCCCGATGGATTGAAAAGAAATTCATATGCACACCGAATGGTGGTTCCGGGAATAATCGCATAGGTGTGGTTGTAATAGATATCGCTTTCCTGCCACGAATATGTGTTTTTAAGCTCATGACCATCCTGCCGCGGAACTATATTCAATGCCTCCCAAGCTGAGATTGGGCGGGTAGAGTTGTTTGTGAAATTGTAAAAAACACGCATTGCGGAGTTTCCGTTGGTGTCAGTAAAATGAGTTGCTCCAACAATTTCAATGTAAAAGTTCTCGCCTCCAACATTTCCGCTACCGGCAATTTCGGTGTTCGGCTCAATTATGGTGACGGATGGGAGAAACATATTTTTGTGCCTGTCGTGGGCGCGTCCAAAAAGATGAAATATGCCGCCTGCGCTTGAAAGCATAAACGCCAAAACAAGTAAAATGAGTACGGCGGCAGATATTGCAATGGCAATAATTCTTTTCTTGTTGCTTGGCTTCGGGTCAGGTTCTCCGGTGCGTGGGTAGCCATAATCGGCAGGGGAGGGGTCGGCCTTGGGCGCGGCATAAAACTTGCCGTCCTCCGTTGTATATTTGCCCTGCGCTGCGCGCGCAACCTCGCCTGATATAATCTCATTCTGTGTGGTATCGGAGCTTTTTTCCGCTGCATATTCTCCCCGCAAAGAGGTTGGAACCTCTCCCGAAATATGTTCATCCTGCGGAGGTATTTCGCTTTTTTGCGAACAATTGTCGTATTTTGTAGCAACGGAAGTTCCGCAGTTTGGGCAAAAAACCGCGTTATCCGGCAATTTGAAACCACATTCAGTACAAAAGGACATAACATTCACTCCTTATATTAACTCGCAAAATTTTCAACAAAACCGCGTACGCTTATTTAAAATAGTACAATAAATCCAATCTTTTTTTCTCTTTATATTCTCATAATATAACACATTCTGTCAAGAAAATGTTAAATAATATAAAACTATGCGGCCGCTTGAGCTATGCAAAATATTCCGAAAAAGCAGAGCCTTGCTGCATTTTGTCGCTCAGTGAAGATTCGTCTGAAATTTGTAGTAAATTTTTCAATAAAAGCATTGCTTTGCTTGAAGGTATGCGATATAATAGAAGTTGTATAGAATGTCAAGTTTTTAACACTGTCCTTTTGTCGCAGTCTCTTTTTTGTTGCGTCAAGGCTCGGTGTAAAGCAAGACTTCCAACTACTCAAGGCGCAACACTGTGAAAATCGAAGCAGTTCCAATCCTGCTTTGAGAACTTTGGGAGGACATGGTGTTCCACGTTGAACCAATCAAAACGAAAAAGGAGACATTATTCATGAAAGAAGAATACGGCTTAACCCCTGACCAGAAAGACATTCAGCTCATGACTCGCGAATTCATCCGCAAAGAACTCCCTTGGGAAAAAATCAAAGAGTGCGATGAAAAAAGCGAAACTCCAATGGACGTTGTTAAAAAGTGCGCAGACATGGGTCTAACCAGCATTACGCTCCCCGAGTCCATCGGCGGCGGCGGAATGGGCGAAGTCACAAACTCACTCGTTCTCGAAGAGCTTGCCTATCAAGACACCGGCTTTGCAACCGTTATCGGTGCTTGCGGACTGGCTTATCAACCTGTTAACCTTTTTGGTACACAGGCACAGAAAGAGCTTTTCGGTAAGTTCATTGTTGACGGCGGACTTGCTGCTTTTGCACTAACCGAAGCCGATGCCGGCTCCGACGTTTCCAACAACCGCACCACCGCAGTCCTTGAAGGCGATGAGTGGGTCATCAACGGCACAAAGACCTTCATCACAAACGGCGGACTTGCAAGTGTTTATGCCGTATTCGCAGTTACAACTCCCGATGCCGGAACTCATGGTATGTCCTGCTTCATCGTAGAGCGCAGCCGTGCAGGCATCTCCACAGGTAAAGAAGAAGACAAAATGGGCATCCGCCTTTCCAACACCACCGAAGTTATCTTCGAGAACGTCCGCGTTCCCGCAGACCACCTTGTTGGCAAAGAGGGTCAGGGCTTCAAAATTGCAATGAGCACCTTTGACAGAACCCGTCCCGCAGGCGTTGGCGCAGCAAGCTGCGGCGCAATGCGTAGCTGCATCGACAAGTGCCTTGAGTATGCCGCAATGCGTGTAACCTTTGGCCAGCCCATCCTCCAAAATCAGGCAATTCAGTTCATGATTGCCGATATGGAAATCAAATACGAAGCTTCCCGTGCTCTTACATACAAAGTCGCCGGCATGATTGATGACGGCATTATTGACAGTGCTCTTGCTTCTGCTGCAAAGACCATAGCTTCCGATTCCTGCGTTGAGTGCGCAATGGATGCTATCCAAATCTTCGGCGGCAACGGCTACAGCAAGGAATATCCCATCGAGATAATCCTCAGAAACGCAAAGATTGCACAACTGTTTGAAGGCACCAACCAAGTTCAGCGTATGGTTATCGTAAAGAGCCTGCTGAAAGCTTCCGGCATGATGTAAGCACCACCGCACATCACCCAATAAACAGCTAAATCAACGCATAAAATTTCACGGCCCGCGTGAACATTTGTTCACGCGGGCTTCATTAAGGCGTTTTTGGGGGGACTTTTCCCTTTTCTGAACAGCCTTAACGAATTTAGGCGGTTTTTCCGTCGAAAAACACAAAATCCGCGCCCTATATCGTATTGACACACTATGTTGAAATGCGCTATAATAAAGAAATGTGGAAGCGATTTCGAAGTGACGGTTTTTACTTTGCGGCAAATTCCGCAAAGAACTAACCCTCAAGTTATCGAAAAAAGCAATAATTTGGAAAGAAGGAATACCTATCATGAATATGCTTGTTTGCATTAAACAGGTACCTGATACCACAGAAATTAGGATAGACCCCGTAAAGAACACCCTTATCCGTGACGGCGTTCCAAGCATAGTTAACCCTTTCGATGCCTATGCTCTGGAAATTGCCGCAAGAATTAAGGATACCACCCCCGACTCACAAGTCGTGCTCCTCTCCATGGGACCCCCTCAAGCGAAGGACGCCCTCAAAGAGTGCCTTGCAGTTGGCGGCGACAAAGCCTATCTCGTAAGTGACCGCGCATTCGGCGGCTCCGACACACTCGCAACCAGCTACATCCTTTCCTCCGCAATCAAAAAGCTCGAAGAAACCGAAGGCAAGTTTGACATCATCCTCTGCGGCAAGCAGGCTATCGACGGCGACACCGCCCAAGTAGGCCCCGAAATTGCAGAGCACCTCGACCTGCCTCAGGTTACATATGCAGTTGAAGCCTCTGTTGACGGCGCAATTGTTAAGGTCAAGAAGGAAGTTGACGACGGCTTCGAAATGATTGGCGCCAAGATGCCTTGCGTTATCACCGTCACAAAGCCCTCCTATGACCCCCGTTATCCCACCATCAAGTCCAAAATGGCCGCAAACCGCAAGGAAATCGGCACAATCACCGCTGACGATATCACCAACATCGACAGAGAGCGCATTGGCTTGAAGGGCTCCCCCACAAAGGTCAAAAAGACCTTTACACCTGCTGTTAAAGTAGGCGGCGTCAAAATAAATGAAGATACAAATGAAGCGTCGGCAAAGAAGCTGTTTGAAACACTTTGCGCTGACGGCATCATTTAAGAGGGGGGTAACTTTATAATGGAAGCATTAACCAAAGATTTATGGGTATTTATCGAAACCAACGATGATGGTTCTGCAAAGAACGTCGGCTTGGAGCTGCTTTGCGCAGGCCGCGGCCTTGCAAACACTCAAGGCGGACAGCTTGTCGGCGTAGTTATCGGCCACAACACCGATGCCGCCATCAAGGCTGCAACCATCTATGGCGCAGACAAAATTTACTCCGTTGAGGGCAAAGAGTTTGAGCATTACACAACCGATGCTTATGCAAACGCTATGTTCGCACTTGTTGAAAAATATGGCCCCACCAGCATCCTAATCGGTGCTACAAACAACGGTCGCGACCTTGGCCCCCGTATTTCCTGCCGTCTAAAAACCGGACTAACCGCTGACTGCACATCTCTTGCAATCGACGAAGAATCCGGCAACGTCGCATGGACTCGTCCGGCATTCGGCGGCAACCTTATGGCTACCATCCTTTGCCCCAACACCCGTCCCCAAATCGGAACGGTTCGTCCCGGCGTATTCAAAAGAGTTGTTGTTGACGAGGCTCGCACAGCCGAAGTCATCAAGGAAGATTTCCATGTTGCTCCCGAAGCAATTCGCACCGAGCTTCTTGAAGTTATCAAAGAAGCCGCAGGCGAAATTGTTGACCTCGAGGGCGCAGAAATCATCATTTCCGGCGGCCGTGGTGTCGGTGGCCCCGAAGGCTTCAAGCCCATTCGTGACCTTGCAGAGGTTCTCGGCGCAACTGTCGGCGCATCCCGCGCAGCTGTTGATGCAGGCTGGATTGCTCACGTTCATCAGGTCGGTCAAACCGGCAAAACCGTTGGCCCCAAGCTCTATATCGCCTGCGGAATTTCCGGTGCTATTCAGCACATTGCCGGCATGAGCAGCTCCAAAACCATCATCGCTATCAACAAGGATGAAACCGCACCTATCTTCAACGTAGCAGATTACGGCATCATCGGCGACCTCTTTGAGGTTCTCCCCGTACTGACCGCCGAAATCAAAAAGCTCAAAGCATAAACAAATTAACAACACCATCTCAATAATACAGGAGCGCATAGGGTTTCCCCATGCGCTCCAAAAATTTGCGCTGACGCAAAAATATCCCATATCAAAAAGCAGATGGCACACCAAAACGATTGTCTTGGAGTGCCATCTGTTTTTGAGCCGTTGGAATACCGCAGGAGCTATGCCATTGTAATGACACTTTCCGTCGGCACAACGGCTATATAGCTTGTGCCAACGCCGAGTTCAAGCGGGTCACCGTTTGAAAGGGCGTAG
The DNA here is from genome assembly GCA_036653035.1 of Oscillospiraceae bacterium. Taxonomy (GTDB): domain Bacteria; phylum Bacillota; class Clostridia; order Oscillospirales; family Oscillospiraceae; genus UBA2658. The sequence continues at coordinate 81,233 of JAVVUU010000001.1, forward strand.
GTGAAGTGGTTTCCTGTTCCGGAATGAGTCCATGTGATTGGAACGGTTTTGCCATCGCAGATAAAGTGGCCGGTTCCGGTTCCGTTAAGGTTAACCTCGCGTCGTCCGGCGCTGTCAAGTATTTTCGTGTCGGCATAGAGAACCAACAGGTTCTTAAACTCAACCGCCGCTCCTGTTGTGCCGTCAATGTAGTCCTTTCCAAACTGAACGGCCGTGTACTTGCCGCTATCGGTGTGGTAGGTGAAGTCTGTCTTTTTAAGGCCTGCAAAGCTGACATCTACGGTGTTTGCCGCTGCTCCGGCTTCCATTGCGGGTTTATCGGTGAACATTAGGCCGTAATCAAAAGTGCCGTCGTGCTCGGTTTTGTAGCCAAGAGTGGGGGTGTATTCGGTAAGTAGGTCGGAGGTTGTGAACATACTGTGCTCAATACCATATTTTTGTCTGGTTGGGTCACGGTAAAAAATCTTCTGGCCATATGCACCGCGGACGCCGTCGATGTTGTCAACACCCTTGGAGGAAATATCGGAGTATGCCTGTTCACTGCCGCCGGCATGGACATAAATTGCATCATAGCTTAAAGCAAGCTCAATGTAGTATGGGCGAGAGGAGCGCATACTGCCTATTGCGCCAACGCCATTTATGTCGGAGAAAATTGGCATCATGCGGGTAATTTCGCCCTCTGCAAGGACTTCATAGATGATGTCCGCTTTTGAAACGCCGCAATGCGGCTGGGCTACACTGATGTTGTTTATCATAACGGCATAGGGACGAATGCCGGAAATGTCTTTTTCAATGACCTCGCCGGTGAGGGGGTTGCGGATAGGCTCGGGCGTGGGGGTTGGTGTGGGGGTTGCTGTTGGTGTGGGGGGAACGGGATTTACGCTAGGTTTATCTGTGCCTTTACCGCAAGCGGAAAGCATGAGAACCATAGCCAAAATTAGTGGAAAGAGTTTTTTCATATTGACCTCCAAATTGTGTCGAAGTTTAAGCGTCGAAAAGCGACGAAATCTGTCACATTTTCAACTTGTATAATACTATCAATTTATCATATTGTCAAACCTAAAAGTGCGTGTTAGAATATAAGGACGGACTTGTGGTTTCCGTTTGGGAAAAATCATAAAATGTGTCTGTTTTTTAGTTAGGAAGTATGAAAAATGTATGATGAAATCAAGAACGCCGCGCATGACGCAATGGCGGAGCTAATAAGTGTTGCAAAGCCGGGCAGGGGAGAGCTTATAGTTGTTGGCTGCTCCTCCAGTGAAATTGTCGGTGAAAAAATCGGTAAAGGCTCAACTCCCGAAGCGGCAAACGCCGTTTTGGACGGTATTTTACCGCTCATAAAAGAAAATGGCATATTTCTCGCCGCACAGTGCTGCGAGCATCTCAACCGCGCACTCGTTGTGGAGCGCGAAGCCGCCGAAAAATTTGGGCTTGAAATCGTTGCCGCAGTTCCAAAGCCAAAGGCGGGAGGCTCCTTTGCAACAGCCGCATATGCCGCATTTTCAAACCCCGTTTTGGTCGAGCACATCAAGGCCGCCGCAGGAATGGATATTGGCAGCACACTAATCGGTATGCACCTGCGTGACGTCGCCGTTCCGCTTCGTTTGGCAACCAAAAAAATTGGCGAAGCTTTCCTAACCGCCGCATATACCCGTCCAAAATTCATCGGCGGCTCAAGAGCACAATACGAATAGGTTTTCTGCTAATAAAAAGGAACGCCGTCAAAGCTTTTTGCTCCGACGGCGTTCCTTTTTTCATACATTTTCGGACGTGAAATCCGAAAAAATTGCACTGTGCCCGGCAATTGTTAATATAAAGTGAATTTTTGTAGACCATTTAATGAACAGTTTTACAGCTCTGTTGACAGCCCCTAAAAAAAAGAATAATCTAATGTATAAATAAAAAAATCGCGGAAGGACTATGAGTATGCTTGAATTATCTCATATCAAAAAAACCTACAGGGTTGGAGACATTGAAACAAATGCGCTAAAGGATATCAGCCTTTCTTTTCGCGAAAAGGAATTTGTCGCCATTTTGGGTGCCTCCGGTTCGGGAAAAACCACCTGTCTGAACATTATCGGCGGACTTGACCGCTACGACGGCGGCGACCTTATCATAAAAGGTAAGTCCACAAAGGAATTTACGGAGCAGGATTGGGATGCTTACCGCAACAATTCCATAGGCTTTGTTTTTCAAAGCTATAATCTCATAACGCATCTGAGCATTGTTGCGAATGTCGAAATCGCCATGACGCTTTCGGGCGTTTCAAAGGAGGAAAAGCACCGCAAGGCGCTTGCGGTTTTGGAGCGTGTCGGTCTTAAAGACCATCTCCACAAAAAGCCGAATCAGCTCTCCGGCGGTCAAATGCAGCGTGTTGCAATTGCCCGCGCACTAGTAAACGACCCCGAAATTTTGCTCTGCGACGAGCCTACGGGTGCACTTGATTCCGAAACCAGCGTTCAAATTCTCAACCTTATTAAAGAGGTTGCGTCCGACAGGCTTGTCATCATGGTTACGCACAATCCCGAGCTTGCCGAGCGCTATGCCGACCGCATTATCAGCTTTTCGGACGGCAATATTATTTCCGACAATGCCCCCTGTGAACCCGAAAAAACTGACAAACCCTTTTCGCTCACTAAAACAAGCATGGGCTTTTTCACGGCGCTCGGATTATCCTTCAACAACCTTCGCACAAAAAAGGGCCGCACCCTCCTAACCTGCTTTGCGTCCAGCATAGGAATAATCGGCATAGCGGTCATTTTGAGCCTTTCCACGGGTTTTCAGAAGCAAATTGACGATTATCAGGCCGATGCATTGGCGGAATTTCCAATTTTCATTTCCCAGAATGCGGTTGAAATGGACGTTGAACAAATGAACGAAACCAGGCAACAGATGCAAAACATGATGCTTGGCACCAAGGAATATGCAGACACCGACCATGCCGTTTTGTTCGATGCCTCCGAATCTAAGGCAATGCACGAGAATAAATTTACCGACGAATACCTCGACTACATATCAAAAATTGACCCCAAGGCCTGCAAGGGCATTGGCATAACGCGCTTTGTTGGCATGAACCTAATCCGAAAAACAGATGACAGCATAATCCCCGTAAAAATGCCAACCGGCATGACAGGCTCCATGACCCCCGGAAATGTCACAGCCATGAGCTCCGCGGGAATGACCTCATACCCCGAGCTGCTCGACCCCAAATCGGAAAATTTCATCGTTCAGGACTATGACGTGCTCTGTGGAGAATACCCCAAGGAGCCTACCGATATTGTGCTTGTTGTGGATTCTCAAAACCGCATTGACATGAAAATAATGTCCGATATGGGCTTCAAAACCGAGGGACTTGAAAGCATTGATTTTGAGGATATCGTAGGCACAGAAATTGCCTTGGTTTCAAATGACAACTATTATGTTAAAAGCGAATACGGAAACTTTGTCCCCGGCACAGACTACGATGCAATGTATAGCGCGGACGATACCCTAAAGCTTAACGTCTGCGGCGTTGTTCGTCAAAAGCCCGGTACTGATGTTGCCATGCTTGGCTGTTCCTTCATATACAGCGACGCGCTTGCGAGGCTTGTTGTTGACAGCGGCAAGAATTCCGAAATTGTTAAGGCTCAGCGTGACTCCGACCTAAACGTAATTACAATGGAGTCTGTCGATGAGGACACAAAAAAACAGTTTATTTCCTATCTTGGCGGCGACACCTCTCCCGCACTTTTAATGCTATATCCCGCAGATTTTGAGAGCAAAGAGGTGCTTGTTGACTACCTAAACGAATACAACCGCACGGTTGAAAACGATGATGATGTTGTGGTATTTTCCGATTTGGCTTCCACCATGACCGAAATGACAAGCGGCATTATGGACGCCATCACAATTGTCCTGATAGCCTTTGCCGCAATTTCACTCGTTGTCAGTTTAATTATGATTTGTATTATCACCTACACAAGCGTTTTGGAGCGTACTAAGGAAATTGGAATATTAAAGGCTCTCGGGGCAAGAAAAAAGGACATTACTCGAGTGTTTGATGCCGAAACCTTTATTCTCGGCATTTTCTCGGGAACTCTGGGCGTTGCCATTGCATGGCTGCTTACCATCCCCATAAATAGCTACCTGTTTGGAATAACGGATCTTGTAAATGTGGCTGTTTTGCAGCCTCAGCACGCTGTTTTGCTTGTTCTAATCAGCACAGTTCTAACAGTGCTCGGAGGACATATCCCCGCAAGAATGGCCTCAAGAAAGGATGCCGTTGAAGCTCTCCGCAGCGAATAGTGTACACATCCCCCAATTGGGCGGCACGCAAATACGTGCCGCCCAATTTTAATACGATGGTCGGACGAGGTGCTGGGGTCGGCATTGAAGGCTGTGTCCTTTTGATAAAAAACTAACTGTCTTTTTTGTTTGCATTATCATATTTTGCTGTTATAATACTTAAAAGGTGCAAAATAGCGCATTATAAAAAATAATTTATGGGGGTAACCATGTACAAAATAGTTAGAAAAAGACTTCTCAACGATGCGGGGACAACTATGGAAATGGTCGTCGAAGCTCCCTTGGTAGCAAAAAAATGCCTTGCGGGACAATTTATAATCTTCCGTGTTGACGAATTCGGCGAGCGTATTCCGCTGACCATTGCCGATTATGACCGCATAGCAGGTACCGTAACAATAATGTTCCAACCCGTTGGCCGCTCAACCTCGCTTTTGGCGGAGCTTAACGAGGGGGACTATATCGCAGATTTTGTCGGCCCGCTTGGCCGTCCCTCAAACACAGAAGGACTAAAGCGCGTTGCTGTTGTCGGCGGCGGCGTTGGCTGTGCCATTGCATATCCCGTTGCCAAGGCCATGCACGAAAACGGCGTTGAGGTCGATATGATTGCCGGCTTCCGAAGCCGCGATATTGTCATGCTCGAAGCCGAAATGCGTGCCGCCTGCACAAACCTCTATATCACAACGGACGATGGCAGCTATGGCGAAAAGGGCTTTACAACCGACAAGCTAAAGGCTCTCATAGAGTCAGGCAGAAATTACGACGAGGTCGTTGCTATCGGCCCCGGAATGATGATGAAATTCGTTTGCCTTACAACAAAGCCTTATAACCTTAAAACAGTTGTGTCCCTCAATCCCATCATGGTGGACGGCACGGGAATGTGCGGCGGCTGCCGCGTAACAGTCGGCGGCGAAACAAAATTTGCCTGTGTTGACGGCCCTGAATTTGACGGCCACCTCGTCGATTGGGACGAGCTTCTCCACCGCGGCGCGTTCTATAAGGACGAGGAAACCGAGCAAAAGGAACACATTTGCCACATAACCGGAGGTGTGCGTCATGCCTAATATGTCACCCACAAAAAATCCAATGCCGGAGCAGGCTCCGCTTGTTCGAAATAAAAACTTTCTCGAGGTTGCAAACGGCTACACAGCCGAAACCGCAATTGACGAAGCTCGGCGCTGTCTTGCCTGCAAAAACAAGCCCTGCGTTTCGGGATGCCCCGTAAATGTCCGCATACCCGAGTTTATAGCCAAGGTTGCGGAGGGCGATTTTAACGCGGCATACGACATCATCACCTCCACAAACTCGCTTCCCGCCGTCTGCGGCCGCGTCTGCCCGCAGGAGAGCCAGTGCGAGGGCAAATGCGTTCGCGGCATAAAGGGCGAGCCTGTTGCCATAGGCCGTCTTGAGCGTTTTGTTGCGGACTTCCACAGTGCAAACTCCAATGGCACAAAAGCAGAAGCTGCCGCTCCGAAAAACAATGGGCACAGAGTTGCCGTTGTCGGCTCCGGCCCCGCCGGACTAACCTGTGCGGGCGACCTTGCGCGCATGGGCTATGACGTAACGGTTTTTGAAGCATTCCACAAGGCCGGCGGCGTTCTTGTCTATGGCATCCCCGAATTTCGTCTGCCAAAGGCCATTGTTCAAAGTGAAATTGACAACCTTGTTTCAATAGGCGTAAAGCTTGTAACAAACGCCGTAATCGGCAAATCCATCAGTGTTGACGAGCTTTTTGAAGATGGCTACGAAGCCGTTTTTATAGGCTCAGGCGCGGGTCTGCCGCAGTTTATGAACATCCCCGGTGAAAACCTCTTGGGTGTCTATTCCGCAAACGAATACCTCACAAGAATTAACCTGATGAAGGCATATCTGCCCGAATACGACACACCTATAAAAAAAGCAAAGCGTGTTGCCGTTGTCGGCGGCGGCAATGTTGCAATGGACTCTGCCCGCTGTGCAAAGCGCATGGGTGCCGAGGAGGTTTACATAGTTTATCGCCGCAGCATGGACGAGCTTCCCGCAAGGCGCGAGGAGGTTCACCACGCCATGGAGGAGGAGGTTGTTTTCAAGCTTCTAAACAACCCCGTTGCCGCTTTGAGTGACGAGAACGGCCATGTAAAGGGTCTTGAATGTGTCCAAATGGAGCTTGGCGAGCCGGATGCCAGTGGTCGCCGCCGCCCCATCGAAATAAAAGGCTCAAACTTTGTGCTTGATGTTGACGCTGTAATCATAGCCATTGGAACAAGTCCAAATCCTCTCATAAAATCCACCACAAGCGGACTTGAAACCGACCGCCGCGGCTGTATTGTTGCAAACGAAGCCGCCGCAACCAGCCGCGAGGGCGTTTTTGCAGGCGGAGATGCCGTAACCGGTGCCGCCACTGTAATCCTTGCCATGGGTGCCGGAAAAACCGCCGCCGAGTCCATTGATAATTACATTAAAGGCAAATAAATCCATATAAAACAAAAGCGCCTCACCAAAAACGGTGAGGCGCTTTGACAAAGGATTTTGCGCTTCGTGCGGTGTCCTTATATTTTAACTGCGCCGATTTTTTTTGTAAATCAGCCAAAGTCCGCGCATAATCAGCTCGCGGTCGGTAATTATGCCGCTGCGTTTGCAAAAGGGGATGACGGTTTCTGCCCAGTCGCCGGTGGCAACTACGCTTGCTTTTTCGCCAAGCTCCTCCTCAATGCGCGAGAGCAGCCCGTCCACCATTGCTGCCGCACCATAGATTAGTCCGCTTTGCATACACTCATACGTAGATTTGCATATAACCTGCCCGGGTGCCGTTATGCTGACATTTGAAAGCTGCGCCGCGCCTTGTGCAAGTGCCTCCTGCGAAACCATAAGTCCGGGGCAAATTACGCCGCCGACATAGCTTCCCGCTTTGTCAAGAATTCCCAGAGCCGTTGCCGTGCCCATTTCGACGATAATGCAGGGCATGGGGTAGCTTGCAATGGCCGCAACAGCAGAAGCGACAAAATCTCCGCCCAGCTCGGTGGGATCCTCGAGGCGGATATTAAGTCCTGTTTTAAGTCCCGGTCCAATTATGAGGGGGTGGCAGCACGTTGCTATTTCAACAGCCTTGGCAACCGCCGCCGTTAGCGGAGGAACAACGGAGGAAATTATGGCACCCTCAACATTTTTGAGGTCGAAATCACGCTGATGCGCCGTCCATTCCAAAAGCACGGAATATTCATCTGCCGTGCGAGCCTTATCGGTTGACAGACGGGAAACAAACATTGCTTTTCCGTCGTTCATAACCGAGAAAACTACATTGGTGTTGCTTATGTCAACGGTTAATATCATCCTTATTTCCTCCTGATTGTTCATAAAATAACATACTTAAGGAATCTCTGATTAAATCTGTCGCATGGATTGGCGAGCGAATTTTTTGTCCGGCGAGCCAAAAACACGCAGGAATACTGACGTATTTCAAGAGTTTTTGTCGATGTCCGGACGGAAAAGCCGCCGCCCGGACGTGTGGCGGTATTTATTCAGAGGTTCCTTGAACATCACTTTACCAAAATTGCGTCTTTATGTCAAATGCGAAGCTCCTTTTTCTCAACAAAATCACAAGGTCTTTGTATGGATACTGAAAAATGTCTTGCATATATCTATATAATGTGCTACAATATCGCTGTTAGTGTTGGTCGTTTGTGTGATGAGTGGGGCTTCCCACTCTTTTTGTTGAGCCGAAATTATTTGTAAGAAAATGGTAATTGGTGTTATATGAGTAAAGTTGTTGACCTTATATCCGAGCTTGCGCGTCCGGTTGTCGAAGAAATCGGCTGCGTTCTTTGGGATGTCGAATATGTCCGCGAGGCGGATCAATGGTACCTCCGCGTCTATATCGACAAAGACGGCGGGGTTTCAATAAATGACTGCGAGGCCGTCAGCCGCGCTCTCGACCCCATTCTTGACGAAAAAGATCCCATAACAAACAGCTACACCTTTGAGGTGTCGTCTGCCGGACTAGAGCGAGCGCTAAAGCGTCCCGAGCATTTTCAGCGCTTTATTGGGGAAAATGTTGAGGTAAAGCTCTACAACCAGGTTAATGGTACAAAGCTTCATTCAGGCACATTGTCTGCATATGAAAACGGCAGTGTAACAATAACCTGCGCCGAAGCGCCAATAACCTTCACCAAGGAACAAATTGCAAACGTACGTCTCAGACTGGTTTAAATATACGGAGGACAGAACATTATGAACGCTGAATTTTTTGCGGCAATTGAAGATATCGAACGCGAGAAGGGTATTCCCCGCGAATACATGGAGGAAAAAATCACCCAAGCCCTCCTTGCCGCCTACAAAAAAGATAATCCCGCCTGTGGTGACAACATTGTCATCAACATGGATAACGACAAAAAGCGCATTGATATGCATCTGCGCATGGACGTTGTTGACGAGGTTGAGGACATTGGAACAGAGGTTTCTCTTGAAGAGGCATACACCTATTCAAAGCGCGCAAAGGTCGGCGGCGTAGTTGAAGTTCCAATCGAAACAAAAAAGTTTGGGCGCATTGCCGCTCAAGCCGCAAAGCAGGTTATCATCCAAGGTATTCGCGAAGCCGAGCGTGGAATAATTTTCGACGAATTTACCTCCAAGGAACAGGAAATCCTCACAGGCGTTGTTTCCCGTGTTGAACCGCGCACAGGCAGCATCTCCATAAAAATAAATTCAAACTCCGAATACACCGAAGCCATGCTTGCTCCAAACGAGCAAATTAAGGGCGAGGTACTAACGGAGGGCGACATGATTAAGGTCTATGTCGTTGAGGTTCGCAAGTCAACAAGAGGCCCGCAGGTGCTCATATCCCGCACACACCCCGGTCTTGTGAAGCGCCTTTTCGAAATCGAAGTCCCCGAAATTTTCGATGGCATCGTCGAAATCAAAAACATCGCCCGTGAAGCGGGAAGCCGTACAAAAATTGCCGTTTGGTCAAATGATTCGGATGTTGACCCCATCGGTGCCTGCGTTGGCCCCAAGGGCGGCCGTGTTGTCGGCATAGTTGATGAGCTTGGCGGCGAAAAAATTGACATCATCAAATACAGCGAGCAGCCCGAAGAATTTGTTGCCGCCGCACTTTCACCTGCGGATGCCGTCAGCGTAACTCTGCTTGACGAAGGCAAAAGCTGCCGCGTCATAGTGCCGGACAGCCAGCTTTCTCTCGCAATCGGAAAAGAAGGACAAAACGTCCGTCTTGCCGCAAAGCTAACCGGCTACAAAATAGATATCAAGCCCGAGTCTGAGGCAATAAGCGCAGATTTTTAACATAACAAATTTTGAACGGAGGTGGCCGTTGTGCCTAAAAAAATTCCCATGCGTCAGTGTACCGGCTGCCGCGAAATGAAACCAAAGCGCGAGCTTATCCGTGTTGTCAAATCACAGGAAAACACAATCTCCCTCGATTTTAAAGGAAAGGCTCAGGGGCGCGGCGCGTATGTTTGCCACAGCCCCGATTGCCTAAAAAAAGCCATTAAAAGCAAGGCTCTCGAGCGCTCTCTTGAGGTTTCCATCCCCGACGAAATATACACTCAGCTCAAGGAGCAGATGGAGGCGGGCGATGAGCAATCCACTTAACTATCTCGGTATCGCAAGAAAAGCCGGAGCAATCGAAGTTGGCGAGCTTGCTTCCGGATCCGTTGTTCGTGCAGGCAAAGCAAAGGTGCTGCTTTTGGCATCCGATGCATCCGATAACGCAAAGCACCGCGCAGAGGGCTTTGTTGCCGGCGGAACAACCCCGCTGGTTATCCTGCCATATTCAAAAGACCAGCTCTCCGAGCAGCTTGGAACGCCGGGCTGTTCAATGGTCGCTTTCAAGGATGTGGGGCTTGCAGCAGTTTTCATGGCCTCACTTGCGGAGCTTGAAACGTCTTACACCGAGGTTTCGGCCTTGCTTTCACAAAAAAGCGAAAAGGCTCTTTTGAGAAAGCGCGAGACGCAGGCTCACGATAGGAACATGAAGAAGGGCAAGGCGGCGAAATCCGCTGTGTCGGGCAAGAGGAGGAAAGACATATGAGTACATTAATTAAGTACAGAGTTCACGAGGTGGCTAAGGACTTCAAAAAGAACTCCAAGGATATTGCGCAGATTTTAGCGGAATATGCCACCGCCCCCAAAAACCATATGCAGGTTTTGGAGGAGAACGAGTTGGACCTTATCTTTGAATATCTTACCCAGCACAATCAAATAAGTGATTTGGCGGAGGTTTTTGCAGTGCCTGAAAAAACAGAAAAAATCGAGAAGCCTGCTGAAAAAGCAGCTGAGAAGTCCGATAATACCACAGCGGAAAAGCCCGCTGAAACAGTTGAGGGTGCAAAACCCGCGGAAACGGCCGTTAAGCCGCACACACCGCGAGCCGTTCCCGAAAAGCGCGTAATCGATACACGCGGAGCAACGGTTAACATCGCAAAATATGACGACCATCTTGAAAGCCTTGTTCCCGAAAGCGCTCAAAACATGAAGCGCGGTAAGGAAAAGTTTGCAAACAAGAACAAAACTCGTCAGGTTCCAAGCTCCAAGCGCCGTCAGGAAGAGCGCGACAAAATGCAGAAGCTTCAATTCGAAATTGCGAAAAAAGCTCCCGTAAGAGTCTTTATTCCCGACGAAATCGCTGTTGGCGAGCTTGCACTTCGCATGAAGAAAACCGGTGCGGAGGTTGTGCGTCAGCTTGTTAAGCTTGGCACAATGGCATCCGTATCCGACGTAATAGACTACGAAACAGCGGCTCTTGTCGCCTTAGAGCTTGGCTGCAAGGTTGAGCACGAAATCATTGTCACAGTCGAGGAACGCCTAATCGACGATCGCGAGGACGCTCCCGAGGATCTCGTTCCCCGCGCTCCCGTTGTCGTTGTTATGGGTCACGTTGACCACGGTAAAACATCCCTGCTCGACCGCGTCCGCGAGGCAAATGTTGCAACGGGCGAAGCCGGCGGCATCACTCAGCACATCGGTGCATACCGCGTTCAAATCAACGGAAGCTATATCACCTTCCTTGACACCCCGGGTCATGAGGCCTTTGCATCCATGCGTGCCCGCGGCGCGCTTGTAACCGACATCGCAATCCTCGTTGTCGCGGCGGATGACGGCATAATGCCGCAGACCATCGAATCAATCAACCACGCCAAAGCGGCGGATATTCCAATCATAGTCGCAATTAACAAAATGGACGTTCCCAGCGCAAACCCCGACCGTATCAAGCAGCAGCTTACCGAATACGGCCTTGTCAGCGAGGAATGGGGCGGCGATACAATCATCTGCCCAATCTCCGCAAGAACCGGTGCCGGCATAGAAAATCTTCTTGAAATGGTTGCACTAACTGCCGAAATGCGTGAGCTTCGTGCAAACCCGAACCGTGCCGCAAAGGGTGCTGTAATCGAAGCCAGACTCGACAAGGGTCGCGGCCCCGTAATGACCGTTCTTGTCCAAAACGGCACACTAAAGCAGGGCGACATCATTATCGCCGGTTCATCTGTCGGCCACGTTCGCGTTATGACGGACGACAAGGGCGAGCGCGTAACCGAAGCCGGCCCCTCAGTGCCCGTTGAAATCACCGGCCTATCCGAGGTTGCCAAGGCGGGCGACACGTTTAACGCCGTCACGGACGAGCGAATGGCTCGTGAGCTTGTTGCCGAAAGAAAGCAGCAAGACAAGGACGCTGTTGTCGGCAATGTTCGCAAGGTAACTCTCGAAGATTTGTTTGCTCAAATTCAAGAGGGTGAAATTAAGGACTTTAACATCATTGTAAAAGCCGATGTTCAAGGCAGCTGCGAGGCTGTTAAAACCTCTCTCGAAAAGCTCTCAAACGAGGAAGTTCGTGTCCGCGTTATCCATTCCGCAGTCGGTGCCATCAGCGAATCCGATGTTATGCTTGCCGCAACCAGCGGAGCTGTCATTGTCGGCTTCAATGTTCGTCCCGACCCCGCTGCCCGCGACTATGCTGTTCGTGCCAATGTCGATATGCGTATGTATCGCGTCATCTACGACTGCATCAACGAAATTGAGTCCGCAATGAAGGGTATGCTTGCGCCGAAGTACAAGGAAGTTGTTGTCGGTCATGCCGAGGTTCGCCAAGTCATCAAAATCTCAAAAATCGGCACCGTTTGCGGCAGCTACGTTCAAGACGGAAAAATTGTCCGCAACAGCCAGGTTCGCGTTGTTCGCGACGGCATAGTTGTCCATGAGGGCGAGCTTTCATCTCTGCGCCGCTTCAAGGATGACGTTAAAGAGGTTGCCACAAACTTTGAATGTGGTATAAGCATTGAAAAATTCAACGATGTTCGTGAAGGCGACATAATCGAGTCCTTCATTATGCAGCAAATCATGAATTAGCAATTGTGGCCGCCACGAATTTCGCGGCGGCCTCAGCCTGTTAAAAGCCAAAACCGGCTCCTCAAGATTTTTATGTGGAATGTTTCAATAAATTTTTAACAGCTATAAAAGGTTGTATGTTGCGCCCTGCGGCGCTTTGGAGGTTACAACATGGCAGGTTACAGACTTGACAGATCAAATGACGATATCCGACTCGTTTTGAGTGAGCTTTTGCGCTCAATAAAAGACCCGCGTGTCAATCAGGGCATGTTAAGCGTTACAAGAACAGAAACAACGGGCGACCTCCGCTATTGCACGGTTTTTTTGAGCGTTTTCGGTCTTAACGACGAAAAAGAAATGAAAAAGGGACTAAAATCCGCTTCCGGTTGGCTCAGACGCGAGCTTGCGAAGCGTCTTAATCTGCGCTACACTCCCGAGCTTATCTTTGAACTTGATGGCTCCATTGAGCACGGCGCACATATAAACGAAATAATCAACGAGCCGGGTTTCCTTAACCCAAACTTTGTTGATGCACCAACGGAGGATGAGCACAGTGACAATAACTGAAACCATCGCCCGCCTGCGCGAGCACGATAATTTTTTAATTCTCACCCATATAAGACCGGATGGTGACACCATAGGCAGTGCCGCCGCCCTTTGTCATGCACTCAACAGGGCAGGCAAATGCGCATATCTCTACAAAAACCCCCAATTTAAAGACAGCTATCCGTGGCTTGCCGAGCCATATATTGAACCCGATGATTTTGCTCCGCAGTTTGTAATTGCCGTCGATCTTGCCGATGTCGGACTTCTCCCTCAAGGCTTTAACGGCACGGTTGACCTCTGCATAGACCACCATCCATCAAATTCGCTTTACGCAAAGGAAACACTGGTTTGGCCCGAAAAGGCCTCCTGCGGTGAGCTTATTTTGGAAGTTATCAAGGCTCTGTGCGGCACGATTGACGTCACGGAGGCCGACCACCTATATGTCGCGGTTTCCACAGATTCCGGTTGCTTTGTGTACGGCAACACAACAGGGGACACCCTCCGCGCGGGCGCAGAGCTTTGCGATGCCGGCGCTTCAAACACCTACTACAACAAGCTCCTTTTCCGCACCAGCTCAAAGGCAAGGCTTGCCCTTGAGGGGCTTATTTTCTCGTCCCTCCGCTATTATAACGATGGCAAAATTGTTATCGCGGTAGTCACGAAGGAAATGCTAAATAAAGCCGGCGCGGGCGAACTTGACTGTCAGGACATTGCCGCCCTGCCCGGTCGGGTTGAGGGTGCGCATTGCAGCGCAGTCATCAAGGAAGTTGACGAAAATAACTGCAAAATATCGCTCCGTACAACCGGATTTGTTAACGCGAGCGAGGTGTGCAAACAATTTGGCGGCGGCGGTCACAAAATGGCCTCCGGCTGTGCCATGAACAAAAGTTGCTTTGAAGCGGCAGACATCCTTGCCGCCGCAATTATTGAGGCCGAAAAATGAACGGTATTCTCCTTGTAGACAAGCCCACGGACTGGACAAGCCACGATGTAATCGCGAAGCTTCGCGGCGTTTTGCACGAGCGCCGCATCGGTCATTCCGGCACACTCGACCCCATGGCAACCGGCCTGCTTGTTGTCTTTATAGGCAGAGCTACGCGCGCTGTCGAATTTGCCGAAAGCCACGAAAAGGAATATGTCGCAGGCTTTCGCCCCGGCATCGAAACGGACACGCAGGACATTACCGGTAATATCCTAAAAATTGCAGAAAACGGCTTTACGCGCAACGAGCTTCTTGCCGTTTTGCCCGAATTTACGGGCGATATTTCGCAAATTCCGCCCATGTACTCCGCCATCAAAATAGGCGGTCAAAAGCTTTATACCCTTGCGCGAAACGGCGTTGAGGTTGAACGAAAAAGCCGCCCCGTAACAATAAAAGAGCTTGAAGTAATAGGGGAGAGCGGCGGCGATTATATCCTCCGCATCCTTTGCACAAAGGGCACCTACATTCGCACTCTTTGTCACGATATTGGCTGTCGTTTGGGCACAGGCGCGGCGTTGTCATCCTTGCGGCGCACAAAAGCGGGCGATTTTTCAATCGAAAATGCGCACACAATAGAAGAAATATCAAAGCTTGCCGCAGCAGGTGAAATTGAAAAAATTCTTTTACCCGTTGACTCGCTTTTTTCGGAGCTTCCAAAGCTTACAATTTCGGAACAGCAAAAAAAATTATGCCTTTGCGGCACGGACTTTGCCTGCACAGCAGATGACGGACAGTATCGCGTTTATGCCGAAAATGGCGACTTTTTAATGCTTGCCGATGCAAATTTTGGCGTTATGCATACAATTAAGAGCTTTTTTGAGGTATAACGGCTATTGTTTTCAATTCAAAATAATGTACAATACCGCCGCCGTGCGGCTATGGTATTGCTCCCCAATTTCAAGGCACTTACACAATAATCACAGCACCGCCAAAGCTGATTTTGCGGTGCGTGGAGGTAGAAATGTCAGCTAACGCAGTAACCAAAAAGGTTATAGCACTCGGATTTTTTGACGGCGTTCACAGAGGGCACGCAGAGCTTATAAAAATGGCAAAGCGCCGTGCCGAGGAGATAAGCGCCGTACCGGCTGTTCTTTCGTTTGATGTCAGCCCCGAATCCATAGTTTCCAACCACAAAATCCCCCTAATCGGGAGCACGGAAACAAGAACCGATATTGTTCGCCGCATCTATGGCGTTGACTCTGTTATAATTTACCATTTTGACAAAAAAATAATGGCAATGCCCTGGAGAGAATTTATAAATTCACTAATTGAACAATTTTCTGCCATACATTTTGTCATAGGTCACGATTTTCATTGCGGCTTCAAGGGCGAGGGCAACCCGCAGCGCATCTCCGATTATTGCGCAGAGCTTGGGATTGGCTGTGACATCATCCCAAAATTCACCTTGGACGGCATAACTGTCAGCTCAACATACATTCGTGCCCTAATCGCAGACGGCAACATTGAAAGAGCCAATTATTTTCTTGGCCACCCCTATGTTTTCACGGGCACTGTTTGCGACGGTCGCAAGGTTGGTCGGCGTTTAGGCTCACCGACAATAAATCTTTCCTGCAATGCAGACCTGCTTTTGCCGCCCTTCGGGGTCTATGCAACCCGCGTTATCGTGGACAACAACTATCTACCCGCGGTCACGAATGTTGGCATTCGCCCCACCTTTGACGACAGGGACGAGCCATCCATTGAGAGCTATATCCTCAATTTTAACGGCAACCTCTACGGAAAATTTGTCCGCGTTGAGTTTTTTAAATTCCTGCGCACTGAAAAAAAGTTTGAAAACGCCGACAAGCTCAGCGAGCAAATTCAAAAGGACGCTGATGCCGCCGGAATTGTGATGGCTGAAATTCCCGCGCAAAATCAAGGAAACCTCTGATTAAAAAAGCACCGTTTTTAAATACACGGTGCCATAAAAGTCTGTCTTTCTAAGCTTTTAACCGTAGCCTGCGAGCAAATCGGCCATTTCGCTCTGAATGACAAAATTTTGGGGCGGTTCACTGTGAACCGCCCCTTTTGCTTTACATAAATTATTCCAATTGTCTACTTTGCCAAAACCTTTTTCAGCTTTGCATAGCGGGGGAGGGAGTTTTCAACAACGCGCTCCGCTTGGCCTTGAATGAGGGGCAGTGCGTAGTCGATAAAGTCCTGCGTTACATTGTTGCCCTCGGGAACTATCCACTCAAGCGGCACCTTTTTTTCAAGGTTTGCAACGCTTTCAAGTGGAATTAGCTTGGTTTTGCAGGTGTATTTTCCACAGCGAACGCCGCGCTCAAAGGCAACCATTTTGCCGCTCTCACCGGAAACGGCGGCTTCAACCGCTGTTTTTCCCGCAAGCACGGCTTCGTTGACATCCGCTTTTGAGGCAAGGTGCGCACCGCAGCGCTGAAGCAGACTAAGCTCAATTCCACGAACCTTCGCGCCCGTCCGACGCTTTAGCTCATCGGCAAGCGTTACGGCAAGCCCGCCGAGCTGGGCGTGACCGAAGGCGTCCTTTTCTTCCGCAAGATTGGAGCCATATTCGGAGATGAATTTGCCGTTTGCGTCGTGAATTCCCTCGGACACAGCGATAAAGGCGTTGCCCTGTTTTTTGTAAATATCTATAACGTCTGTGCAGAATTTTTCGTAGTCGAAATTGACCTCCGGCAGATAGACGAGGTCGGGACCGGAGCCGCAAAAGCTTGCAAGTGCGGCGCTGCCGGCAAGCCAGCCCGCGTGTCTGCCCATAATTTCAATAACGGTTATCATGCCCGTGTCATAAACCCGCGCGTCCTTTGCAACTTCCATGCAGGAGGTGGCGATATAGCGTGCGGCACTTCCAAAGCCGGGGCAGTGGTCTGTGCCGAAAAGGTCGTTGTCTATGGTTTTCGGAACGCCCATAACGCGGCATTCGTAGTTTACACTTTTGAGGTAGCGATTGATTTTGTCGCAGGTGTCCATTGAGTCGTTGCCGCCGTTGTAGAAGAAATAGCGGACATCATATTTTTTGAAAATCTCAAGAATTTTCTTATAATCAGTGTCGTCCTTTTCGGGATCGGCAATTTTGTAGCGCACAGAGCCAAGCTCGGAGGAGGGCGTGTTTTTTAGAAGCTCAAGCTCCTTTGGGTCCTCCTCGTCCATGATATAAAGCTTATCATCCAACACTCCTTTTATTCCGTGTGCCGCTCCATAGACCTTTGTTATGAGTTCGGAATCGAGTGCCGTGCGGATAACGCCGTATGCGCTGGCGTTAATTACTGCGGTTGGGCCGCCTGATTGGCCGATTATACATGAACCCTTTAATGATTTTTCCATAATTTGCCTCCAAAACGTAAATTATTTGAAAATTTGTGTGTAAAACAATTCTTATGTGTTGATGATATCATATTTTTGGAGTAAAATAAACTTGTAGAGATATTTTTTTGATAAAATATTTTTTCAACCAAATAATTTTAAGGAGCTGAACAATATGCCGGTCGTAACATCAACGGAAATGTTCAAAAAAGCCTATGAGGGTCATTATGCAATAGGCGCTTTCAATGTCAACAATATGGAGATCATTCAAGGAATAACCGAAGCTGCTGCGGAGGTTCGTTCTCCACTAATACTTCAGGTTTCCGCGGGCGCCAGAAAATATGCAAAGCACGTTTACCTTATGAAACTAATCGAGGCCGCTGTAATCGACACCGACCTGCCCATCTGTGTACATCTTGACCACGGCGATAGCTTTGAAGTTTGTAAGTCCTGCATCGACGGCGGATTTACCTCCGTCATGATAGACGGCTCACACCTCTCCTTTGAGGAAAACATCGCGCTCACTAAAAAAGTTGTTGAGTATGCCCACGACAAGGGCGTTGTGGTTGAAGGCGAGCTTGGCCGCCTTGCCGGAGTTGAGGACGCTGTTAATGTTTCCGCAGCGGACAGCTCCTATACACGCCCCGAGGAGGTTGAAGAATTCGTCAACCGCACCGGCTGTGACTCTCTTGCAATCGCCATCGGTACAAGCCACGGTGCTTTCAAGTTTAAGCCCGGCACAAAGCCCCAGCTTCGTTTCGACATCCTCACAGAGGTCGAAAAAAGACTGCCCGGCTTCCCAATAGTTCTTCACGGCGCTTCCTCTGTCATTCAAGCTCATGTTGCCACAATCAACGCAAACGGCGGCAACCTAAAGGACGCAATCGGCGTTCCCGAGGAAATGCTCCGCGAAGCTGCAAGAATGGCAGTTTGCAAAATTAACATCGACTCCGACCTTCGCCTTGCAATGACCGCCGGAATTCGTGAATCCATGGTTAAAAATCCCGAGAATTTCGACCCCCGCAAGTACCTAACCCCCGCGAGAGATAATATTCGCGAGCTTGTAAAAAACAAAATTGTCAACGTCCTTGGCAGTGACCACAAAGCATAATCCATACTATATGAAGAACTGAATTATTTGTGGGTAAAGCAGAAACTGCTTTACCCACACCGTCCGGGTCAACCGTGCGGTCAAATCCGTTCGGGAGGAAAGCAATGAATCTGCGAGAAAAACTGCAAATATTTGCAAACAAAGCAAGCGGTGGCTCCGGAAGCACCGCCGAAGCCGAAAATTACGTGGATGCCGAAGATCAGTCCGTTCCTTTTTCAAAGCTCGTCACAACAAATACTTCCCGCCTTTACCCCTCACTGGGAGAGGGTAGCGCAAAGCCTAATCTGCTAAAAATCATACGTCTTGCCATTGCAGTTGTTCTGCTTGTACTTATAGCAACAATGGAGCTGCCTAAAACGGCCGAAATCATCGTTTTAGTCATAGGTATGCTCATTATCGCCTACGACCTTGCCCTTCTTGCGATAAACGATATTTTCAGCGGCGTATTAGTCGGCGAAAAGCTTCTCGTTTTAATAGCGGCAATTCTTTTATGCTGCATTGGAAGGGGAGTGGAGGCGCTTGTTGCGCTAACCCTGTTCCAATTTTCATACCTTGCGCGTAGCTATGCGCTCTCCCGCACAAGGAAAGCAATTTGTGACGATTTTGGTGTAAACTACGAGGACGGCACAAGCGACGAAATTTCCGAAATACTTAAAGCCGGTTATCGCGAGCAATCCGAAACAGAAAAGGCTCTCAACCTAAAGCTAAGACTTGTAACGCCAATAGTGTTGCTTTTGGGGCTAGTTGTTTTAATCATCTCATTAACAGCACTAAAGCTTGATATTTCCGAAAGCCTCCGCAGAACAATTACAATCATCGCAATAGCTTCTCCCTGCGGTAGCTTGTTGGCAATTCCACTCACATATTTTTCCGGTATGGGTGCGGCCTTGCGGCGCGGAATAGTCTTTAAGAGTTCCTCCGTAATCGAAAAAACGGCGGGTGTAAAGGCCGTTGTATTCGACAAATCCGGTGTTCTCACGGATGGCAACTACCTAATAACAGGTATCTTTACCGACAAAATGGACAGCGCCACATTCCTAAAGGTTGCCGCATATTCTGTTGCAAAGTCAAATTCTCCCGGCGCACGCGCAATAGTCGCCGCCTATGGTGAAGCCATTTCCGACGAGCTTGTCAGCGACTACACAAATTACGCCGATAAAGGCGTTTCAGTTTCGGTCGATGGCATCCAAATCCTTTTTGGCAGTTGTCAATTTATCACCGAAAACAATGTTGAGCTTCCCGGAAATGGCTATGAAAACAACGCCGCCTATATGGCTGTAAACGGAATTTATGCCGGCCGCATAGTCTTTGGCGACTCTATTCGCGCAACAGTCCCCGAAGCCATTATCAAGCTTCCTCCGGTGGGAATAGACCGCATTGCCATGGTTTCCGGCGATTCCCGTGAACGTGATAGTGTTGTTGCAAACGAACTTGGCATAAAGGAATATTATGCCGAATGCTCGCAGGAGAAAAAATCTCAGCAGCTTTGTGAGATAAAAAAGCATATTGATATGCGAAGCAATCTTGCATTTGTCTGCGGCAGCTTTGAAGCCGAAGCCGCCTTTAACGACGCCGATGTCGGCATCTCAATGAATACAGCCGCAAACACAAGCCTCCTTGAAAAGGCAGACATTGCAATCATGCCCGACTCCATAGCTCTTGTTGCAAAATCCATCCGCATTGCAAAGCTTACACAGCGCTTTATCTTTGCGGAGGTACTGCTTACACTTTGCGTAAAGCTAATCATTATAGCGCTTGCCGCCTTTGGTTTTGCTCCGCTGTGGTTTGGACTTTTGCTCGATATGTGCGCCTCGCTCGGCACCGTAATTGGCTGCTTTAGCCTTTCACAGATAAGCGGCGAAAAGCGCTTGGACGAATAATTTATTACTACAAATCCTTGCTCTCTGTGGTAAAGCGTGCAAAAAATCCCCCGCCGTTTGGCAGGGGATTTTTTGCTTTTCAAAGAAGTCCCGAGAACTTCTTTGAGAACAGGGCTTGCGCTATTCGGCAGCGGATGTATTTTCATCCTCAAACTCGGATTTCTCCAAATTTTCGTCTTTTGTATCGGCGGGTAAAAGCTTATCACTTGGGTTTGTTTTATCGGATTCGGGTTCCGCTTCATCGGTGTTAACATCGTCCTTAACTTCATCATCAGGCAGAACCTCTTGCGGTTTGTTAATCTCGTCAATTTTTTCGGTTATATCCGACAATTTGTCTGCAACTTGGGAAGTTAGATTTAATGCTTTTTGTTCAATTCCCGCAAGTGCAGTCTCTTTTTTAGAAATAATTGTTTTGGCTCCATCTGATGAGCCGGCACTCATTTTATCCAATTCGATTTCCGATTTAAGTACACGGGCATCGCCGCTAACCGTAGTTTGTGCCGCGCTGATTGTTTTTGCCTGCTGCAAATCTCCGGATAAGCTCGTTATGCCGGCAAGACGTTCATTCTGAATTTCTTCTTTTGTTTTTGGCTTATTGTCATCCGGTTTTTCCGGCTTTTCAGCTTGCTTTGCCATCTCTTCTGCCATTAATTGGGCAATTTGATTGTCGATGTTTTTCGCCTGTTCTTCGTATGACTCCAGCAGGGATTTAATAGTATCCAGCGTATCGCCTTTTTCAAGTGTCGAGCTTATTAATGAATTTTTTTGATCGGTAATACGAGTTTTTTGCTTTATCAAATTGTCCAAAAGGCTGTTTTTCCTGCCTTGCGGACTAATTGTGACACTATCCCCACGCCGCGTCCTTGATTGCTCCGCGGAGGTGGAGTTATCTTGCAGAGTGCTGCGTTGGCGTAAATTGATCGCAAAATTGCTTTGTCCAACTCCAAAATCCACTTTCAAGTTTTCCATTCCTCCTTATAAAAAATTTTCAATAACCTTAAGGAACCTCTGATTAAATCCGTCACATGGATTGGCGAGCGAATTTTCTGTCC
>JAVVUU010000002.1:0-16866 GCA_036653035.1 Oscillospiraceae bacterium
CGGCGAATGCGAAGCCTGCGACGCACACGCAGAAGCATAGAAAGTTCCCCCCAAATCCCCTCGCCCCATGGGCGAGAAGCCCCTCGTGCCCCAAATCCCCTCGCCCCATGGGCGAGAAACCCCCGTGCCCCAAAATCCCCTCGCCCCGTGGGCGAGAAGCCCCTCGTGCCCCAAATCCCCTCGCCCCATGGGCGAGAAGCCCCCGTGCCCCAAAATCCCCTCGCCCTGTGGGCGAGAAACCCCTCGTCCTCCGTCCAATCGTCCTTTTGCCGTGCAAAAGAATTTTTGTCCGACACGGCGAGTTGCCTGGTCTGGCGGACAAAAATTATTAAATAACGAAGGTCGGGGGAATTCACTTCCCCCGACCTTCACCTTTCGAGCGCCCGCAGGCGCGACATCCAATCCCCCGTATTCAAACCAAGAGGACTCATAAAAACACAAAGTGTTTTTATGAGTCCTCTTGGTTTGGGGCCGCAAGGCCCTTACACAATCTTTACAAAGACTTTATTATAAAATGGTAGTGAAAAGGACATATTGATTTTATTATGGTGATGCTGATAAAACATGAATGAACAAGGAGAAATCGAAATGAAAAAAATATTGTCAATTGTACTTGCGTCCGCAATGAGTCTCACACTGCTTACGGGCTGCACATCCAAAACCCCTACGGAAAAAGCTTCACCGAACCCCGAGGCAAGCCCCGCCGGAGAAGAAATTTCGGGAACGATATCCACAAACGGCTCGACCTCCATGGAAAAAGTAATCTCGGCACTCAGCGAGGCTTTTTCCGCAAAGCACCCCGACTGCAAAATTACCTATGACGCAACCGGCTCCGGCGCGGGAGTAACAGCCGCAAAAGAGGGCATGACGGACATTGGACTTGCAAGCCGCAACCTAAAGGACGAAGAAACAGGGCTTGAAGCAACCATCGTTGCCGTGGATGGAATTGCAATCATTGTCAATAACGCAAACCCCATAACCGACCTCACGATTGAGCAAATCTCTGCACTTGTAAAGGGCGAGGCGGCAAGCTGGAAAGATGTTGGCGGAAATGACGCGCCCGTAGTTGTTGTTGGACGCGAAGCAGGCTCCGGAACGCGTGACGGCTTTGAAAGCATTGTAAAGGCAGAGGATGTTTGCAAATATGATCAGGAGCTTACCTCCACGGGTGCTGTTATAGCGGCGGTTGCTTCAAATGAAAACGCAATCGGCTACGCCTCACTTTCAACAGTCAGCGATAAGACAAAAACACTGACCGTCGGCGGGATTGAATGCACCGAGGAAACAGTGCTTGACGGAAGCTATGCAATTCAGCGAAACTTCAATTTCATCACAAAGAAGGATGCCGTGCCCTCCGCCGCCGCAAAAGCCTTTATGGAATTTGCACTGAGCGACGAGGCTGCCGATATCATTGCCAAGGCCGGCGCAATCCAAAAAAAGTAAATTATCCTCAAGCTGTCGGGCAAAGCGGCCTGACGGGAGCAGGTCATTCGGGGAAGCTATGGCTTCCCCGAATGGTCTGAATTTTCACGCTTAGCGGCGAAAGGATGGGGAAACTTATTATGAAAGCCAGAAACATAACCGAAAAAGTCATGAGCGTCATATTTTTCATCTGCGGCATAGTGTCCGTAATTGCGGTTGTCGGAATATCCGTGTACATGATTATAAGCGGCCTGCCGGCTATAAAAGAAATCGGACTGCGCGAATTTTTGTTTGGGCAGGTTTGGAAAAGCACGGCCGCCGAACCGCTGTTCGGAATACTGCCGTTTATTCTCTCGTCAATTTATGCCACCTTTGGAGCAATTTTAATAGGCGTTCCCGTTGGGCTTATGATGGCGGTGTTCCTTTCCAAAATTGCAAGCCCCAAGCTTGCGGCGGCGGTTCGACCCGCAGTTGAGCTTTTGGCGGGAATACCCTCCGTTGTGTATGGCCTTGTTGGCATGATTGTGCTTGTGCCCTTTGTTATGAATGTGTTCCACGTAAAAAGCGGAACAACTCTTTTTGCGGCAATTATAGTGCTTGCGGTTATGATACTTCCGAGCATTGTCAGTGTCAGTGAAACTGCCTTAAACGCCGTGCCGAAAAAATATGAGGAAGCAAGCTATGCCTTGGGCGCGACAAAAATCGAAACCATCTTCAAGGTCAGTATTCCTGCGGCGAGAAGCGGAGTTGCGGCGGGAGTTGTGCTTGGCATTGGCCGAGCTGTCGGCGAAGCCATGGCGGTTATGATGGTTGCGGGAAATGTTGCGAATATGCCAAAGCTGTTTGGCAGTGTTCGTTTGCTAACAACGGCAATCTCCTCCGAAATGTCCTATGCCGGCGGGCTGCAAAGGCAGGCGCTGTTTTCAATAGGACTTGTTTTGTTCGTGTTCATCATGATTATCAACGTCATTTTGAACAGATTGTTGAAGGGAGGAAGCAAGAATGAGCAGTAAAAACAATGTGCCGCAAATAAGGCAAAAAATGTCCACAAAGCGCAGGGCTTATGATATTATATTGAAAGGCATCATCTACCTTTGCGCCGGAATTACAGTTGCACTCTTAGTTTCCCTTATTGTCTATATATTCGTCCGCGGCCTGCCTCACATAAGCTGGGATTTTCTCTCAACGGAGCGCAGCGTTTTGGAGGGAACTATAGGCATTTTGCCAAACATCATCTTTACTCTTTACACCGTTCTTGTTTCGCTAATCATAGCACTCCCGCTCGGTGTCGGCGCGGCAATTTATCTGAACGAATATGCCACGGGTCGCCGCTTTATTCGCTTTGTGGAGTTTTCTGCGGAAACGCTGACGGCAATCCCCTCAATCATCTACGGCCTTGTGGGAATGCTTTTCTTCTGCCAAAAGCTGGGACTGAAATCAAGCGTGCTTGCAGGCTCACTGACCTTGGTTGTAATGATTTTGCCAAACATCATCCGAACAACGCAGGAGTCGCTCAAAACAGCACCAATGTCCTACCGCGAGGGTGCCGTTGCACTCGGCGCAACGAAGTGGTACACCATTCGCACAATCATCCTCCCCTGCACCTTGGACGGAATTGTCGGCGGCTCTATCCTTGCTGTCGGAAGAATTGTCGGCGAATCGGCGGCGCTTCTCTTTACGGCGGGGGCGGGCTACACGCTCATAACAGGCTTTTTCGAAGCAATGGCCGCAAGCGGCGGAACACTGAGCGTCATGCTCTATGTATATGTTGCGGAGCAGGGAAACTTTGATATCGGCTTTGCTATAGCGTCCGTTTTGATGATTTTGGTATTGGTAATCAACTTTTCCGCAAAGGCGGCAAAGAAGAAACTGAAGAAGGTAGGGTGATAGCCATGGGAATATTAACTGCAAACAATCTTGAACTTTATTATGGCACGTTCCAAGCTCTAAAGGGCATAAATATGGACATAGTCGAAAAGGAAATAACCGCGCTCATAGGGCCCTCGGGCTGTGGAAAGAGTACCTTTTTAAAATCGCTGAACCGCATGAACGACCTTGTTCCCGACGTGCACATCACGGGCGAAGTCAAATTCCACGATGAGGACATCTATGCGAAAACCACAAATATAAATCTTCTGCGCAAGAGCATTGGCATGGTTTTTCAGGCACCGAACCCGTTTCCCATGAGCATCTATGACAACATCGCCTATGGCCCAAGGCTTCACGGCAACCACAGCAAGGCATCGCTGAACGAAATTGTTGAAAAATCTCTGCGCGGTGCCGCGCTTTGGGACGAGGTTAAGGACAGACTCAAAAAAAGCGCCCTTGGTCTTTCGGGCGGTCAGCAGCAAAGGCTTTGCATAGCCCGTGCATTGAGCGTTGAGCCGGAAATTTTGCTTATGGATGAGCCAACAAGTGCGCTTGACCCCGCAAGCACCATGCGCATTGAGGATTTAATGGATGAGCTTAGACAAAACTACACCGTTGTAATAGTTACCCACAATATGCAGCAGGCGGCGAGAATATCCGACAAAACCGCTTTTTTCCTAACCGGAGAGCTAGTGGAAATGGGCAATACGGACGATATTTTTTCCATGCCGACAGATAAACGCACCGAGGACTACATCACAGGCCGTTTCGGCTAATTGAAAGGATGGACACACTGTTATGCCAACAAGAAAACTATATGACGACGAATTGAAGGAGCTATCCGATGCTCTTATCAAAATGGGCACAATGGCAACGGACGCCGTTTCACGCGCGATGAAGGCTCTAAAAACGCTGGACAAGGGGCTTGCACACGAAATAATAGAGGACGACGCGAACATAAATTCAATGGAGCGCAACATTGAAACAATGTGTTTAAAGCTTATATTGAAGCAGCAGCCCGTTGCGACAGACCTCCGAAAAATCAGCACAGCCATAAAAATGATAACGGACATAGAGCGCATTGGCGATGCCGCCTCCGACATTGCGGAGCTTAGCCTCTATCACGACACCTTCTCGTTTTACGAAATCCAAAACGATGTTCTGGAAATGGCTGAGAGCGCAAAGAAAATGGTTATCTCCGCAATTGATGCCTATGTTGCGGGCGACCTTACACTTGCGGAAAAAACAATAGCGGATGACGACATTGTGGACGGCTTCTTCCTGAAAATCCGCAACGATTTGGCTTCAAATATTTACACCGATGCAAAAGAAATGGATACGGTTATTGACTACCTAATGATAATCAAGTATCTTGAACGTATAGGCGACCACGCCGTAAACATCTGCGAGTGGGTTCAGTTTTATGTAACGGGCATCCATCACAACGAGAGAATAATTTAGCGCCAAAAAATATAAGGTCGAATAAACGCTTTGGGGAGGGATTTTTGTTGAATGAAAGTATAGTAATCGTCGAGGACGACGAGAGCATCCGACTATTGCTGGAGGTTGCGCTTTCCGGCAACGGCTATGCCACAGCCTGCTTTGACAATGCGGAGGACGCGCTTGCACATATGCAAAAGTCCCCAACGGACGTTGCAGTTTTTGATATCATGCTGGGCGGCATGACGGGAGTTGAAGCCGTGCGCATAATGCGAAGCACGCCGGAGCTGAAATGCGTCCCCGTTATTATGCTGACGGCAAAGGACACGGAGCTTGACAAAATCCTTGGACTGGATGCGGGGGCGGACGACTACATCACAAAGCCCTTCAGCATTTTGGAGCTTTGCGCGCGCGTTCGTTCGCAATTGCGCCGAAGCCAAAATACCGGCGAAAAGCGCGAAGCCTCAAAGGTCTTGGAGCTTAACGGCTTGCGGCTTGACAACAACGTCCGCGAAGTGACCCTAAACGGCGAAGTCCTGCCGCTAACCTTTAAGGAATTTGAGCTTTTAAAG
The DNA here is from genome assembly GCA_036653035.1 of Oscillospiraceae bacterium. GTDB lineage: Bacteria > Bacillota > Clostridia > Oscillospirales > Oscillospiraceae > UBA2658. The sequence continues at coordinate 5,304 of JAVVUU010000002.1, forward strand.
CTGCTCATGGAAAACCGTGACCGCGCAATTTCACGAGAGGAGCTTATAAAAACTCTTTGGGGTGCGGATTATTTCGGCGAAACCAGAACTCTCGATATACACATTGGCGCACTTCGCCAAAAGCTTGGCGATCCCGCGGAAAACAGCCGCTACATAAAAACCGTTAGGGGAGTGGGTTACCGCTTCATAGGTGGCGGCGAATGAAAAAGTCACTTATGCGCGGCTTTGTGCTGATACTGCTAACGGCAATTGCAATTTCAAGCATATTAAACGCCATTGCCTTTAATGGGGAGCTTCGCGATAATGCAAAGCGGGAGCTTCAAGCCGATGCGGATGTTATCGCCGCCGACTTTTTGCCCGCACAAAACGCAAACGAAACCGCAAAGCGCTTTGCGGAAACAATAGGCGACATACGCATTACAATAATAGCCGCCGATGGAACCGTTCTCGGTGATTCACAGGCGGACTACAAAGCAATGCGCAACCATGCGGACGCGCCGGAGATTTTGCAGGCGGGCAAGGTCGGCCGCGGTGTCAGCGTCCGCGAAAGCACAACGCTTGGAAAAAAGCTTGTTTATGCCGCCACAAAAACCGCCGATGGCTGCTATATCCGCGCGGCAAGAGAGGTTTCGGGACCCATGACGAGCTTTATTTCAATTGCACCGGTTATGCTCGTTGCCGCAATTTTGGCGCTGCTTCTTGCGGCCTACCTCACCAACAGATTTTCAACGCACTACATCACGCCCGTTCTCGAAATGAACGACAGCCTAATCGGCGTAAAGGACGGCGGTGTAAAGCTAAATCCAAAGGACTACCGCTATGGGGAGCTTGGCGAAATGGCGGTTCGAATAAATGCCATATCCTCCGACATTTCAAAGCAAATCCAAAACATACGCCGCGAAAAGGACAAATTAAACTACATACTCGACAACGTAGGCGAGGGCTTTCTGCTGCTTGACGCGAAGCAAAATGTGCTGCTGATAAACAAAATGGCCTGCGGCTATCTGGGGTGCAGCAAGGCAACCGTTGGCAAGGCGCTGCTTCATGCCACGCGTAACAGCGATTTTCTCCGCGCGGCCGAGGAAACTATGGAGAGCGGCAAGAGAAAAAATATAGACATGGAAATAGGCGGGCGAATAATTGAAGCGGCTTTTTCGCACGTTACGAACGAGAGCGGCTTTTCCGCCGCGCTGATTATAACCATGACTGACGTAAGCGAAAGCCGCAACGCCGTTAAAATCCGCCGCGACTTTTTCTCAAACGCAAGCCACGAGCTTAAAACGCCCATAACCTCCATCAAGGGCAGTGCGGAGCTTTTATGCACAGACCTCCCAATCCCCGAAACGAAGAGAAAAGAGCTGCTTTCACGCATAGGCATTGAAGCCGAACGTATGAGTATGCTTATCAACGACATCATTATGATAAGCCGCATGGAGAGCGGCGAAATCGTTGGGGACTTCGATAATGTTGACATTTCCCGGGTAATAAATGACAGCGTGAACGAGCTTAGACCTCTTGCGGAGCGGGATGGACTGCATTTTGGCATTGAAGCCGAACCAATTATTATTTTCGCAAACAAAAAGGACATCCGAGAGCTTGTTTCAAACCTAATCGTAAACGCCGTCAAATACAACAGAACAGGCGGGGCGGTGGATGTATCCCTAAAGAATATTGCCGATGAAACCGTACTGACCGTTCACAATGATGGCGAGCCAATCCCGGAGGCACAGCAGGGGCGCGTTTTCGAACGCTTTTATCGCGTTGACAGCGGTCGCAGCAAGACAGTTGGCGGCACGGGGCTTGGACTTGCAATAGTCAAGCACGTTGTTGACTCCATGAGCGGCACGGTGTCGCTTGAAAGCACGGAGGAGTGCGGAACGACAATAACCGTGCGCCTGCCAAAATAAGGAAGATACTGCAAAACACGGAAAAATATTTGCGTCGCTTAGAATGACAAAATTTAGGGTCTGTTGCATTTTACTTTGCAACAGACCCGTTTTTACTATTTTTGATTGTCTGAGTTTAACTGCATATCGGTTTCCAAGTGGTGGTATTGTCGGAAAAACATTGTTCCGGTGGTCAGTGCGGCGATGATATCCGCAACAGGCTCCGCTATGAAGATGCCGATTACTCCCCAGAAATTCGGGAAAATGAGGGCGAGCGGGATGAGCAGAATGACCTTTCGGAGAAGTGCGAGGAAAAGCGAAACCTTTGCCTTACCCATGCCGACAAAGCTTGCTTGACAAGCCGATTGTATTCCAAACAGCCAAATTCCCGCCATGTAAATTGGGAGCACCTGCTTTACAAGCGCTATAAGCTCCGGCTTTGGCGTAAATATTTTTGCGAGGATTTCGGGGAAAAACACAGCCGCCGCACAGCCGAGGCAGGATAGCGCAAGAGAACAGACAAGTACTATTTTAAAGGTTTTTTTAACTCTTTCGGGCTTGTTTGCGCCGTAGTTGTAGCTAATAATTGGCTGCGCACCCTGTGTCAGTCCGGTTAGCGGAACTATTAGCAGCTGCATAACACTTTGCAAAATTGTCATCGCACCGACGTAGAGGTCGCCGCCGTAGCGCTGAAGACCCGTGTTGAAGGTTATACTGACAAGGCTTTCCGTTGCCTGCATTATAAATGGTGAAACGCCGAGAGCCATAATCATCAAAATGGTGTGAAGCCTTAGCTTTATGTGCTTTAGGCGGATTTTTATTGCGGTTTTTTTGGAGAGCAGGAAAAACAGCACCCACGCGGCGCTGAGAGCCTGTGAAATGATTGTTGCAAGTGCCGCGCCGGCAACGCCCATGTCGAACACAAAAATGAATATGGGGTCAAGGATGATGTTTGCAACAGCACCGATGAGAGTTGAGAGCATGGCAGTTTTTGCCTGACCCTGCGAGGATATGAACATATTCAGGCCAAGCGCAAGCAGAACAAATATTGTTCCCCAGAGGTAAATTTCAAGATATTCCATAGCATAAACAATGGTGTCGGCACTTGCACCGAAGGCGTAGAGAATAGGCTCCTTGAAAATTTGGAAACCGACGGTTAACAAAACGGAGAGTATGAGCAGGGCGGTTAGGCTGTTGCCAAGAATTTTTTCCGCGCCCTCCTTGTTTTTTCGACCGAGCTGAATTGCCGCGAGGGGAGCGCCGCCCATGCCTATGAGTGCGCTGAATGCGGAAATGAGCATTAGAATTGGAAAACAAACGCCAAGCCCCGTGAGCGCGGTTGCGCCAACCTCCGGGATGTGGCCGATGTACATACGGTCAACAATGTTGTAAAGCACGTTGACAACCTGCGCTATAATTGAGGGGACAGCCAAGCTTAAAACGAGCTTTCCTATTGGCGCTGTTCCAAGCCGTTCGTCCTTTGAAGTGCTGTCGGATGCCATGATATTACCTCCTATGTGTATGTGTTGTTTGCGAGGCTTTTCACCTATATGAAAATGAAAAAAGAAAAGTACAGAAAACTTATAAAAAAATAAGGTGTAAAATATAGTTTACTACAATTAGCCTATAAACGTCAAGGATATGCAAAAATTTATTATATTAACCCTTTTTTCTGCCAAGGGAACCTCTGATTAAATCCCGCCGCACGTCTAGGCGGCGACTTTTCCGTCCGGACATCGACAAAAACCCTTGAAATACGTCAGTATTCCTGCGTGTTTTTGGCTCGCCGGACAAAAAATTCGCTCGCCAATCCATGTGACGGATTTAATCAGAGGTTCCCAAGCTTTAAGAAACAGCAAACTCGGAAAAGAGCAAAATGTTACAGAGCCAAAACTAAAAAAACCGACTCTCAACATTGCGTTGAGAGCCGGGGGGGTTAGCTAACAAATACTTGCAAGGTTGAGGTTAATGCTCTGCCGGGATTTCTAATATATTTTCCGCTGCAAAACATTGCGGTAGACCCGCCGCCGTCAAGATTTAATGCGTCTGTGCAGCCAAGCGAGAGCATAAGCTCGCGCATTTGCTGGATTGTAGCCGCGCCGACAGATACCAAAACGAGCTTGCCGTTCGGCAATGTTCCTATTGCTGTTCTCGGTGTGGATGAGGTTGTAAATCTTGCTTCGGTAAAGCCGGGGTCGAGATAGGTTTCAATTACACCTTTTTTAACAAGGCGGGGCGCGCCGGATACAACAGATACGACATTATTATATGAAAAACCTTCGGGGTCGTCCTTGTATAGGTAGGGGGTAAATTCAACCTTATCACCTATTTGAGGGGCGTGGTAATAATTTGTTGATGTGTATTCGCTGCCCAACCACATTATATAACCGTTTTGAGGAATGACCAAGGTTTCTCCGTTGTGGCATGGAGCAAGCTTTGCAACTGTTCCGTTTTCAACAATAACGATAGTTCCGTCACAGGTAATTTTTAAATTTGTACCATAGGCGGGGGTATATACGATTGAATTGAAGCTTGCCTGATGCACGGAGTTCAGCTCGTAGCAGGGCCAGCTTTTTGTTGCACTGCCTGAAACGGCTACGCGGAAGAAAAAGGCGGGATTACCAACAGTTACCTTGTTGTCGGATGTAAATCCAAAGGACGGAAGTCCTGTGCTGCCATTCATAAATTGACCATTGCAGACAAGGTGTCCGATTGGAACCTTGAAAGCATCATACGCTTGAAAAAAGTTGCTGTTAATAGCGGCAACAGCTCCTGACTGCGAAACGATTTGCGAAAAAGGTGCCGTTGCCCCTATGGTGTTGTTTACAAGCGCCGCTTTAACGGAAACACGGGGATTGTTGAGGTTTACGGTTATAATGTCGGCGGTAACTCTGCCTGAAGCCAAGGAAACTGCTTTTCGGGCATAATCAACTGTGGAATTGTCGGCGGGTACAGGCGGAATTACGGGCACATATGTATAGGGAAGGGGTCCCGCGAGAATTCCCGCGGCCTTGCCCTGCTCGGCTGTGAAAACATTTGCAGATACAAGCTTTTGCGCAAGACTTTCGGCTTTGCCCTTTAAGGACATTGTAAGCGCACTATATGATAGGTCTACCAAGTCCCCGCGATTGAGAGCTGCGGAGCTGAGAGCTGTTGCGGTTCCGCTTGCCATTAACCCTATTTTAACGCAGTCGGACAAAGCCGTGCTCCACGAAAAATCTCCCTTGCTGTCATCATATTCTAAAGCTCGAAGTATGAAAGTTACATAGCTTTTTGCATCAAGGGGGGCATTGGGGCTGAATGTGGCGGTGCCGGTTCCCTTTGTGTAGTTTTTCAATACGGCATAAGAAACATATTGGCTTGCCCATTCGGGTACGTCGTTAAAGGGGTGCTGTGCCGTACATTCACGAGCCGCATTTTCTTCGCCCAGCAAGCGTATTAGCATTACAACGCCTTGTGCTCGGGTGGGTGATTTTTCAAGGTCGTAGCCTGTGTCGCTACCTTGAAACAGCCCTAAGCTGTGCAGAGCATCGGCATGGCCGGTGGATTCAATTCCACTGGCGTAAGCAGAAGAAACAGTTGAAAGGATAAGGGTAATTGCAAGAAAAAAGGATAATATAGTGTATTTTTTCATTTTTACCTCCATATAATTACAAATAGTTTATGGATTATATCATTTAAAATATAGTATGTCTAACAATTCGGCTAAATTTATTGAATTAAATCACTGCTTGAGGAGATGATTTTTTAAAAATATAATTATTTGTTAAAATGAACATGACATAAGGCGTGATTTTTGGTATTATATAAGAAGCAATGTTTGCACCGGTATAATTTCGGCGAGCGAATATAATATAGGAGGATATAAGTATGCAGTATGAAATCTTCGGAGCGAACCTTCCGGCAGTAACCCTAACATTCCAACCGGGAGAGAGCATCTATACCCAATCCGGCGGATTGTCTTGGATGACGGACGGAATTTCAATGGAAACGAATATGAAGGGCGGCTTCGGTAAAGCAATCGGACGTATGTTCTCGGGCGAGTCTATGTTTATGGCAACCTATACCGCGCAAAAAGTCGGCGCACAAATGACGCTTGCCTCAACCTTCCCCGGCAGTATCATCGCTCTTGAACTCAATGGCGAAAAGGAATACATATGCCAAAAGGACGCTTTCCTTTGTGCCACATCAGGCGTTCACCTTTCCGCTTCAGTCCAAAAAGCAAAATCCGGCTTTTTCGGCGGCGAGGGCTTTGTCATGCAGCGTATATCCGGCAAGGGAATTTGCTTCCTTGAATTGGACGGCGCAATTGTTGAAAAAAATCTTACCCCCGGCGAAATAATTAAGGTGGACACCGGTAATCTGGCTATTTATGAGAGCACAGTAAAATACACAGCCGAAACCGTCAAGGGCTTTAAAAACATCCTGTTCGGCGGCGAGGGACTTTTCCTGTCCGTCCTAACAGGCCCCGGAAAAGTATATCTGCAAACCATCAATATGCCCGGCTTTGCGGGAAAGCTCATTCCATATATGCCCACAAGCAGCAACTAGGGCAAACATAAGCTTTAAAAAACTTAATTCAATCCATAGGGAGCGGTTTCAAACCGAGGCCGCTCCTTTTAGCGTATTACCGTTGCAGAAAATAAAAAGAGGAATACAATGCTGGCACTTAATCTTTCACTTCAACTTATAATAATGATAATAGTAGGAATAATTGTCTGGCGGACAGGCATGGTGGACGAAAAATTCGACACCTCCCTGACAGCACTTTTGCTGAATGTCGCACTTCCGTGCATGATAATAAATTCCTTTAATGCCCCCTTTTCCGCAAAGGAGCTTGCAAATTGCGGAGTGCTTTTGCTCATAAGTATTGGAATGTTGGCAATGTCGTTTGCCGTGGGTCAAGCCACCTATGTGCTTTCGGGAAAGGGGTATTCGGGCAGAATACTTCGCTTTGGCGCAATGTTCACAAACTTTTCCTTTGTTGGAATTCCTGTTGTGGAAGCACTCTACGGTCAAACCGGCGTGCTCTATTTTGTCGTCTTTATCGTGCCTATGCGCATGGTATATTACAGCTCCGCAAAGCCGCTTTTGTCCCCAACGGGGGCAGAACGCGAAAAGCAAAGCTTTTTTCAGCATTTAAAAGGCTGGCTCTCGCCGCCCGTGCTTGCAGTTTTTATTGGCCTTACATTCTACATAACGGGCTTTCGTCTGCCCACTGTTTTTTCGGAAACCATAGCAAGCATAGGAAAGATTTGCTCGCCCTTGGGCATGATACTATGTGGAATTTCTCTCGGAAAAAACAACATAAAATCATTGCTCAAGCCAAAATATCTGCGAATGCCGCTTTTGCGAAATATCATTATGCCTGCGCTCACAGTGGGTATAATGTATTTTATCCCGGTTGACCCTTTGGTTTCCAAAATCGTTGTCATTTTCGCTGCTCTGCCGGTTGCGTCTTTGCTTGCGGCGTTTACAATCCAATATGACCCGAACCCGGAGGCGAGGCTTGAAAGCGCGGGCAGTGTTTTCTTTTCATGCCTGCTCTGCGCCATAACCATACCTCTTTGGGCGGCAGTTGCGGAAAAATTATTTTAAACTAAAATGAAATATAACCAAGAACGGCAGCTTCGCTGTCTGCCGATTTGTAAGCTCTTTTCTTGACATTGCAAATTTTCGAAACTATAATAAAATAAATATTAAAGATTTATCACAGGGTTGATTTCCCGGAGGCGAAAATGGCAAAAGAAACACAACATATGGGTGACCGGCGGGCAATGATGCTCGACACGCCAATCTCAAAGCTAATTCCCAAAATGGCAATTCCAACAATTGTTGCCATGCTCATCACCTCAATTTATGGGATGGCGGACACATATTTTGTTCACTTCCTCGGCACCTCGGCAACCGCCGCGGTTGGCGTCAACTCATCCATAGACCAGATGATTATGGTCGTTGGCTCGTTTCTTGCAATCGGCTCAAACAGCTACATTTCGCGGCTTCTCGGAGCAAAGCAGCTTGATAAAGCCTCAAATACACTTTCAACAGCATTTTTTGCCGCAATTTTTCTCGGAATAGCAGTCATGGTGCCCGGTCTTATCTTTACAGACCCGCTTGTCCGCTTTTTGGGAGCAACGGATTCTTCAGCACACTATGCAGTCGATTATGCAAGCTATGTTTTGCTTGCGGCTCCGTTCATGACGGCAAGCTTCGTACTAAACCAAAGTCTTAGGTCGGAGGGAAACCCCGTCTATTCAATGGTCGGCATGGGCATCGGCGGGCTGCTGAATATCGCTCTCGACCCGCTTTTCATTTTCACCTTCGATATGGGTGTCGCAGGTGCCGCAATTGCAACCGCAATATCAAAGCTCGTCGGCTTCTGCATTTTGATTTACCCCTACATCCGTCGGAGCAGCGTTCTCAGAATATCGCCCAAGCTAATCAGCTTTGCCCGTGATATTGTCCGCGAAATTACGCTTATGGGTATTCCCTCACTTTTCCGCATGGGCTTGGGCGTTATTGCAAGCATCATCACAATAAACATTGCGGGCAACTATTCCGACTCCGCCGTTGCCGCAATCGCCGTTGTAACGCGAATTATGATGTTCCCAACCTCCGCAATACTCGGTTTCGGTCAGGGCTTCCAGCCGGTTGCGGGCTTCAACTTTGGCGCAAAGCGGTTTGACCGCGTCAAATCGTCTTTCAAATTCTCGTCAATTGTCGCAATAATTTTCATCGGCGCACTGAGCTTGCTGATGGGACTGTTCGCGGGGCCGATTATTCAGCTATTCACGGAAACAGACGAAACACTCCTCGAAATAGGACGATTTTGTTTAATAACGCAATGTATCGTAATGCCACTAAACGCATGGATAATAGTTGTCAATATGCTCTATTCTGCGCTTGGAAAGCCTGTTGGCGCAATTATTTTGGGCATGAGCCGTCAGGGAATTTGCTTTTTCCCCGTAGTATTTTTGCTCCCCGCGCTGTTTGGAATTTACGGCCTTGCGGCCGTGCAGGCGGCGGCGGATTTCCTTTCACTGCTCGTTGCAATTCCTTTTGCGGTCATTGCAATCCGCGATGTCAACCGTCTTGCAAACAACGAGCTTCAACTTCCCGAGGAGGGGCTTTAGAATTTCTCGTAATCCGCTAAGATTTATCAAGAATATTGTCCCACTCAAAGTCCACAATTAAAACAAATTGGAGGAACCAAAAATGAGCAAAAAAGTTATTACAATCAGCCGTGAATTTGGAAGCGGAGGACACACAATTGCAAAGATGGTCGCGGAGCGTCTTGGTTATACCTATTATGACAAAGCACTTGTTGAGCGTATCGCAAAGGAAAGCGGCTATTCCGAAGAATTTATAGAGCTTCGCGGAGAGGATGCAAGCTCTACAAGTAGCTTTCTCTTCAATCTTTCCCGTTCCGGAAGCGGCTCCTATGACGGAATTCCCGCCGTTTCAGACAAGCTTTATATCATCCAGCACAACATGATTCGTAAGCTTGCAACAGAAGGCCCCTGTGTAATTGTCGGTCGTTGCTCCGACTATATTTTAAAGGATATGCCCGATGCTCTTCATGTCTTTATCCATGCCGGCAAGGATTTTAAAGCCGACAGAATAGTCCGGCTTTATGGCGAAAGGGAAGAAAATCCCGAAAAACGTCTTGATGAAAAGGACAAAAAGCGCAAGGTATACTACAAAAACTATACGGGTAGAACTTGGGGTATGAGCAACAATTACGACATTTGTCTTGACAGCGGCACAATTGGAATTGAAACCTGCGTTGATATCATTACAGGGCTTGCAAAATAAAGGCAATTTTAAAAATCACATATAAAAACGCCGATTTTTGACCATACTAGGGCAACACCGCATAATTCACGGCTGATGCCTTAAGTGCGCCCTTGCTTGCATATTTTCCGACATCTTGCACAAAAATGTCTTGCCGGGCGACAGCCCGACTGCACCATTTATGCACAAGCTGACAAAAAATCTGACTGCGCAATGCCGCGCTTAGAATTGTGCGGTGTCGCCCTAGCTGTGTAAGATTGACAAATTGCGGCGATGAGCGTATAATATCTAGAATATGGTTGTTTGAATTATGCAATGTAGTTTTAACTATTACATTTATTCAATGAAAACGCGAGGTGAATATTTTGAACTTTCAAATAATTGGTGACAGCTGCTGCGATTATCCTTATCTTGAAGAAGATTATACTTGGCTAAAGCGCATACCTCTCACTATCGATCTGGACGGGGAGAGCTTTGTTGACGACAAGTCGCTCCGTTGCACTATGCTCCTAAGTAAAATGGCGGCTTCGCGAAATGCTCCAAAATCCGCTTGCCCGGCTCCCGGCGGCTTTGAGGAGGTCTATGATTGCGGTGCGGATGACGTATATGTCGTAACGCTTTCCGATAAGCTCAGTGGCACCTATAACAGCGCCGTTGTTGCCGCAAATATGTTCAAGGAAAACCACCCCGAAAAAAACATATTTGTTTTCAGCTCACGTAGCGCAGCGGCGGGCGAGCTTGCCGTCTGCAACAAAATTTATTCCCTTGCATCGGCGGGAATACCCTTTGACGAGGTTGTAAAGCAGACACTTGCCTTTATCAATGGACTGAACACATATTTTGTCCTTGAAACACTCGATGTTTTTCGTAAAAACGGCCGTTTAAATCATCTGCAATCCATAATCACCGGTGCGCTTCGCCTAAAGCTCGTAATGGGCGGCGACGAAAACGGCAACATCTGTGTCCGCGGCAAAGCACTCTCAACGGACAGAGCCATCTTAAAAATGGCAGATTTAATTGCCGAAAGATGCAAAAGCATCGACATGGAAGGCAGAGCACTCTATATAACTCATTGCCAGTGCCCGGATAGGGCAAGAATGGCGCGTGATGTTATTGTTGAAAAGGCCGGATTTGCCGAAAGTCACATCTTCACAGCCGGCGGCATAAGCACTATTTATGCAAATTCGGGCGGTCTAATCATTTCTTTCTGAAAAAGAACTCCAAAGCTTGAAAAAATTACAAAATTTCCTTGCAAAAGCGAAATAAATGTGATAAAATTCACTGGTCTTTGCGAAAGCATTCCTGTTTTCGCTTTACGCCCACTAGGAACGGTCCTCTGGCGGAAACTTACCGCGTAAGAACGTTTACAATGAAGGGAGGAAACAAACATGGATTTAGTACAAACACTCAGCCAGCAGTATATGAAGCCCGAGCTTCCCGTAATGAACGTCGGTGACACTGTTCGCGTCATCGTCCGTGTAAAGGAAGGAAGCCGCGAGAGAAATCAGGCATTCGACGGCACCATCATTGCAAGAAAGCATGGCGGTATCAGCGAAACCATCACAGTTCGCCGCATCTCCTACAATGTCGGATGTGAAAAGGTTTTTCCCGTACATTCACCCGCAATTGTCTCTGTAGAGATTATTCGTAAGGGTAAGGTTCGCAGAGCAAAGCTTTATTATCTTCGCGATAGAGTCGGTAAAAAGGCAAAGGTCAAGGAGCGCGTTTAGCTTCAGACACAAAACAGAGGCTTCGGCCTCTGTTTTTGTTTATATTTAGCGAAAATTGCGTAACATTTTTTGAAAAGCATTAAAAATTAACATTTTCATGTTGCTTAATTATAGATATCCCTTGTATAATATATTGTTAGTTGTCGGCATAAT
>JAVVUU010000002.1:16966-65317 GCA_036653035.1 Oscillospiraceae bacterium
AAAAGCTAAGTTCAGCCCTACGGGTGAGGCTTATGAGTGGACCCAGTGCCTTGTTTCCGCACTGCTTATTTGCGTTTTGGTGTTTGCCTTTTTTGTGCGCATCATCGGAATTATCGGCTACTCGATGGTTCCAACCTTCGATGATGGCGACAGCGTCATAATTTCAAACCTGTTCTACCAACCCGAGCAGGGCGATATAGTCGTCTTGCGCAAGCAGGAATTTCAGGATGAGCCAATCATAAAGCGCGTAATCGCGGTTGAAGGGCAAACGGTTGATATTGATTTTGACAGCGGCGTTGTCTCTGTGGACGACAAGCCGCTCTCCGAGCCATACACAGCGGAGCCAACCCTCACGCCGCTCGATTTTGACGGAAAAATAACCGTCCCCGAAAATTGCGTTTTCGTCATGGGCGATAACCGCAACCATTCAACAGACAGCCGCGAGAGCACAATCGGCTGTGTGGATGAACGATATATTATGGGCAAGGTGCTTTTTAGAATTTTGCCGATAAATAAATTCGGAACTATAAAATAATGAAAGCGCAGGCGCAAATATGCCCGAAAATATGCCCGAAAAAATGAATATCCAGTGGTTTCCCGGCCATATGACAAAAGCCCAGCGCATGATTGAGGAAAACATGAAGCTCGTGGACGCCGTCTGCGAAATTATCGACGCGCGTATTCCGTATTCAAGCCGCAACCCCGATATTGACAGGCTTTCGGGCACAAAACCTCGCCTTGTAATCCTAAACCGCGTTGACCAAGCCGACCCCGCCGTAACAGCGCTTTGGCGCAACTACTACAAATCGCAGGGGCTTGCCGTTCTTGAAACGGACTGCAAAAGCGGCAGGGGAGTTTCGGGCTTCGCTTCCGCAATTCGCTCAATTTTAAAGGAAAAGCTTGAGGTCTATGCCACAAAGGGACAGGCAAACCGTCCGCTTCGCGCAATGGTTTTGGGCATCCCAAACGTCGGTAAATCCACCTTTATAAATAAGGTTGCAAAACGAAAAGCCGCAAAAGCCGCCGATAAGCCCGGAGTTACAAGGGGCAAGCAGTGGATAAATATTGATAACGGGCTTGACCTTTTGGACACGCCCGGCATCCTTTGGCCGCGCTTTGACAGCCAACAGGTGGGGGAGTGCCTTGCTTTTACGGGCGCTATCCGCGATGAAATAATCGACAGGGAAGTCCTCTGCGCAAACCTTATGCTAAAGCTTCGCGAGCTGTACCCCCAGAGCATCGAAAACCGCTACAAATTCACACCCGACCCCGAAGCCACAGGCTTTGAGCTTTTGGAGGCCGCCGCAAGAAAGCGCGGATTTATCGTTTCAAAGGGCGAATGCGATATAGAGCGTATGTCCGTTGCCCTGCTCGATGAATTTCGCGACGGCAGACTTGGCCGCATTTCACTCGAAAGACCCGACACGGCGGGACTTTCTGACAAATAACCGTCAAGCCGAGGGAGCCTTTGCAATGGATTTATACGAAATTGAAAAAAAGCTTCGCGAGGACGGCATTTCGCCCGTCTGCGGAGTTGACGAGGCGGGGCGCGGCCCACTTGCGGGGCCTGTCTGTGCCGCCGCCGTCATTTTACCGCCGGGGCTTGAAATTTCGGGTCTGAACGACTCAAAAAAGCTAAGTCCAAAAAAACGTGACGAGCTTTATGATATCATAATTTCAAAAGCCGTCTGCTATGGAATTGCCTTTGCGGAGGTTGCGGAAATTGAAAAGCACAATATTCTCGGCGCAACCTTTATTGCCATGAATAGGGCAATTGCAAAGCTTTCCACAAAGCCACTCATGGCACTCATAGACGGCAACCAAAACAAAGGCATAGAATTTGAAAATCTCTGCTTTGTCGGCGGTGATGGAAAATGCGCCGCCATTGCCGCGGCGTCCGTTTTGGCAAAGGTAACGCGTGACCGTTTCATGCTTGAAATGGACGCAAAATACCCGCAATACGGCTTTGCAAAGCACAAGGGCTATGGAACCCGGGAGCATCGCGAAGCGTTGCTTGAATTTGGCCCCTGCGAAATTCACCGTCCGTCCTTTTTGGGCAAAATCCTTGGAGGCAAGGGCGATGGATAAAAAATTGGTCGGACGTTGGGGCGAGCAATTGGCTGCAAACTACCTAAAAAAGAAAAGCTACAAAATAATCGGACTCAACTATTCCTGCCGCTTCGGTGAAATTGACGTTATTGCGGCGAACAGAAAATACATAGTTTTTGTTGAGGTAAAGCTCCGAAAATCGGATGAGTTTGCGCAGGCAAAGGAATTTGTAACCCGCTCAAAGCAGGAAAAAATAATCAAAACCGCGTCACTGTGGCTGTCGCAAAACGAAACCGAGCTTCAGCCGCGCTTTGACGTTATCGAAATATATGCGCCGGAGGGCGTTTCAACCAAAGCACCGCAAATTAACCATCTACGAGATGCGTTTCAGTGAGGAGTTAGCAGGAATGAAGTATTACAGTACAAGAAACAAAAGCAACAAGGCAAGCTCTGCGCAGGCAATTGCACAGGGACTTGCAAGCGACGGCGGACTTTTTGTGCCGGAAACCATACCGCAGGTTTCACCTGAAGAAATTTTAGAGCTTTGCAAAATGAACTACCAAGAACGCGCAGTTTGCATTATGAGCAAATATCTCGATGACTTCACGATTGATGAGCTTCGCGGCTTTGTAAAAAAGGCATACTCAAGCAATTTTGACTGTGCGGAAATTGCACCGGTGCGCTTTCTTGACAGCAACACGGGAGTACTCGAGCTTTGGCACGGCCCCACCTGCGCATTTAAAGACATGGCACTGCAAATGCTGCCGCTTCTGCTGACAGCGTCGCTGAAAAAGCTTGGCGAAGCAAGAGAAGTCTGCATACTTGTTGCAACCTCCGGCGACACGGGCAAGGCCGCGCTTCAAGGCTTTGCGGATGTTGACGGCACATCCATAGTTGTGTTCTATCCGCGCGATGGCGTTTCGGATATTCAAAAGCTTCAAATGACCACACAGAGCGGAAAAAACGTCTTTGTCTGCGCTGTTGAGGGCAATTTTGACGATGCTCAAACCGGCGTTAAAAAGATATTCGGCGACCGCGAATTTGCCGAAAAGCTTGACGAAAAGGGCTTTTTCCTCTCCTCTGCAAATTCAATCAACTGGGGGCGGCTGCTTCCGCAAATTGTCTATTATTTTTCTGCGTACTGCGATTTTGTAAATTCGGGTAAGCTGAAAATGGGCGAGAAAATTGATTTTTGTGTCCCGACAGGCAACTTTGGCGATATTCTGGCGGGCTGGTATGCCCAAAAAATGGGGTTGCCAATCAGAAAATTGATTTGCGCCTCAAACAGCAACAATGTCCTGACCGACTTCATAAAAACAGGCATTTACGACAAAAATCGCGAGTTTTTTGCAACAATATCACCGTCAATGGACATACTCGTTTCCTCAAACCTCGAGCGCCTGCTCTTTATGCTCTCCGATGACACAAGTGTAAAGCAATGGATGGACGAGCTGAAAACCACGGGAAAATACGACGTTGGTGCAAAGGTTTTGGAAGATATAGCGCGTGATTTTGACGCAGGCTATTGCACCGATGCCGAGGCAAAGCAGAGCATTAAGGCACTTTTTGAGCAAACCGATTACCTTATAGATACGCACACGGCGGATGCCTTGGCGGTGCTGAACAAAATCCGCGCGGACGGCGAAGCTTTTCCCTGCGTGGTCGTTTCCACGGCAAGCCCCTTCAAGTTCTGCGACAGCGTTTTGGATGCCCTTGGCAAGTCCGACACCGTTTCCGGCGGAAATCTTATTTCAACGCTTTCCTCGGTGAGTAAGGTTCAGGCGCCCACACCGCTGACGGGCTTGGACGGCAGGGAAGTGCGCTTTAAAAATTGTGTGCCAAAGGATAAAATGCCGGATACGGTGATGAGTTTTTTGATAAAATAGAAACAGCTATGTAGCGGGGAAAAATTCCCCGCAGGAACTAGCAGCAGCCGCTTTTCGGGGAAAAGGTTGAGCAAAAGGTTTCGGCTTTTTTCAGAGCCTTTTCGTTTGCAACCTTAATTTCGCTTGCACAGCAGCAGTCGCCGGCGGTGTGATATGCGCAGCCGGTTACATGGCAGTCAACGCCGTTAATACATTGTGCGTTATTGTTATTGTTGTTCATGTTAGAACCTCCAAAGCGATATTTCCAATTTTTGGTTTCTGTTCAAAAACCTCTTAATCGGTTTACTTATTATCGGCAATTGCGGTCAATATATTCGGGAGAACGAGAAGTTATGGCTCTTTATGCTATCGGTGACCTGCACCTTTCACTTTCAACAAACAAGCCAATGGATATTTTTGGTTCGGCATGGGAAAACCATACCGAAAAGCTATCGCAGGCGTTTTCGGCACTCTCCGATGAGGATGTAACGGTGCTTTGCGGCGATTTAAGCTGGGGGATGAGCTTGGAGGAGGCGAAAGAGGATTTTCTTTTTGTTGACAGGCTCCCCGGCAAAAAAATCATCCTAAAGGGCAACCACGATTATTGGTGGACAACAGTTTCCAAGGCGAAAGCATTTTTTGAAAATAACGGCATCACAACAATTGACATTCTCAACAACAACTGTTTTCCCTATGGCGAGGCCGCCGCAATCTGCGGTACGCGCGGTTGGTTTTACGAGGAGGAAACAGGCTCCGAGCACGACAAAAAAATTATGAATCGCGAGCTTATGCGCCTTGAAGCCTCACTAAAAGCGGCGGGCGACCGCGAAAAATATGTTTTTCTTCATTATCCGCCAAAATATGCGAACTATGTCTGCGAGGAAATTCTCGATTTGTTCGAAAAATACGGCGTTGTGTCCTGCTGTGCGGGACATATTCACGGCAAGGGGATGCGCTTTGCCTATGAGGGCAGCTTTCGCTCCGTTTACCACAGGCTGGTTTCAGCCGACCATATTGCCTTTACACCACAGCGGATACTTTGAAAACCACCAAATAAGGGAAATGTTCGGAGATTGTTCACAAAAATTGTTTGCAATTAAAGTATCAATCTGTTACAATACAGGTTATGTAATTTGTCAACATCGGATTTGCAATAAATTTCCAATATAAGCCGATAGAAATAGTAGGAGGAATAAACCTAATGATCGTCAAGAGCGTTGAAAAGAAAGAACATAATGGTGTAACATTTCAAGTAGAGGTGGACGCAGAAGCGTTCGAAACCGCCATCGGCGGTGCATACCTCAAGAACAAAAAGAGCATAACTGTCCCCGGTTTCCGCAAGGGCAAAGCCCCCAGAATGGTAATTGAGGGTATGTATGGCGAAAACGTCTTCTATGACGATGCAATAGAAGCTATCACTCCCGATGCTTTCGGCTTTGCAGCCGAGCAGGAAAAGCTTAACACAGTCGGCCAGCCCACAGTTACAAACGTCGAAATCAGCGATGAAAAGCTTGTAACCCTTTCATTTGAAGCCGCACTATACCCCGAAGTCACCCTCGGTGAGTACAAGGGTCTTAAAGCCGAGCGTGCGGATGCCACAGTAACCGACGCAGATATCGCAGATTATATCGAAGATATCCGCAAGCGCAACGGCCGTCAGGTTTCCGTTGAGCGTGCAGCAGCACTTGGCGACACAGCAGTTATCGACTTTGACGGCTATCTCGATGGCGAGCGCTTCGAGGGCGGCAAGGCAGAGGGTCACAGCTTGGAGCTTGGCTCCGGTCAATTTGTTCCCGGCTTTGAGGAGCAGGTTGTCGGCATGAGCGTCGGCGACGAAAAGGAAATCGGCCTAACCTTCCCCGAGGACTACCACGAGGGACTTGCCGGCAAGGCAGTTGTTTTCAAGGTTAAGCTTCACGAGGTTCTCGAAACTCAGCTTCCCGAGGTTGACGATGAGCTTGCAAAGGACGCTTCCGAATTTGACACTCTTGCCGAGTTCAAAATAGCAATCCGCGAGGAAATGGAAAAAAAGCGTTCCGCCGAGGTTGAGAAGGAATTTGCACAAAGAATTATGCTTCAGGCAGTTGAAAACATGACCTGCGACGTTCCCGAGGTTATGATTGAGGAGCGCGTGGAAACCATTATGGGCGACTACGACCGCAACCTCATGCAGCAGGGTATGCGCCTTGAAGAATACCTCCGCATGATGGGCATGGATCCCTCAAGCTTCCGCGCCACAGTTATGCCCGAAGCAAAAAAGCAGGTTGAGCTTGAGCTTATGCTTGACGCTATTGTTGAGGCCGAAAATATTGGCATTACCCCCGAAGAAATTGAAGAAGCTTTCAACAACGCCGCTACAGACTTTAACCTCTCAATCGACGTTATCAAGCAGGCAATTCCCATTGAGTCTGTTGAGCGCGACGTAAAGATGAAAAAAGCCGCCGCAATCCTCAGAGATACCGCGGTTGCTGTTGAAAAGACCGAGCCAGCAGCAGAATAACCCTTTATTGCCCGCTAGTCGGGCAATAAAAAATTGCACTTGCAAAAAGCAAATTTATAAAAACACTATTATAGAATAATAGCAGTCGGATTTGGATATGTTTCATAGGATAAAGTCTTTAAGAGGAGAATTGTTATGAGTTTAGTCCCTTATGTTGTTGAGCAAACCTCTCGTGGAGAGCGCTCATATGATATTTTTTCAAGACTTCTTAATGACCGCATTGTTATGCTGTCCGAGGAAGTCAACGACACTACCGCAAGTCTTGTTGTTGCCCAGCTTCTGTACCTTGAAGCGCAGGATCCCGACAAGGATATCCACCTTTATATCAACAGCCCCGGCGGTAGCATCACAGCCGGCATGGCAATTTATGACACAATGCAGTATATCAAAGCGGATGTTTCCACAATCTGCATAGGTATGGCGGCATCCATGGGAGCTTTTCTGCTCTCCAGCGGCGCAAAGGGAAAGCGTTTTGCACTCCCGAACGCAGAGGTCATGATTCACCAGCCCTCCGGCGGCAGCCAGGGTCAGGCCACCGATATCGAAATTCAGGCAAAACGTATTCTAAAGTCAAAAGAACAGCTCAACAAAATGCTTGCCGAAAATACAGGCAAGCCTGTTGAAGTCATCGCCGCCGATTGCGAGCGTGACAACTTTATGACCGCCGAGGAAGCGCGTGAATACGGTCTTATCGACAAGGTAATCTACAAGCACCAGTAAAAAAATCCCAAGTCTTGTCGTCAAAATGAGGAAATTATGTCAAAGTTTGATGAAAACAAAAACATTCGTTGCAGCTTTTGCGGAAAACCACAGTCTGTCGCGGAACGTCTTATTGCCGGAAACGGCTCCTATATCTGTGATGAGTGCGTTCGTCTTTGTATGAGCATCGTTGATGAGGGCTATGACCCCAACAATGTTGATTTTCCGGACGAGCATGGCGTGAAATGCGGTTTGGATCCTCAAAATCTTCCGCGCCCCGCCGATATTCGTGCGGTATTGGACGATTACATTATCGGACAGGATAAGGCCAAGGTAACCTTGGCTGTCGCAGTTTACAACCACTATAAACGCGTACTTTACGGCGATAACAACGACGTAGAGCTTCAAAAAAGCAACATTCTTCTCGTTGGCCCAACCGGAAGCGGCAAGACGCTTTTCGCGCAGACTATGGCAAAGGTGCTCAATGTTCCCTTTGCCATTGCCGACGCGACAACCCTTACCGAAGCCGGCTATGTCGGAGAGGACGTTGAAAACATTCTGCTAAGGCTTCTTCAAGCCGCCGATTTTGACGTTGAAAAAGCCGAGCACGGCATCATCTACATTGACGAAATGGACAAAATATCCAGAAAAAGCGAGAATACCTCCATTACGCGCGATGTTTCCGGCGAAGGTGTCCAGCAGGCACTTCTAAAAATTCTTGAAGGAACCGTTGCAAGCGTTCCCCCACAGGGCGGAAGAAAGCACCCCCATCAGGAATTTATCAAGGTCGATACAACAAACATTCTCTTTATTTGCGGCGGCGCATTCGATGGCATAGAAAAAATCATCGAAAACCGTCTTGACCGCAAGAGTATCGGCTTCGGTGCCGAAATAAGAAGCAAAAAAGAGCGCGATACCGGCGCAATAATGCAGGACATCCAATCTCACGACCTTTTAAAATTCGGTATCATACCCGAGCTTATCGGCCGTCTGCCCGTATTGGCTCCGCTCAACTCCCTAAAGCGCGAGGACTTAATCCGAATTTTGCTCGAACCGAAAAACGCCTTAACCCGTCAGTACAAAGCACTCCTAAATTATGACGATGTTGAGCTTGTGTTTGAGGACGATGCCCTTGGCGAAATTGCCGACAAGGCCATCGACATGGAAATCGGTGCGCGCGGCCTGCGCAGTGTTATGGAAAACATTATGACCGAAATTATGTTTGAGGTTCCGTCGGATCCTTCAATAAACAAGGTCGTAATAACCGCAGATTGTGTAAAAAATGGCACTCCGCCGCTTGTTTACAGGAACGAAGTCCAGTGAAAACCATTTCAATCTTCTTTTGATGCGGTTTCCGAATGAGTTTTGGCGTCTGTGCTTGAAAAACCCGGAGCCGCACTTTAAGTGCGGCTCTTAGACTGTCAGGAGGTCAAAGCGCAATTGGTCAAAATAGTTATTTTTTGATCGTGCTTAGGCCTTTGAACCCCCCGAAAGGAGGAATTTATATGAACGAAAACAGCGAAACACTAAATATCGGAAAATACCCTCTCCTGCCAATGCGCGGACTTTCGGTTTTTCCCGGAATGTTAATAAATTTTGATGTAATACGTCCAAAATCCGTTGCCGCGCTCAACGCTGCTCTCGCTGCGAACCGCATGATTTTTGTCGTTGCCCAGCGCAATATTGCAAAGGACGACCCTCTTCGCAAGGACATTTACAGCATTGGCACAATTTGCCGCGTAAAGCAGCTTCTTCGAACTCCGGGAGCGGATGGCGTGCGGGTGCTTATTGAGGGTGTTAAGAGGGCGAAAATTGTTGAGTTTGAGGCAAATCCCGAATTTTGCCTTGCCGATGTAGAGGTAATCGAGGACAGCGAAATAAAAGCCACCTCTCCAAAAGCAGAAGCTCTCGTTCGCCAGTGCCTATCTATATTTGACGACTATGCGCATATTTTGGGCGCGCTTCCGCCGGAAATCCTCTCAAAAATTGCCGCCTCGGATGACCCCGGCTATATTGCGGATTTTATCGCGCAAAACATATATATGAAGCCCGAAAACAAGCAGCTGCTTTTGGAGGAAACCCGTCCGCTCAGCCGCGTCCAATTACTAAATCGCCTTTTAACGCGCGAAATTGACATCCTTTCAATTGAGCAGGATTTAAACGACCGCGCGCATGACCAAATGATGAAATCGCAAAAGGACTTTTTCCTGCGCGAGCAGCTCAAAGTAATTCAGTCCGAGCTTGGCGAATATGACGATGCGGGCGAGGAGCTGAACGAATACCACGAGAAAATTCTAGCCCTTAATCTGTCGGAAGAAATAACGGAAAAGCTCCTGAAAGAGGTTTCCCACCTTGCCAAGCAGCCCTATGGCTCCTCCGAAAGCGCTGTTATCCGAAACTACCTCGACACCTGCCTTGACTTGCCTTGGCACAAGAGAACAAATGAAACAAATGATATTAAAAAAGCGCGTAAAATCCTTGACAACGACCATTTTGGCCTTGAAAAGGTTAAAGACCGCATAATCGAATATCTTGCCGTAAAGCAGCTTGCGCCAAACCTCAAGGGCACGGTGCTCTGCCTTGTCGGCCCTCCGGGAACCGGAAAAACCAGCATCGCAATCAGCATTGCGAAAGCGACAAATCGCAAGCTTGCGCGAATTTCTCTTGGAGGAGTTCATGACGAAGCCGAAATTCGTGGCCACCGCAAAACCTATATCGGAGCAATGCCCGGCCGTATTATCGCAGGCATCACACAGGCAAAAAGCGAAAATCCGCTCATGCTTTTAGACGAAATTGACAAGCTCGGCGGCGATTATCGCGGAGATCCCGCGGCTGCGCTTTTGGAAGCACTGGACGCGGAGCAAAACTATGCCTTCCGCGACCACTACCTTGAAATACCCTTCGACCTTTCCGATGCGCTTTTTATAACAACCGCAAACACAACGGAAACCATTCCCCGCGCACTTTTGGACAGAATGGAAATCATTGAGCTTTCAAGCTACACCGATGAGGAAAAGCTTGAAATCGCAAAGTGCCACCTGCTTCCAAAGCAGCGCAAAAAGCACGGACTTACGGCAACTCAGCTCAAAATGAGCGACGATGCAATTCGCGAGCTAATTACACAATACACCAAGGAGTCCGGAGTCCGCATTTTGGAGCGCGAAATTGCAAGCGTTTGCAGAAAAACCGCAAAGCGACTTGCCGATGGCGAATGTAAATCTCTTCGCCTAACAGCCGGAACACTGGAAGCACTTTTAGGCCCCGTAAAATACAAGCCGGACACACTTCGCCCCGCGGACGAGGTTGGCTTGGTGCGCGGCCTTGCTTGGACGAGCGTTGGCGGAGAGGTGCTTGATGTCGAGGTCGGCATAATGGAGGGCACAGGTAATTTGGAGCTTACGGGCAACCTTGGCGATGTTATGAAGGAGTCCGCAAAGGCCGCCGTTTCATACATCCGCAGCCGTGCCGAAATTTTGGGTGTTGACCCCGATTTCCACAAAACCAAGGACATCCACATACATTTTCCCGAGGGTGCTGTCCCGAAGGACGGGCCTTCCGCGGGTATCACAATCTGCATAGCCGTTATTTCCGCGCTAACCGGTATCCCCGTGCGGCGTGACATTGCAATGACGGGCGAAATTTCACTTCGCGGCAGAGTTATGCCAATAGGCGGTCTGCGCGAAAAAACTATGGCGGCTCTGCGCGCGGGAGTCACAACGGTAATAATTCCCTCCGAAAACGAAAAAGACCTTGAGGAAATTGACCAAACCGTTCGCGCGGCGCTTAATTTTGTCACCACCGATCATGTTGACAAGGTGCTCGATATCGCTTTAAAGCGCAAGCCGGAGTTGGATAGCCACCGTGATAATCAAGCTGAAATCACGGTACCAATAGTCAATGCGACAGCTTCCACTCACAATGCTGCATTACGTCAATAGGAGATAAAATGAACATTAACAACGCCGAATTTATCATATCTGCCGCAAGCCCCAAGGATTTTATATCAAACGGCACGCCAACGATAGTTTTTTCCGGCAAATCAAACGTGGGAAAATCCTCCGTTATAAACAGACTTCTAAACCGCAAAAATATTGCACGCGTCGGCTCGTCACCCGGAAAAACAGTTCATGTAAACTACTTTCTTATAGACCGCAAGGTGTATTTTGTGGACTTGCCCGGCTATGGCTACGCCAAGGTTTCAAAATCCGAAAAGGATCGTTGGGGCAAGCTGATGGAGCAGTTTTTCGAGCGTCAGGATCTCATTTCACTCGGAATTATGATAGTCGATTCCCGCCACAAGCCCACGGCTGACGACATTATCATGGCAAACTGGTTCAAAGCAACCGAATGTCCGCTGGTTGTTGTCGCCAACAAATGCGACAAGCTTAAAAAAAGCGAAATTGAGCCAAACCTTGCGCTTATCCGCGAAACTCTCGAATTTTCGGAGGACATACCAATTATTCCCTTTTCTGCCGAAGCGGGCACGGGGAGCAAGGAGCTTATGTCCGAAATCATTAAATTCATCAAATAATCCCACGGGACAGGATTGAGCCTTCTTTCCTGTCCCGCACTTGTTTTTTCCTTTGCAATTTGATATAATAAAATAATACCAAAGAACAAAAGTTTGCAATACACCTTAACTTGGAGGTAACCTTATAAATACTTTAAACAACTTTTGGCAGGGACTGGACTGGTCTATACTGACCAATATGCTTCTATCCGTTATTCCTGCGCTGCTTTGCATAACATTTCATGAGCTTTGCCACGGCCTTGTTGCATACAAGCTCGGTGACAACACGGCAAAAAATGCAGGGCGGCTAACACTAAACCCAATAAAGCACATTGACGTCATGGGTCTTTTAATGATGGTCGTTTTCAAATTCGGTTGGGCAAAGCCCGTGCCCGTTAACATGAACAACTTCAAAAACCCAAAGAGCGGAATGGCAATCACGGCGATTGCAGGCCCCATTTCAAACATTCTGCTTGCCGCCGTTGCTCTCCTAATTTATGGCTTGGTCTATATACCGCTTGAGGGACTTGGAGGCTTTGGAAAAGCTGTTTCGGACATGATTATGACAACAGCTTACCTAAGCTGCGCTTTTGCTGTTTTTAACATCATCCCCATCCCACCCTTGGATGGCTCAAAGGTTTTGTTTTCGCTCCTTTCCGAAAAAACCTACTACAAGCTAATGCGTTATGAGCGCTACGGCATGATACTTTTGCTTGTACTCGTCTACTTTAACACGCTCTCGCCCTTCCTTTCAACGGTTACGGGCGCTGTGTTTAACAAGCTGTTTCTGCTTGCCGAGTGGACATTTTCTTTAGTCAGATAAAACGCCGCAAAACGGTGAAATTTAATTAACGCTGTCATCGCTCGTGGAGGAGCATATGGAAAATCCAATGTTCTTTTTGGAGGGCATAGTCAAAAACCGCAACGAAATGCAGGACTTTAACGGCCCTCTAAACCTTATACTCATGCTGCTCTCCAAAAACAAAATCGAAATACGCGACCTTCAAATTTCCTCCATATTGGAGCAATACCTCGAGTACATTACCAAAATGAAGGAGATGGATTTGGACATTGCCAGCGAGTTTGTTCAAATGGCTTCACATTTGGTCTACATCAAAACGCGAACTCTCCTTGCCGGAGATGAGGAGGTTTCGGAGCTTGAGGAGCTTATATCCTCCCTTGAACAGCTAAAATGCAAGGATGCCTACATGAGCGTCAAGGCCATAACGCCGGAGCTTTTAAGCGCGGCGGAGCAAGGACTTTTAATGTTTTCAAAGTCGCCGGAGCCACTAAAGCCGCTTGGTAATCAGCGCATATACAGCCATGAGCCGTTTGAATTGCTTGCGGCGCTTGCTTCCATATTTTCACGCGGAGGAAAGAGTCAGCCTTTGGAAAACACGGGAATTCTTGTACCAAAGCGGATAATCTATAATGTCAGGGAAAAAAGTGTTCAGCTTCTTGAGCTGCTTCGCGTTTGCAGGTCAAAAAAGCTGCATGAGCTTTTTGGCATGAGCCATAGCCGCTCGGAGCTTATTGCCACATTCATTTCCGTGCTTGAGCTTTGCAGTGTTGGAAGCCTTGAAATAAGCAGCATTGACGGAGAACCAACCATAAGCTTTTGCGGGGAAGCTCCTTCCGAGCTTTTGGATAGCATTGCGGATTAGGAAAGACGAAAAAGCATGGAAAACAGAGAAAACGACTACACAATTGAAGCCATTTTGTTTGCGGCGGGCGAACCTGTTCCCGCAGAGCGAATTGCGCTCGTTTTGGGAATTGACGAAGATGAAGTTTTTGAAAGTGCCAAGCGCCTTGCCGATGAATACAGCTTTCGGCAGAGGGGTGTGCGGCTTGTCCGCATGGGCGAAACGCTCCAGCTTTGCAGCGCACCCGAATATGCGCAGAGCATAGTCCGCGCCTTGGAGCGTCGAAAACCGCCGAAGCTCAGTCAGCCCGCACTTGAGGTGCTTGCAATTTGCGCTTATTTTCAGCCGGTCACAAGAGCATATGTTGAGCAGGTGCGGGGAGTTGACAGCTCCTACACCATGGGTGTTCTGCTTGACCGCGGACTTGTTGAGCCTTGCGGCAAGCTGGATGTTCCCGGCAGACCCTCAATTTACAAAACAAGCGATTTATTTTTGCGCACAATGGGCATAACAGACCTGTCGGAATTGCCAAAGCTTCCCGATATGAGCACCGATGAAGGTGTGGCGCAGCTAAACAGCGTCATAAATTCGCTCAAAATCGGGGAAAATGAACAGATGGAAATTTAAGGAACCTCTGATTAAATCCCCCCGCATGTCTTGACGGCGACTTTTCCGTCCGGACATCGACAAAAACCCTTGAAATACGTCAGTATTCCTGCGTGTTTTTGGCTCGCCGGACAGAAAATTCGCTCGCCAATCCATGTGACGGATTTAATCAGAGGTTCCTTAAAGCCGTGATAGTTTAATCAGAGGTTCCTTAGCCTTATTCAAGGGGGTGAAGCCGTTTGAAAGCGCTTGTTATCATCATTTTGGTTTTATCCGTGCTTATGCTTGTCCCAATTGGTGTGGATGGCGGCTACGACGGCAAAAACCTTCAGCTTTACGCACGCTTGGGACTTATAAACATTAGAATTTTTCCTCAAAAAAAGAAAAAACGCATTAAAGTCAATAAGGCTGTCAGAAAAAAAGAGGAAAAGCCCAAGAAACCCAAAAAGCCCAAAAAGCCAAAAGAAAAAAAGAGCTTTGGCAAAGAAGAAATTTTTGGCTTGATAAAAATGGGTCTTGCTGCGCTTGGGCGTTTTCGCAAAAAGCTCTGCATCGACTATCTGCGCCTCCACTATACTCATGCGGCCAACGATCCCTGCGATGCCGCAATTGGCTATGGAATTGCCTCCGCCGTTATGGGCACAATTATCCCTCCATTGGAGGCGGCATTCGATATTCGGGAGCGCGATTTTGCCACTGCTGTTAGCTTTGTCACCGAAAAGCCGACTATAGACTTTTGGCTCACGGCGACAATACAGGTTTGGGAAATTTTTTATATATGCGCAGCATTTCTTGCTGACTTCATTAAGCTGAAAAATAAACAAAAAAATAAAAACGCAGACGAAAGGAAAGAATGTAATGGACAGACACCCAATTAGCGACTTAACCGAAATTACACTCGGAAAAATCAAAGAAATGGTGGACGTAAACACCATTGTCGGAAACCCAATCACAACGCCGGATGGAATAACACTCATCCCCATTTCCAAGGTATCCTTTGGCTTTGGCGGCGGCGGTTCGGATATTCCGTTTAATAACGGAGGCTTTGGCGGCGGAAACGGCGCGGGCGTAAAAATTGACCCTGTCGGATTTCTCGTTATCAGCGAGGGCAATGTAAAAATGCTGAATATTGCCGCTCCCGCAAACTCAACTGTGGACAGGCTTGTTGAGCTTATCCCCGACGTTATCGACAAAATTGAGCAGGCCATCGAAAAGCACAAAAGCAAGCAAGACTAACCACCTAACGATTAAACGCTTGAATAATAATTTCCATTAGCGTCAATAATAAGCACTGCCCAAATATACCAAGGGTGGTGCTTATTGTTGAAAAAAACACTGGCGGGTATTCTAACACTAATTCTATTCATTTCTCCCATCCTCATTTGTCCCGCAAGAGCCGAGCCGGGAACCTCGGCACAGGCCGAAATCCTTATCCACGCGGATACGGGGCAGGTGCTCTGTCAAAAAAATGCGGATGCAAAAATGCTTATCGCAAGCACAACAAAAATAATGACGGCGCTTGTCGTCATTGAAAACTGCTCTCCGGAGGAGAAGATTAAAATTCTGCCCGAATATGCGGCGGTTGAAGGCTCGTCAATGTACCTCAAGGCAGGGGAAACCTACACCGTGCGTGATTTGCTTTATGGAATGCTCCTTGCTTCGGGAAACGATGCGGCGGCAGCGCTTGCCTATCATTGCGGCGGCACAATAGCCGGCTTTGCCGAAATGATGAACGCAAAGGTTGAAGAGCTGGGGCTTCATGGCACAGCTTTCAAAAACCCCCACGGACTTGATGCGGAGGGGCACTACTCAACGGCGGCGGATTTAGCCGCCATCACTCGAAGTGCCATGGAAAATGAGCTGTTCGCAAAAATTGTTTCAACCAAAACCTACACGGTTGGCGAACAGAGCTACATGAACCACAACAAGCTTTTGTGGAACTACGAGGGCGCTATCGGAGTTAAAACAGGCTACACAATAGCGGCGGGGCGAAGCCTTGTTTCCTGTGCCGAAAGAAACGGCCTGCGCCTTATCTGCGTCACGCTTTCCGACCCCAACGACTGGTGCGACCACAAGGCGCTTTACGACTGGGGCTTTAGCACCTACGAATACAGACAAACCTTGCCATCGGGAATTATTTGTGAAATTCCCGTAATATCCGGCGAAAAGGACAGCGTTGGAATTACCTGCACCGCGCCGACGAGAACACTTGTAAAAAAGGGCTCAAAGCAGGATTTTTCTTTGGAGCTTCCGGAATTTGTCTATGCGGGAGTTCGCGCGGGCGAAGCTGCCGGCCGTGCAATTGTCACAGTTGACGGCGTTCAAACAGGGGAGTACCCCTTAATATATACAGAGGATGTAGCACTTGCCGAAAACGCAAAGCTCTCGCCTTGGGCAAGATTAAAGCGGGTTTGGTTTTTATCAAACAAATACGGCATTACCTTTAATCAGTCCAAGAGCTAAAGACAACAAATTGCGCCGTGGGGTGCAGAGGAGATATGATGAAGCAAAGACTGCAAAAAATTATTGCCGGCTCGGGGGTTTGCTCGCGCAGGGCGGCAGAAGCTCTTATTTCCGAGGGCAAGGTTCGGGTCAACGGCGTTGTTGCAATTGTTGGTGAAACAGCGGATGACGAAACAGACGAAATTACGATTGATAATTCTCCCATCCCCCGCGCGGGGGGGAGAACCTACATAATGCTGAACAAACCACGCGGATATGTGACCTCCATGAGCGATGAGCACGGCAGAAAAACGGTTGCCGACCTTGTTGCGGATGTTGGTGTCCGCGTCTATCCCGTTGGAAGGCTGGATATGAATTCCGAGGGACTTCTGATAATGACCGACGATGGTGAGCTTGCAAATTTACTAATGCACCCGTCGCATGAGGTGAAGAAAATTTACCAAACGCGCGTGCGCGGCGAAAATATTGACAAGGCTCTTGAAATACTGCGCTCTCCGCTTATAATCGACGGAACACCCATAAATCCGGCGGAGGTCAAGCTCCTTTCGGATGAGGGCGACACCGCTGTAATTTCAATTTGTATCTCCGAGGGGCGCAACAGACAGGTTCGAAAAATGTGCGAAATGGCAGAGCTTTATGTCCTGCGGCTCAAGCGCTGCAGCGAGGGTGGGCTTACGCTTGGCACACTGCCTGTCGGTAAGTGGCGCTATTTGAAGGACGATGAGATACTAAAATTGCAAAAACACCGAAATATTTAGTTAAATTGTGGTAAAATGCAAGTTTTTTCATTTTTAGCCCTTGGGGACTTGCTTTTTTGATGCAATTTGTATTATGATAAGAAAAGTGGCTAAGAAAAAAATTGCCGCTCTTATAAGGATGTGAAGTTTTGGAAAAAGATGTTCTTGCTGTAATCTCAAATGACAACACCCATTTCTCAAAGGGTCAACGCCATATTGCTCAATATATTCTCGAAAACTACGATAAAGCCGCATTTATGACCGCGGGAAAGCTTGGAAGCACAGTCGGTGTCAGCGAATCCACAGTCGTTCGTTTTGCCGCCGAGCTTGGTTACGACGGCTACCCCGGCATGAGAAAAGCGCTTCAGGAAATGATTCGCAACAGGCTAACCTCCGTTCAGCGAATTGAGGTCGCAAAGGAGCTTATCGACGACAAAAATGTTTTAAAGGCCGTCCTCACGGCCGACATGGAAAAGCTCCAAAAAACACTTGAGGAAATCGACCAGGTCAGCTTTGACGCGGCGGTTGACGCCATCATAAACGCAAAGCACGTCTACATAGCGGGTATGCGCTCCTCAACGGCTCTCTCGGGCTTCATGGGCTACTACCTCAACCTCCTCCGTGATAACGTCCACCTCCTGCACGACACCGCTGTAAGCGAGGTTTATGAGCAAATTCTGCGCATAGGCGAGGGCGATGTTTTTGTCGGCATGAGCTACCCGCGCTACTCCGCACGCACCGTAAAGGCCATGCGCTTTGCAAAAAATTCCGGTGCCACAACAATCAGCCTAACCGATGGCGAAACCTCTCCGCTTGTCGGAATTTCCGACATAACGCTTTTTGCAAGAAGCGACATGGTTTCGTTTTTGGACTCGCTTGTAGCTCCCTTGAGCTTAGTCAACGCACTTATAGTATCCATTGGCCTGCGCTCAAAGGACGCACTTTCCGAAACCTTTAAGCGTCTTGAAGTCCTCTGGCTGGAAAACGAGGTTTATGAGAACACTGAAAGCTGATGTCGCCGTTATCGGCGCAGGCGCGGCGGGGCTTCTTGCTTCCGCGCTTCTCGCACAACGCGGGCTTACCACATATTTGATTGAGCCAAACAAAATGCCGGGCAAGAAGCTCCGCATTACAGGTAAGGGCCGCTGCAACCTTACAAACAATTGCGATAAAAAGCAGTTCCTTGAAAGCGTCCCCGGAAATTCAAAATTTCTTTACAGCGCCATCAGCAAATTCGGCCCCGCCGAAACAATGGCGTTTTTTGAAGGTCTTGGCGTTCCCCTAAAAACCGAACGTGGCAACCGTGTGTTTCCGCAGAGCGACCGCGCGCACGATGTTGCAAACGCACTTGAACACATGGGTGTGAAATACGGAGTAAAATACATTTCCGGCAGCGCCACAATGATTAAAACGGCCGATGGAGCCGTTACGGGCGTTCTAACGAACGACACCGATATAAGCTGCAAATCTGTCCTCCTGTGCACGGGCGGCGCGAGCTATCCTCTAACAGGCTCCACGGGCGATGGCTATGCCTTGGCAAAAGCCTTGGGGCACACCATCATAGCCCCGCGCCCCTCCCTAATTCCTCTCGAATCGGACGACGCATATTGCGCCGAAATGCAGGGATTTTCTCTGAAAAATGTAACCTTGCGCGTATTTGACGAAAAAAACAAGCTTGTTTTTAACGAGCTGGGCGAGATGCTCTTTACACATTTTGGCGTGTCCGGTCCGCTTGTGCTCTCTGCAAGCGCACATATGCGCGACTTTGACAAGCACAAATTCCACCTTTCAATCGACCTCAAGCCCGGTCTTAGCGAGCAGCAGCTTGACGACCGCATTTTGCGTGACTTCGCAAAATATTCAAATAAAACCTTTGGAAATGCACTTTCAGACCTTGCAGGCCACACCATGATTCCGGTTTTGGTCAGACTTTCCGGCATTCCGGCGGACATCAAGGTCAATTCCATCACAAAAAAACAGCGCTTGGACTTGGTTTCGCTTTTTAAGAATTTTCCGGTCAGCGTTTCCGGAACACGCCCGATTGACGAAGCAATTGTTACAGCGGGCGGCATCAACACCCGCGAAATTGACCCCAAAACTATGGCTTCAAAGCTCATATCCGGTCTGTATTTTGCAGGAGAGGTAATGGATTTGGACGCATATACGGGTGGATTTAACCTCCAAATTGCGTGGTCAACCGCATTTGCGGCGGCCGAAGCAATTGGCTGATTTTTAGCCACAAGAAAGGATTTACAAGATGGAAAAATATTTCTCCGTCGCAATCGACGGGCCATCCGGCGCGGGAAAAAGCACAATCGCAAAGCTTTGCGCCGAGAAGCTCGGATTTTTATATGTCGATACCGGCGCGATATACCGTACAATCGGTCTTGCGGCTCTTGAGGCGGGAATTTCTTCGAAAGACGAAAAAAAGGTTTGCTCCCTGCTGCCGAGTATTAAAATATCCATGAAATACGATGAAAACGGCCTGCAAAGGATGTTCTTAAATGAAAAGGATGTAACCCCGGAAATTCGAATGCCGGAGGTTTCAATTTATGCATCCAATGTTTCGGCAATGCCGGAGGTACGCCGTTTTCTCCTTGAAAAGCAGCGCGACCTTGCAAAAACCGGCAACGTAATTATGGACGGGCGCGATATTGGCACCGTTGTTTTGCCGAATGCCGGACTGAAAATTTTTCTAACGGCGGACACAAGCGAGCGCGCTCAGCGCCGCTATGACGAATTGCTGCTTCGCGGCATCGAAACAGATTATGAGGACGTTTTAAAGGACATCGAATATCGCGACCTGAACGACAGCACAAGGAGCACAGCCCCGCTTTGCGCCGCCGAAGATGCGGTTGTCATTGACACAACGGGCAACACTCTTGGCGAAAGCTACAAGCTCGTTTGCGAACTTATCAAGGAGAGAATGTCGTAATGAGATTTTTTTACACTTTGTTTTATATACTTGCATATCCCTTTATGCGGGTGGTTTTCCCCTGCCACATTCGCGGCAGAGAAAACATACCGGAGGGCGCGGTTGTTGCCTGCGCAAACCATTCAAGCCTACTTGACGCCGTACTAATGGCCATAGCTTTTGGAATTCGCCGTCAGCTCTTTTTTATGACAAAGGCAGACCTTTTTGAAATCCCCGTGCTCGGTTCCATCCTAAGAGCCGCACAAGCCTTTCCCGTTGAGCGCGGAGAAACGGACATTACAGCCATCCGAACAGCCATAAAGCACCTCAAAAACGGCGAGCGCATCATGATTTTTCCGGAAGGAACACGCGTCACAGAGAGCGAATCGGCAGACGCAAAAAGCGGCGCTGTGCGCATTGCTTCAAAGCTCAAGGTGCCCATTGTGCCCGTTTATATTTCCACGGGCAAGAGAGCTTTTCACTTTTCGCGTCTTGAAATCGGCGAAGCGTACATGGCCGAAACACCAAAAGACCGCGATTTTCTGCCGCTTGCAGACGACCTTATGAAAAGAATTTACGCGATGGAGAATAAAAATTGAGCAAATTTTACGTCGCCAAAAGTGCCGGATTTTGCTTTGGCGTCAGCCGCTCGGTTCGGCTTGCGGAGGAAACTCTTGCCCTTGCCGGCGCACCCTGCTTTAGCCTTGGGGAACTCATACATAACGAATCCGTTGTTGCGGAGCTTTCAAAAAAGGGTTTGCAGGTTGCAAATACGGCGGAGGAGGTTGCGCAAAATTCCCGCGTTATAATTCGCTCACACGGAGTTGCAAAAAGCGAATATGACAAGCTGCTTGAGAAAAATGCCGAGATTATTGATGCCACCTGCCCCATGGTCACACACATCCACGAGCTGGTTTTTGAAGCAAGAGCACAGGGGCGTCTCCCAATAGTAATCGGAGAGGAAAATCACCCCGAGGTTGTCGCCGTTTGTGGCTGGTGCGGCGGGGCAAAGGTTTTTCCAAGTCCTTCCGAATTTGTAAAATGGCTCAATAAATCGGAGGATAATCGACATAAACCGCTCACACTCGTGTTCCAAACCACCCAAACACAAAAAAATCTCGAAGAAACCAAAAAAATTGTTAAAAAAGAGTGTACAAACTGCAAAGTATTTGATACAATATGTAGCGCTACATCCATAAGGCAAACTGACGCTGCTGTTTTATCTCAAAGGTGCGGTGCCATGGTAGTTATAGGCGCTCGGCACAGCGCAAACAGCGTACACTTGGCGGAAATTTGCGCCGAACATTGCCCAAATGTTCAGTTCATTTCCACCGCCGCCGAGCTTGACATAACCCAATTAGATGGAGCCGATACCATTGGTATCACCGCCGGCGCTTCAACGCCCGCGTGGATTATAAAGGAGGTAAAACACAAGATGACTGACGAAATTAAAATTGAGGAAGCCACAGCAGCCCAAGAAACAGAGGTGACCGCTTCGGCAGCACCCGAGGCAGAGGCAGTTCCGGAGGTGGAAATGACCTTTGACCAAATGCTGGAGGAGTCCATCAAAACTATATACAATGGAGATACGGTAACCGGCATTGTCGCCGCAATCACCCCCACCGAGATCAGTGTAGACCTTGGCACAAAGCACTCCGGCTACATTCCTGTTTCCGAGTATACAGACGACAGCGATGTTGCTATTGAGCAGCTTATCAAGGTCGGCGACACAATCGAAGCCTGCGTCGTTCGTGTAAACGATGTCGAGGGCACAGTTATGCTTTCCAAGAAGCGCCTAGACGCTGTCAAAAACTGGAGCATAGTCGAAGCTGCCGCAGAGGATGGAACCATCCTTGAAGGTGTTGTCACCGAGGACAACAAGGGCGGAGTCGTTGTATCCGTCAAGGGCATTCGCGTTTTCGTTCCTGCTTCACAAACAGGCTTTGGTAAGGACACCGAAATGAGCGAGCTTCTAAAGCAAAAGGTTCGTCTCAAGATAACCGAAGTCAACCGCAGCCGCCGCCGCGTAGTTGGCAGCATTCGTGCCGTTCAGAGAGATGAGCGCAAAGAGCGCTCCGAAAAAATCTGGGCCGACATCGAGGTTGGCAAGCACTACAACGGCACAGTCAAGTCCCTAACCGGTTACGGCGCATTTGTCGATATCGGCGGAATTGACGGCATGGTTCACGTTTCCGAGCTTAGCTGGAGCCGCATTAAGCAGCCCGGCGACGTTCTTACAGTCGGCGACAAGGTTGAAGTTTACGTTATCAACTTTGACAAAGAAAACCGCAAAATCTCCCTTGGCTACAAGGATCCCACAGGCAATCCATGGTCAAGATTTTCAACTGCTTACAATGTTGGCGACGTTATCAACGCCAAGATTGTAAAGCTTATGCCCTTTGGTGCCTTTGCAGAAGTTCTACCCGGAGTTGACGGTCTTATCCACATCTCCCAAATTGCAAACCGCCGCATCGGCAAGCCCGATGAAGTCCTTGCAGTCGGCGATATGGTAGATGTAAAAATCACCGCTATCGACAACGATAAGCAAAAGATTTCTCTTAGCATTCGTGCTCTTTCCGAGCCGGAGCACAAGCCCGAAGCCGAGCACGAGAACACCGAAAACACAAATCATCATGCACCTGCCGCTCAGGGCGATGCACTTGTATATGAGGTTTCCGCCAGCGGAGAAGCAACCGGAGTTGCCCCCGAAACTGAAACCGAAAAGTAGTTTTTTCAGTGAAACAACCAAATCCGCGCCTCCAATCGCAAGCATCGCGGTCGGGGGCGCGCTTTGTTTTAAGCCGGTACTGCCTTTTTCAAACGATTTCAACTAAATTCTTTATTTAGTATTGCATTTCCTCCAAGTTGCTACGATTATCTAATAATACCTTGCTGTTGCTAGATTATTGATATTATTTTGTTGAAGCTCCTTGCTAATTTAACGTAAATCGTGTATAATTTATTTATAAGGTATGTAGGAAAAATTGATAATCTCACAGGAGGGGTTTGCTTTGTTCAGCGTAGGTGACCGAATCGCTCATCCAATGCATGGCGCAGGAGTGATAGACAGCATCGTCAAACGTAAGGTTGGCGGCGAGGAAAGAGAATACTATGTTCTGAAGCTCCCGGTTGGGGATATGCTAGTAATGATACCGGTTGAATCCACGGATGCAATAGGCGTAAGACCCATTATCGAACCGGATGAAGCGGAAAATATAATAAATTCAATCGCGGGAATTGAAATCAACATGACCCAAAACTGGAACAAAAGATACCGCGAAAATATGCTAAAAATCAAAAGCGGCGACCTTATGGAGGTCGCAACTGTTATCAAGGGGCTTATGATTCGGGAAACGGACAGAGGACTTTCAACGGGTGAGCGAAAAATGCTCCATTCCGCAAAGCAAATCCTAATTTCCGAAATAGTCCTTTCCAACAGCACAAGCTATCAAGAAGTTGAAGACCGCATCAACGTAGCAGTTTCATAAGGCATTTCCAAAAAACGGAAACCGCCTGACAAGAGGTCAATAGACGGGCAGCGTTTGGCATCGGAAGGAACCTTCATGCAAACGCTGCCCGTATTTTATTTTTTTGCTGTTTAGTGCCTTGAACCCACGGCAGCACACGAAAGATTTTCAATTTACGGAGGACTTCATATGTTCTGTTCACACACAAAAAATAAAAAGCAGGATGCTATAAGCTGTTCGGCGGTTGTTGTTGCGGCGGGCAGCTCGCTTCGCTTTGGGAGCAACAAATTATTCGCCATGCTCTCAAGCGCACCCGTTTTGGCTTATTCGCTTTTAACACTCCAAGCCTGCGACTACATAAACGAAATTGTTGTCGTAACCGATACCTCCGGCATAACCGCCGCTGCGGAGCTTTGCGAAGCCTACCATATCGACAAGGCAACAAAAATCGTCTGCGGAGGGGAAACGCGTGTTGAGTCCGCTTTGAGTGGAATTAGCGAGATTAACCCTAATGCAAAGCTTGTTGCAATCCACGACGGGGCGCGTCCTCTTGTTACAAAGCCGCTTATTGAGCGTGTTATTGAGTGTGCGTTTAAGTACAAGGCCGCAGTTCCCGCTGTTTCGACAAAGGATACGGTTAAAATAGTATCCAAGGGAATAGTATCCGAAACTCCGGATAGACCCAAAGTTTATGGCATACAAACCCCGCAGGTGTTTCAGCCGGAAATTATCAAGGGTGCTCTCACAAACGCACTGCAAAACCATTTGAACGTATTTGATGATGCTTCGGCGGTTGAAGCCTTGGGGTTTCCCGTTTACATCACAGAGGGCAGCGAGGAAAACATTAAAATCACCACACCACTTGATTTAAAGCTGTGTGAAGCTATTTTAAATATGCGAAAAGAAATCGGCTCCGCTTCCGGCAGCGCCGCAAAATAGGAGAATGGTATGAGAATTGGTCACGGCTATGATGTTCACCGCTTAAAGGAAAATCGCAGACTAATTTTGGGTGGCATAGAAATTCCATATGAAAAGGGACTGGACGGTCATTCCGATGCCGATGTTCTGCTTCATGCAATTGCGGATGCGCTTTTGGGTGCGGCGGCTTTTGGCGATATCGGTCAGATGTTCCCGGACAGCGACCCGAAATATAAAAATGCGGACAGCGGCAAGCTGCTTCATTTGGTGTATAAGCGCATAAATGATGCGGGATACTCTGTTTCAAACCTCGATTGCACCATTATTGCGCAGGCTCCCAAGCTCTCGCCATACATCCCGCTCATGCGTGAGAAAATTGCCGCAATCCTTGAAACCTCCATCGAAAACATCAGTGTAAAGGCAACAACGGAGGAGTTTTTGGGCTTTACAGGCAGGGGCGAAGGCATAGCTGCACACGCGCTTGTGCTGCTTATCGACTGAACACGAAAAATTTTGCAAGCATAATATGAGTCAGACCGATGGTTGGTCTGACTATTTTACCGGAAGGAAAATTATTATGCTTCAATATCTACTCATGTGCCGATCTCTAACCTATGCGCAAAGGGCCTCTCGGACACTTGAGCGTGTGGGTATAACAGCCGTCATTACAAAAGCGCCGAAAAGCGCAACGGGAAGCGGCTGCAATTATTGTGTAAAGGTATCCGAACAAAAGCTGGCACCATCCCTGCGCGCTCTTAGGGAAGCAAGACTTGACCCATTGAGAGTGTTCCTCATATCCATGGACGGCTCGGTTAGCGAGGTGTCCGAATGATTTATCTTGATTGTGCGGCAACAAGTCTTCAAAAACCGAGGACTGTTGCAATTGCCATGAACAACGCCATGGCAAATATGGCAAGCCCCGGAAGGGGCTGCCATCGCCCCGCTATGCTTGCGGCGGACTGCGTTTTGGACTGCCGTATGCGGCTTGCTTCATATTTCAACGTCAGCGAGCCGGAAAATGTCATTTTCACTTTTAACGCAACACACGCTCTCAATATCGCGATAAATTCGCTGGTTAAACCGGGGGACAGTGTTGTGATATCCGGCTATGAGCACAACGCCGTTGTGCGGCCGCTGGCGGCTTTAAACGCAAAGGTACGCGTTGCGGCGTCCCCGCTGTTTGAACCGAAGCTCGCTTTAGCTGCTTTTCGCCAAGCACTGCCGGGGGCTAAGTGTGCGGTTTGCACCCATGTATCCAATGTCTTTGGCTATATTCTTCCGATTGACGAAATTTCCGCACTGTGCCGCAAGATGGGGGTTCCTCTTATTATTGACGCGTCACAGTCCGCAGGAGCACTTCCGATTGACTTCAAGGCTCTGGACGCTGCCTTTATCGCGATGCCGGGACATAAAAGTCTTTTGGGACCGCAGGGGACGGGCGTTCTGCTTTGCAATCGTCCGACCAAGCCACTGCTATTCGGCGGAACGGGCGGCAACAGCGCAACGAAGCTTATGCCGGATTATCTCCCCGACAGACTCGAAGCGGGCACGCACAATGTTGCCGGAATTGCGGGGCTTGCGGAGGGTGTCAAATTCGTAATGTCCCGTCCAAACGGCACAATTCTTGCGCACGAGAGGGGAGTCTGCTCCGAATTTGCGGGTCGGCTTCAAGGCTTTTCGGGACTGAGGCTCTATTATTCCGGCGGAAGCCCAAACCAAACGGGGCTTGTATCGGCGGTGTGCGATAAAATGGGCTGTGATGAGCTTGCCGAAAAGCTTGGTCGTGCCGGCGTGTGTGTTCGCGCGGGACTTCACTGTGCGCCGTGTGCACATGAAACTGTCGGAACAATGGAAACGGGAACGGTAAGATTTAGCTTTTCACCCTTTATTACCCCCGCAGATGCGGGCTTTGCCGCCGAAACCGTTAAAAAAGTTCTGAACAATGTGTAAAAAACTCATTTGCCATTTGCCATTTGCATTCATATAAGGTATAATATAGTGTAAATGCAGTAAATTTCAACCGCACCATGCACAAAAAACACTGCTGCTATTCCTGCGGACTGAGCAATCTCCAAACGCTTATAATGCTTCGCACAGCGGCTTTTTGATTGGAACTCTTGATAAACAGAGGTTTTTCCTATGGAACAATTCAAAGACGCGATAATGCAAACTGTCCACTACCTAATGCTTCTGAGCCTGCCGGACATTATTGACATTTTAATAGTTGCATTCATAATTTATAAGCTCGTGGGGTTAATTCGAAAAACAAACTCACACAGGGTTGCCAAGGGCATTGTCATTATTCTGTTTGCGTTATGGGTTTCCGATTGGCTTCACCTAACAGTTATCAACTACCTGCTCGGAAAAACTGTCGAGCTGGGTCTGCTCGCCTTGGTTATATTATTTCAGCCGGAGCTTCGGCGCGTCCTTGAAAGAGTCGGGAGCGGCAATGTAATGTCTTTCCTGCGTGGCAATGTCCACGTTCAGGCTATGGACACTGCAATCACCCAAACCGTTCTTGCCTGTGCCGCAATGTCAAAAAGCAAAACAGGTGCGCTTATTGTTTTTGAGCGCATCAACAAGCTTGACAATCACATGAACACAGGAACAATAGTAAATTCCGACACAACGGCGGAGCTTATCAAAAACATTTTCTTCAATAATGCGCCCTTACACGACGGAGCTCTTATTATCAGCGAGGGGCGTATCGCCGCTGCGGGCTGTATGCTTCCACTTTCAAACAACCCCAATTTAAGCCGTGATTTGGGAATGCGTCACCGCGCCGGAATTGGCATGACTGAACATTCCGATGCCGTTGTCGCCATTGTTTCCGAGGAAACCGGGGCGATTTCCGTCGCGGTGGACGCAATGCTAAAGCGCCACCTCACATTGGACACCTTTGAAAAAATTCTGAGAAACGAGCTTATCGCTGAGGATGACGCCGAGGACAAGGGAAAGAATAACAAGCTGCGAAATCTTTTAAAGGGTAAGAAAAATGGATAAGAAAAAAGGAAAATCGGGCATTTGGAATAACAAAATTTTTCTTGCCGCAATCTCTCTATTGGCATCCGTCCTGCTTTGGGTCTACGTTACCACAACAGAGGGCGATGTCATAAGCGAAACCTATGATAACATCCCTGTAGAGTTCAAGGGTGCCGATACTCTGCGCGACAAAGAGGGCTTCATAATCTCAAACGCCAGTGCAAACACAGTTTCCATCACACTAAAGGGCACCAGACGCAACATTGCAAAGCTCTCCGCCAGTGAATTAAAGGCCTTTGTGGACGTTTCAAAAATTGCTGTAAAGGGAAACTACACAAGCTCCTTCGATGTAACCTACCCGCTTGGGATTGACAGGGATTCTGTCAGCCTTGTTTCAACCTTGCCATCAAGCGTCAGCTTCCTTGTTGACAAAACAAACACCAAAACCGTTGAGCTTAAAGGCCAGTTCTCCGGAACCGTGCTTGAAGGCTATGTTCCGCAACCAATTATTTTCGAACCGCAAACCGTCAATATAAGCGGCCCGGAAAACGAAATCAACAAGGTTGCCTGCGCATGGGTAGTTATTGAACGCAAGGATGTTGACAAAACCCTGAAGTTTGACACCGAATATGTCCTCCTTGATAACGAAGGCAACGAGGTGGAGCTTGGAAATATTGTTTTGGAAACCGAAATGGTTTCCGTAACGCTCCCCATAACCGCAACCAAAGAGGTTCCGCTAACCGTCGATTTGGTCGATGGCGGAGGAGCAACCATTGAAAATGTCAAAATCAGCTGTGACCCCGCAACAATAATCATTGCCGGTGATGCAGAAACGCTTGCAAGCATAAACAAAATATCCCTTGGCACTGTTGACCTTGCGGCATTCGCCTCAACCTTTGAGGACAAATTCACGGTCGTTCTGCCGGACAAGGTTTCAAATGTCACAGGCATCACTGCGGCCAAGGCTACCGTTGAGGTAATCGGTCTTGAAACTCGCAAATTCAATGTTACCAATATCTCAGCCATTAACGCACCTACCGGACGGACAAGCAGTATGGTAACGGAAAATGTTGAGGTAACTCTGCGCGGCAGTGCCGATGTTCTAAACAAAATAAAAGCCAACAATATCCGCGTCGTTGCTGATTTGACAGATGTTGGAAACACAACCGGAGTATTCCAACCCATTGCAAAAATATATGTGGATGGCTTCACAGGTGTTGGGGCTGTTGGCGAGTACAAAATTTACGTCAAGCTCAGCTGACATCAAAGCAAATAAAAAGATATTCGGGGACAACCCGTTGAAGTCCACCCCCACCAAAATTTGGATTTTGCGTCTACTATCGAAAGGAACATTAGTTATGATTAAAAGCATGACGGGCTACGGCGGAGCAAAAGGTACAAGCGGCGGATTTGAATTTTCTGTAGAGCTTAAAAGTGTAAACAACCGCTACTTGGATACCTCCATAAGAATTCCGCGCAGCTTTCTATATGCAGAGGACTCTGTTAAAGCAGCTGTTCAAGCTCATATTTCCCGCGGCAAGGTGGATGTTTTCGTTTCCATAAACGCAGTTTCGGGAAACGACTCCGTTGTCACGGTTAACGAAGCCCTTGCGGCGGAATACAAAGCCGCAATCGAAAGTATTGGCACAAAGCTCGGCATAAGCGCCGAGGTTTCCGCCCTTGAGCTAAGTCGTTTTCCCGATGTTTTGTCGCTTGACAAAACGGAGCTTAACAAGGAGGACGCAGCTTCCGAGTTGATGGCTGTGCTCGAAAATGCACTTTCGGATTTTGACTCCATGCGTGTGCGTGAGGGTGAAAAATTGTGCAGTGATATGCTGTCGCATCTGAAAACGATTGAAGCCTTTGTGGAAACGGTTGAAAAGCGTTCACCTCAAACCGTTTCGGAATACCGCGAAAAGCTTACGCGGCGTATGCTTGAGGTTCTCGAAAACACACAGCTTGACGAAAATCGTATACTTACAGAGGCCGCCATCTACTCCGACCGCATTGCGGTTGACGAGGAAACCGTTCGTTTGCGAAGTCACATCAGTCAAATGCACGAAATGCTCGCCGGCGGCTCGCCCGTTGGCCGCAAGCTGGACTTTATTGTCCAAGAAATGAACCGTGAAACAAACACCATTGGCTCAAAATGCAATGACAGCGAAATAACCCGTATTGTTTTGGACATCAAGTCCGAAATCGAAAAAATTAGGGAACAGGTTCAAAATATCGAATAGGGGGGGACGATAGTTGAAGTTAATCAATATAGGGTTCGGAAATATGGTTTCGGCCCCGCGCGTAATTGCCATTGTAAGTCCGGAGTCCGCTCCAATAAAAAGAATAATCCAAGACGTCCGCGACAAGGGTCAGTTAATTGACGCAACCTATGGCAGACGAACAAGATCAGTTGTCATCATGGACAGCGGCCATGTTATCCTATCCGCAATTCAGCCGGAAACCGTTGCGGGAAGAATGAGCGGCAAAACCGAGCAGGAAACAGGAGGCGACCCCGAAGATGAATGACCAAGGAAAGCTGATTGTTGTTTCGGGTCCTTCGGGAGCCGGTAAAAGTACGGTTATTTCCCGTGTAATGAAAAGGGACAAAAGCATGGTGTTTTCCGTTTCTGCCACAACAAGACAGCCCCGAAGCGGTGAGCAAGACGGAATTGACTATTATTTTATCGACCGCACAAAATTTGAAGGCATGATTGCAAATAACGAGCTTTTGGAATACGCCCAATATGTCGGCAACTACTACGGAACGCCAAAAGCACCCGTTTTGAACAATATCAAAAATGGAATAAGCGTTGTGTTCGACATTGAGGTTCAGGGCGCAACTCAAATCAAACAGCAATACCCCGAAGCCATTTTAATTTTCCTAATTCCATCCGAATTTTCTCAAATTGAAAAGCGTCTGCGCGGCAGAGCCTCCGATTCAGAGGAAAAAATTCTTCAGCGTATAGAAACCGCGCGCGGCGAATATTCAAAAGCAACAGACTACGATTATGTTGTAATAAACGACGACCCGGAGCAGGCCGCAAAGGAATTTGAAGCCATTATCACTGCCGAAAAGTGCAGAATGTCAGATCGAAAAAATTATATAACAGAGGTGTGTTCATTATGATGCTATATCCCCCCATGGCCGACCTTGTCGAAAAGGTCGGAAGCCGTTATCTCCTTGTGAACCTTGTAGCAAGAAGAGCGAGAGACATTTACAGCAATTCGGAGGAAAACGATTTTCCACTTGATAAAAAGCCCGTTTCCTGCGCCATTGATGAGGTGTTCACAGGAAAGCTCAAAATATTTGACCAAGTGGAAGCGGCGGCCAGAGCCGATAAATTTAACGACGACTCATTTTAGTTGCGTTTTCCCGATATTCGCGGTAAATACAAGTGGCTTGAAGCTCCCGGAGGCAAAGCAACCTTATGAATAAGCCAATTGCAAAAATCGCGGTGTCTGCCGCGACCTACTGGATTGACAAGCCCTATGATTACCAAATCCCCGATGAGCTTGCCAACGCTGTTGTTCCCGGAGTTCGGGTAACAATTCCGTTTTCAAGGGGCAACCGCCGTGCAGAGGGGATAGTCCTCGCACTTTCGGAGTCCTCGGACTGCAAAAGATTAAAGTGCATTACAGGCGTTTTGGACAATGAACCCGTTCTTTCGGAGGAGCTTATCAAGCTCTCAATCTGGATGCGGGATAGATTTTTTTGTACCGTATATGCCGCCGTAAAAGCCATGCTTCCCGCAGGACTTTGGTATGACATCAGCTCCGAATACAGCATCACAGAGGGTTGGAGTCGCGAAAAAGCCCTCGATGCCGCCGGTCGCTCCGAAAAACAGCGCGCCGTGGTGGATTTTGTTTTTGAACATGGCGGCAGCTGCG
This sequence comes from Oscillospiraceae bacterium, assembly GCA_036653035.1. Lineage (GTDB taxonomy): Bacteria > Bacillota > Clostridia > Oscillospirales > Oscillospiraceae > UBA2658. The sequence goes on from JAVVUU010000002.1 coordinate 48,205, forward strand.
ATTACCGCAGCATGGAGCTTGCCTTTGGCGAGGATGACCACTCAAGCGCCCTGCGCGCGCTCGTGTCAAAGGGTGTTCTCTACACCTGCCACAGCGAAAGCCGCCGTGTGAAGGACAAAACACTGAGCTTTGCCACACTAAATCTCCCTGCAGAGGATGCAATGAATATCTCGGCCATAAAACGCCGCTCCGCACCATCACAAGCGGCGGTTTTGGAGCTTTTGTCGGCTTTTGGCGGGGCAACGGTCAGCGATATCCGTTACCTCACCGGAGCGAGCATTACAACCGTCCGTAGGCTTGAGCACGACGAGCTTATTACAATCGAACAAATTGAGGCTTTTCGCAGACCCGAATACAAAACGGGCGAGCGCTTGCCTCTGCCCGAGCTTAACGACCAACAGCAGCTTGCATTCGATGGCATTTTGTCCCTCTCGGAGTGCGACAACGCCGCGGCCGCTCTGCTTTACGGAGTTACGGGCAGCGGCAAAACCTCCGTCTATATACGTCTAATCGACGAGCGCCTAAAGCGCGGAAAATCCTCCATTCTCCTTGTTCCGGAAATTGCGCTAACTCCGCAAATGCTCCAAACCTTTTCCTCATATTTCGGCGATGAAATTGCGGTTATGCACAGCTCACTTTCCGCAGGAGAGCGCTATGACGAATGGAAACGCATTAAAAGTGGAGCGGCAAGGGTCGTAATCGGTACGCGAAGCGCCATTTTTGCCCCTGTGCAAAATTTGGGTATAATCATTATCGACGAGGAGCAGGAGGACAGCTACAAATCCGAAAACAATCCACGCTACCACGCCCGCGATATTGCAAAATTCCGCTGTGCGCGCGCCGGAGCAACCCTCCTTTTGGGCAGTGCAACGCCGAATATAGTCAGCCGCTACAACGCGCAAATCGGCAGATACAGCTTTTTCACACTTCCGGGGCGCTTCAACCAAATGTCCATGCCCCGCGTTGAAATTGTCGATATGAAAAAAGAGCTTCGCGCGGGAAACGGCGGGAATTTAAGCTCCGTCTTAATAAATGAGCTTCGCGAAAACATCTCGCGCGGCGAGCAAAGCATCCTTTTCCTCAACCGCCGCGGCATGAGTAAGCTAATTAGCTGCTGCGAGTGCGGCTACACCTATAAGTGCCCGCGATGCAGTGTCAGCCTAACCTTTCACAGCGCAAATAATCGCCTTATGTGCCATTATTGCGGCTATTCCCAAGGCCTTGACGAAGCCTGCCCCGAATGCGGCGGCAAGCTCAGCTATATCGTTGCGGGAACACAAAAAATCGAGGAGGAGCTTACGGAAGCTTTTCCAAGCACCGAAATTCTCCGCATGGACACAGACACGGTTATGGGCGCAGGCTCGCATGAAGCACTTCTCGGTAAATTCCGAGATGAGCGCGTTCCAATAATGATAGGCACACAAATGGTTACAAAGGGACTCGATTTTCCGAATGTAACGCTTGTCGGCGTTATTTCCGCCGACCAAGCCCTTTATTCCGGCGACTACCGCTCCTCCGAGCGAACCTTTTCGCTGATAACACAGGTTGTTGGCCGCTCCGGGCGCGGGGAAACACCGGGCAGGGCGGTTATACAAACCTTCACCCCGCAAAATCAAGTCATTTTACAGGCGGCGAGTCAGGATTATGACAGCTTCTACCTGTCGGAGCTTGAAATGCGGCGGCTGCAATGGTGTCCTCCGTTTTCGGATTTGTTTACAATTACGGCGACGGGACTTGACGAAATGGTTGTGCTCAAATGCCTAAACTTTGCAAAACGCGAGATTACGCAGCGGCTTCGAGGAAATACGGACGCGCGTGTTTTAGGCCCCGCTCCGCTCACCGTTGTGCGTGTCAACAACAGCTTTCGCTACCGAATAACACTTTCGGGTAAGGACAGCCGCGAAATTCGCTTGCTTATTTCCGATATTATTACGCTCTGCAGCACAGAAAAAGAGTTTAAGGGCGTTTCGGTTTTTGGGGATATGAACCCAAACCAATAATTTTTAACAACAAAGAAAAAATTACCCGCACGGTTTCTTATGCCATGGTGCGCGGTATGGGAGGAAGCTTATGGCCATACGCAAAATTGTCGAAAAGGGCGACAAGGTTCTTGAAAAGCACTGCCGTCCGATTACAGAATTTAATGACAGACTTCACATTTTACTCGACGACCTAAAGGAAACGCTTGCGGTTTCAAACGGTGTCGGGCTTGCATCACCGCAGGTCGGCATTCTTCGCCGCGCCGTTGTTGTCCTTGAAACAAATGTTTGCGAGGACGAAGAGGAGTATTATATTGAGCTTGTAAACCCCGAAATTATAGCGAGCGATGGCGAACAAACAGGCTCGGAGGGCTGTCTTTCATTGCCCGGGAAATATGGCGTTGTTACCCGCCCCAATTACGTTAAGGTTCGCGCGCAGGACAGAAACGGAAACACCTTTGAAGTTGAGGGCGAGGGACTAACTGCCCGCTGCTTCTGCCATGAGCTTGACCACCTTGACGGAATACTTTTCACCGAGCGCGCCACCCGTATGCTCCCACAGGAGGACGATGCGGAATAGCCGAAAGCCTGTTTATGATAATTCCACGGTTTGGAGATGACAATCTATGCGAATAGTTTTTATGGGAACTCCCGATTTTGCCGCCGCGTCGCTTAAAGCCCTTTTAAGCGGCGGATTTGACGTTGTCGGCGTTTTCACACAGCCGGATAAACCGAAAAACAGGGGAATGAAGCTTTGCGCAAGCCCTGTTAAGGAGCTTGCACTCGAAGCGGGTCTGCCTGTTTTCCAACCGGATAAAATGCGCGATGGAACAGCACTTGCGGCAATGCAGTCGCTTTCGCCGGATATTGTCGTCGTTGTTGCCTATGGGCGCATTTTGCCGGACGATATTCTTGCTGTGCCCCCGCACGGCTGCATCAACATTCATGGCTCACTGCTTCCACAATATCGCGGAGCCGCCCCAATCCAGTGGTCGGTTTTAAATGGCGACAAAATTACGGGCGTAAGCTCCATGTATTTGGCAAGCGAAATGGACACGGGCGACATTATCTACACCTCCGAAACCGAAATCGGCGAGTTTGAAACCTCCGGTCGGCTTTTTGAGCGTCTGCGCGATATGGGCGCGGAGCTATTGTGCAAAACCATTCGCGATATTGACGCGGGAACAGCGCCAAGAACCCCGCAAAACCACGCTCTTGCAACGCTTGCACCCCCTCTTTCAAAGGAAATGAGTCCAATAGATTGGACTAAAACTCCTCGGGAAATCGTCAAGCACATCTGCGGACTTGACCCTTGGCCCGCTGCCACAACGGAGCTTTGCGGAACATCCTTTCGCATTTTTGGCGTGGAATACACAGAAAACAAAACCGACAAGCCCGCGGGAACCATCATAGCTGCCGATAATAAGCGCGGCATTGAGCTTGCCTGCGGCGGCGGAGAAACCCTGCTCATCACAAGCCTGCAGGCCTCCGGCGGAAAGCGAATGTCGGCGGGCGACTATCTTCGCGGGCACCCGATAGATTTAAAATAGCTCAAATTATTGGAGGACAGTATGGCAAAATCGGCCAGAGAAACGGCTTTGACAATTTTAGAACGCTGCCGAAGAAAGCAAGCCTTTTCGGACGCTCTGCTCAGCAGTGCCGTAAAGGACGCGGGCTTGAGCGAAAAGGACAGCGCACTCACAGCAAGGCTTTGCTACGGCGTTTTGCAGAATATGCGCCTTTGTGACTACTACATCGACTTTTTCACCTCGGAAAAAGCGCAAAAGCCGGAACCGAAGGTGCGCGATATTTTGCGGCTGTCCGTCTATCAAATCCTCTTTCTTGACAGAATACCCGCACACGCCGCCGTCAGCGAGGGCGTGGAGCTTTGCAAAAAATGCGGCTTTACCCGCGCTTCGGGTTTTGTGAATGCCGTTTTGCGCAAAATTGCGTCAAATAAAGACGCACTCCCCGAAATACCGAAGAACAGCATCACCGAATACCTTTCAATAAAATTCAGCTTTCCCGCTCCGCTTGTCGAGCTGCTAACAGCCGATTTGGGCGCTGAATTTACCGAGGAATTTTTAAAAGCCTGCAACGAGCCGCCACCAACCACAATTCAGGTGAACACTCTAAAAACAACCTCCGAGGCAGTTTCATCCGCTTTTGAGGCCGGTAAAATATCCTGCAAGCCACATGAATTTGTGCCGAACTGCCTTGAAATTATCGGCACGGGCGACATTGCGGAGCTTCCCGAATACAAAAACGGCTCGTTTTATGTTCAGGATGCGGCGGCTTGGCTTTCGGTTTTAGCGGCGGCACCAAAGGCTAACGACAAGGTTTTGGACGCCTGCTCCGCCCCCGGCGGCAAGAGCTTTGCGGCGGCTATCATGATGCAAAACTGCGGTGAAATTTTGTCGCGCGACATACACGAAAACAAGCTGAAGCGCGTTTCGGAAAGCGCGGAGCTTTTGGGCATAAGCATCATCAAAACCTCGGTTATGGACGCTACAGCGCCCAGCAGCGACCTCCTTGAAGCTTGCGACCTTGTTTTGGCGGATGTGCCCTGCTCGGGTCTGGGAGTTATTCGAAAAAAGCCGGATATCCGCTACAAGCCTGTTGCAGAATTTGAAAAGCTGCCCGAAACACAGCTTTCAATTTTGAGCGGACTTTCAAAATGTGTGAAGCCCGGCGGAGTTCTCCTTTATTCCACCTGCACCATTTTAAAACGCGAAAACGAGGGCGTAACCGACAGGTTTTTAGCCGAAAACCCAAGCTTTTCCTTGGAGAGCTTCGAGCTTCCCGCTCCAATCGGAATAGCTTCCGGCGGCAGATTAACCCTCTATCCAAACCGCCAAGGAACGGACGGCTTCTTCATTTGCAAGCTGAGGAAACACAATGAAAATTGACATTAAATCCCTATTGCCGGACGAGCTTGCCCAGGCTTTAGCAGAGCTTCACGAACCAAAATACAGAGCAAAGCAAATTTTTTCGTGGCTGAACCGCGGGGCAAAAAGCTTTGACGAAATGACAAATCTTTCTAAAGAGCTTCGGCAAAAGCTTTCAGAAAGCTTTCATGTCACCGCCCCAAAGCCAATACGCAAGCAGGTTTCCGCTGTGGACGGCACAATAAAATACCTTTGGGAGCTTGATGACGGAAACGCCATTGAAACCGTTGTGATGAGCTACAAATATGGAAATACAGTGTGCATTTCATCGCAGGTTGGCTGTCGGCAGGGTTGTGCGTTTTGCGCCTCTGCAATTGGCGGGCTTGTGCGAAATCTTTTGCCCTCCGAAATGCTGGATGAGGTTTTGTTTTCGCAAATAGATTCGGGGCTTGAAATTTCAAATATAGTCCTCATGGGAATTGGCGAGCCGCTTGATAACTTTGACAATGTTTCAAAATTCCTAAAGCTTGTAAATCATCCCGACGGAATGAACATCGGAATGCGCCACATTTCCCTCTCCACCTGCGGAATTACAGAAAAATTTGACAAGCTTGCCGACCTTAACTTACAATTGACTCTATCAATATCTCTCCACGCGCCGGATGATGAAACGCGCTCCAAGCTTATGCCCGCAAATAGGAGCCGTGGAGTTGATGAGCTTATCGCGGCGTGTCAGAAATATTTTGAACGCACGGGCAGGCGAATATCCTTTGAATATGCCATGATAGACGGAGTTAACGATACCGAGCGCCACGCAAAATTACTTGCGGAAAAGGCGCACGCCGTTGGTGCTCATGTGAACCTTATCCCGCTAAACCGTGTTGAGGAAAGAGAGTTTCGACCCTCAACGCGTGAAAATATGCAAAAATTTGTAAAAATCCTTGAGAATAAGGGCGTTAACACAACCATTCGCCGCAGGCTGGGCAGCGATGTTGACGCTTCATGCGGCCAGCTTAGGAGAAAGGTTGCCGATTGCGGCAATTAGGAGGAACGAATGAAAGGTTACACCATAACCGACATCGGTAAGGTGAGATCCGAAAATCAGGATTGCGTCCGATTTGTTCAGAACGCGCTGTCATCGGTTAACATCCTTGCGCTCTGCGATGGAATGGGCGGCGCAAAATCCGGAAGTGTGGCAAGCGACATTGCCCTTGGCGCTTTTATAGCGCAAACCACCGAAATACTTTCCGACAAAAAGAAAAACGAAAAGCTTACCGAAGCTGTTCGGCTTGCGGCGGAGCTTGCCAACAGCGCCGTTTTTGACCGCGGGGCTTCAGACCTTGCCTGTGAGGGCATGGGCACAACCCTTGTTGCTGCTGTTCTAAAGGGTAAGGAATGCTGCATTGTAAATGTCGGAGATAGCCGCGCATACCTCATTTCGGGCGGCACCATTTCGCAAATTACGCGCGACCATTCCTTTGTTGAGGACATGGTTGCAAGGGGCACAATAACTCGGGAGCAGGCGCGAAATCACCCACGCAAAAATGTAATTACCCGTGCGCTTGGTGCCGAGGAAACGGTGGAGTGCGACATCTTCACACCCGAACTAAAGCGCAACGATTTGCTTTTGCTCTGCTCGGATGGACTTAGCAACACCCTTACAGATGAAGAAATTTTTAATATTACCGAAAAAAGTAAAAATCTTACCGATATCGGAAAACAATTGCTCGACCTCGCGCTTTTAAGAGGAGCGCCCGATAACGTCACAATAGGCTTACTTCGTAAGTAGCACTTATACGAATACGCATTCGCGATACCTCATATTACTGGAGGCTGGATAATGGAAAATAGTATGGACCGATATCTTGGTCAAATTCTCGACAACCGATACGAAATACTGGAGGTCATCGGCTCCGGCGGCATGGCAGTTGTCTATAAGGCGCTGTGCCATCGGCTGAACCGCTATGTAGCCGTAAAAATATTAAAGGACGAATATGCCCGCGACGAGGAATTTAGAGAGCATTTCAAGGCAGAATCCCAGGCGGTTGCCATGCTTTCGCATCCAAACATAGTTGCGGTTTACGATTTCAGTAAATCCTCCGATTGCCAGTACATTGTTATGGAGCTTTTGGAGGGTATTACCCTCAAGCAATATATGCAAAAAAAAGGTGCTCTCAGCTGGAAAGAGGCACTGCATTTTGCAACCCAAATTTCAAAAGCGTTGAGCCATGCGCACAGCAAGGGCATTGTCCACCGCGACATTAAGCCGCAGAACATAATGGTGGTCAAGGACGGCAACATAAAGGTCGCCGACTTCGGCATTGCCTATCTCCAAAACGAGAGCAGTGCCGATATGGGCGAAACCATGGGCTCCATCCACTACATTTCACCCGAGCAGGTGCGCGGGGAGTCTGTTGACGCTCAGGCGGATATTTATTCTCTCGGTGTCGTTATGTACGAAATGCTCACGGGGCAGCTTCCCTATGAGGGCGATTCCGTTGAAGCAATTGCGGTTTTGCACCTAAATTCCATACTCACACTGCCGGGAGATATCAACCCCGATATTCCTATGCGGTTTGAGGAAATCACATTAAAAGCGATGTCCGCAAATATCGCAACCCGCTATCAAAGCGCAGATGAATTGCTTGATGACCTTGAAGCGTTTCGCAAAAACCAAATGGCCGTCGGCTCGGAGGCACTTTCGGACGACAATATTGCGGCGCAGGGCTTGGATTCCGACAGTGACCTTCCACAGGGCGTGCGCCCTATAAAGCGTACCCGCGAGCTTGACAAAAACAGCTATTCACGCCGTAAAACACGTTCGAGAAAGGTCAGCACCTTTTCGGGAATTGCACTTTTAACAATTTTTCTGCTTGCTGTCGTTGCCTTTTTATGGGATTTTTGGATTAAAGACATTTTTTCGGACGCCGATCGCATAGAAATTCCAAACTTCATCGGAGAGAACAGCGATGAAGTAACCAGCAGTGCGGCGCTTGAGGAAACCTTCAATTTCAGCGTAGTTTTTGCAATTGACCCAACCTCTCCCGAGGGCAGCATTATCAAGCAAAACCCCGAAGCGGGGCGCAGTATTGCAATTACACAGGATGGAATTGATGTTGAGCTTACAGTTAGCACCGGTATGCTCATGACGGAAATACCCGATATGCTAAACCACGAATACCGCGAGGCAACAATTGCACTCGAAAAGCTTGGCTTTAAGGTTTCACAGGACATTGTCGCATCCGATAGCATAACAAAGGACTATATTGTCAGCACAAACCCGACAGCAGGGGAGAAGATAGCCTCCGGCTCAACCATCTATATTTCGGTCAGCGGCGGGCCTTCAATTGAGGAGCTTACAATGCCCGATTTAACCGGCAAAACCCAAGATGCCGCCATTGCGGAGATAAATCGTCTTGTGCTTGATGTCGGAAGCATCAGCGAGGTTGAAAGCAGCCACCCTAAAGGCACAATTTTCTGGCAAAATATACCTGCCGGCGAAAAGGTGACCCAACACACCACAATATACCTAAAGGTTTCCATGGGTCCGAAAGCAACGCCGCCCCCCGAATCAGCGGCTCCAACGGGAGAACCCGAAGCTCCGCCGGTTGATGTGCCAACGGCACCGCCCACAGCAGAGGCAACCACTTGATGGAAACAGGAGTAATATCAAAAGCACTGAGCGGATTTTATTACGTCCGAACCGACGATGCAACAGTTGAGTGCAGGGCGAGGGGACGGTTTCGGCGCGAGGGAATTTCTCCGCTTGTCGGCGATATTGCCGACATCACACTCGATACAAACGGCAAAGGTACGGTTGAAAATATCCATGAACGCAAAAACAGCTTTGCGCGCCCCGCCGTTGCAAATATTGACTGCATGGTGATTTTGGCCTGTGCTGTCAACCCCATAACCGACCCCTTTCTTATAGACCGAGTTACAGCGCTTGCCGAAAATGCCGCTTGCGAGGTTGTAATCTGCATCAACAAGGCGGATATGAACAGCGGCGACAAGCTCTTTGACATCTATGAAAAAACGGGCTACACAGTTATCAGAACGAGCGCCCTCACAGGGCAGGGAATTGATGAGCTTCGTGCCGTTATCGGCGGCAAGCTTTGCGCCTTTACAGGAAACTCCGGTGTTGGAAAATCAAGCTTGCTCAATGCACTTTCACCCGAGCTTAACATAAAGGTTGGCGAAGTTAGCGACAAGCTTGGCCGCGGAAAGCACACCACGCGCCATGTAGAAATTTTTTCGCTGTGCGATGGGGCATATATTGCCGATACGCCTGGCTTTTCCTCCTTCGACATGGACAAAATTGAGCACATCCCAAAGGAGCGCCTGCAATTTGCCTTTATGGATTTTGCTCCATTCCTTGGAGAATGCAGGTTTGACGACTGCGCCCACATAAAAGAGCCGGGCTGTGCCATTTTAAACGCCGTGCAGGACGGAACAATAAAACCCAGCCGACACGAAAGCTATGTCAGGCTCTATGAAATCGCCGCCCAAACGAAAGATTGGGAGCTTAAAACAAAATAATCACAGCAGCCGCCCCTCCCGCGTATAATGTACCAATGGAACTTCCGATTAAATCGGCGGTTTCAAAGTACAATTTATGCGGGAGGGGAGGTCTTTTTATGCGCAGAAACAGAGGCTCCCGAAGCTCACGAATTGGCTGTTTCACTGTAATTCTGGGAATTTTTGTCTTGCTTGCGCTGATACTTCCTCCGGGCTTTTGGTGGTTTGTTCTCGGCGCTGTTTTAATTTGGATTGGATTTTGGGTTATACGCTGCCGCTGAGATTTTGGAGAAAGTATATGCAGAGCACACTTGCAGTGCAAAGTCCGTGCTGTTAGGAAAACAAAAAATTGGAGGGAAATACATGAAAATAACCGTTATTCGTCCGCCGAAATTTATTCGCGTGATGCTGACAAAGCTTTTGGGAAACCGCTGATTATTTTAAGGACAACGATTAAATCGAGGTGAAATTTATGGCATAGTTTTGTCCACCGTTTCATATTATTCAGTGAAACGGTAATGAAAGGACTGATATTATGCGTATGGCGTTTCATCGCGTCGAGAGCGATTGCTTTAAGCTTATTTACGACAAGGAAACGGTCAAAGAAGCGACCCTTGAGCTTGTCGTCCCCGACATATGTGCGGACATTGGAAAAATTTTGGATGTGAGGGGACAAATTCTTTACACATCAAAAAAAGCCAAAACCGATGAAATTTTTGTCGGTGCGTCCGTCCATGTGACCGTCATCTATGCCGCCGAGGATGAAGGAGCTCCACAGTGCGTTTCTGCGGATATTTTGCTTGACCAAACAATTCCGGCTAAGGGTGCCACAGATGACGCAAGCGTCACTGTAAGATTTGAGCTTTGCAAGCTTGAAGCGAAGCTGCTAAACCCAAGAAAGCTGCTCATTAGAGCGGAGGCGGCCTCCCGCGTTTGCTGTTATCTTCCCGACAAATTTGTGCTTTGGGACGGAGCGGAGGGGGAATGCAGGTCTGTCCATATGCTAAGGCGTGAGCTTGAGCACAGCCTTGTTGTCGGCGTTCGCGAAAAGTGCTTCACGGTTTCGGATGAATATCATCTTCCGGCGGACAGAAGCCCCAATTCCAAAATGGTCAGTTCGATGACCGAAATTTGCGTCCGTGAAGCAAAGGCGGTTGGCAACAAGCTTATTTTCAAGGCGAATGCCGTGACAACCGCGGTTTTCCTCTGTGATGAGAGCGGCGAGCTGTTTAGCTGCACCTTTGATTCTCAGTTTTCGCAAATTATTGAAATGGATGCCTATGGCGATAGCATTGAAAGCTTTGTTTCTGCACAGCTCAAGGAGGCTGATTTCACGCCGCTTTGCGACAGAATAGATGGCGGTGCGATTGCGGTTACGCTGAACATTTTGGGTCAGGCTGTTTGCACCGAGAAAAAATGCTCTGCCTACATTGCGGATGCTTACAGCAATGAGTGTACACTTGATGCAGAAACAGCGGATGTAAATTACACGAAAATCCTTGCCAAAAAAGCGCACAGATTTCAATTGAGGGGAGCAGTGCAGGCGGAGGCTCCGCTCCGTGAGGTGCTCTATCTTGCGCCGGTTGAGGTTTGCACCGACACGCAAGGCGGGGAGCTTAGCTGTTATGTAAAAATTTGCGGTGTTGGCGTATGCGAAAAGGGAGAGCTTCACTCGGTTGAAGCTGTGCTAAAGGCAAGCGAAGGCTTGCAGCTTGAAAAGAACCAACAAATTTCTGTGCTGGCCGTGTGCTGCGAACCGCTGTCTATTATCCAAAACGCGGAGGTATGCATGGAGCTTTGCATTGAATATGAGGTCTGTGAAAATGGAAAGATTTGCGCTGTTTGTGCTTTGGAATTACACGAGGAATGTCCCGTGCGGCAGGAGGGCTGCCCCTCGCTTGTCATCCTCTGTGCAGAAAAAGACTCGGACATATGGGTGCTTGCAAAAAAATACGGCTCCACAACGAAAATGATTGAAACGGCAAATTGCAAAAGCGGGGAGTTCTGTGCTTCGCAAAGGCCGCTCCTAATTCCAAAGGCCTAGCACTGCCGCTTTGCGCGATACCGGCCGAAAAAGTCTTGCGTCAGCTCAATATTTGTGATACAATACTTCCAAAAGTGGTTATGTATGCGCTTGGGCGCTTCTCGCCCAAGCGCTTTAATTTGTGCAAACACACAAACCATACTACGCAATACGTAAGAGGAGCTGTTACAATGTCAGGACATTCCAAGTGGCATAATATCCAAAAAACAAAGGGTGCGCAGGATGCCAAGCGCGGACAAATATTCACCAAAATAGCGAGAGAAATGATCGTTGCCGTCAAAGAGGGCGGAAGCGGCGACCCCGTGAACAATTCCCGCCTTGCCGCGGTTGTAACCAAGGCAAAGGCCGCGAATATGCCGAACGACAACATCAAGCGCGCCATAGAAAAAGCTCTCGGCTCTGCCGATAGCTCAAATTTTGAAAGCATCACCTATGAAGGCTATGGTCCCAACGGTGTTGCCGTTATTGTTGAAACAATGACGGACAACCGTAACCGTACCGCCTCCGAAATGCGCCACTATTTCGATAAATACGGTGGAAACATGGGCGCTTCCGGCTGTGTGTCATGGTCATTCGACAGAAAAGGAACTATCATTGTCGATAACGAGGACGCAAAGCTCGATGAGGACACCGTCATGATGGCCGCTCTCGATGCCGGCGCGGACGATTGCGTCACCGAGGGCGAAACCTTTGCCGTCTACACTGCCCCCGAAAGTCTGCAAACCGTTGCAAGCACACTTGAAAATTCCGGCTACAAATTCCTCGCCGCCGAGGTCGAAATGGTTCCGCAAACCTACATCACCCTTACAACAGATGACGACATAAAAAACATGGGCAAAATGCTCGAAATGTTTGAGGACAACGAAGATGTCCAAAACGTCTGGCATAACTGGGAAAATAATGACTAGCAAAAAACGGGAAACAGCTTTTTTACTGTTTCCCGCTTTGATTATTCTATAATTTTTGAAAAAACGGAGGGAAAAAATGAGAAAAAATGCAGCAAACATAATACTTGGCCTACTACTTATCGCCGGCGGAATATATTACGGCGGCAGTGTCCTCGGCTTTTGGGAGCTTTCACTTTCACTTGACGGTTGGTGGACAATATTTATAGTTCTGCCCTGCCTGCACAGCCTAATAACAACCGGCTTTAGAGTTTTCAACTGCACAGGGCTTATAATCGGTGTAATGCTCTTCCTTTCCGCACAGGAAATTATCCCCGGCGACGTTGGATATAAGCTTTTACTTCCAATAATCGTCGTTGCAGTCGGTCTTAACATAATTTTTCATAGGCACATTAAGATTCCTCGGGAATTTAAAAATGGCGTTTATTCCGGCAACAAGGGCGTGGACTATTACGCCGTTTTTGGCGGGAATGAGCCGCAATTCTCGGGTATTAACTTTACCGGAGCAAATACCTATTCGGTTTTTGGCGGCATTGATTTGAAGCTTCAAAATTCCATTATCAATCAAAACTGTGTCATAAACGCCTATGCAATTTTCGGCGGAACAGATATAATTTTGCCGCCCAACGTCAAGGCAATTGTAAACTGCACCCCGGTTTTTGGCGGCGTTGAGAACAGGTTTGTGTCTGCACAAAACGAAAATGCGCCAATAGTTTTAATAAACGCAACCTGCATTTTTGGCGGTATGGATATCAAATAATACTTATTCTTGATTAAAAAATGCAATAATAAAAAACAATCGGTTGAAAAGCTTTGCTTTTCAACCGATTGTTTTTTATCCCATGAGGAACACATTTGTGTCCGTTCCAAAGTTGAACATACTGTAGCACACCAAAACCTCATCAATGTTGTTTTCGGCGATATAGTCGGCAACGGTGGAGTTGAAAAGCTTTGACTTGTAGTAGCGCAAATCCATAACGTGGATTTCGGAAAAATCATTTTGAAGCAGGGGAACCAAGCTGTCCGTGTAGCTGTCGCGGATTATGAGAAGGGAGGGAGCTTCGGCTTTTGCGGTTTCAACCTTTATAAGGGGGGTAATTCCACCCATAAACATTGAATATTTGTCCTTTTTATCCAAAAAATCAAGGGCGTACAGGGAGCTTTTTACGGGGTCGTCCTTGGGGTAATTAAATACCTGCGTGGCTTCGTTCTGCTCCGCAAAAATTTCTATGCTGTCGGGCTTTACCCAACTGAAACCGGATTTTGAATAGACTGTACCGTAAAAATCGTTTGACACGGTTTTGCGGTCGTAGGAGTCGAGGGCGGGGTAGGGAACATTCATTGCGCTTGCGATGGCACCAAAGCCGTAGTATGCGCCAAGACTTGTCCAGTGGTGGTCGGTGTTATAGAAGATGTATTCATTCGCGTGGGGGGCGAGGGCGCTATACATATCAATGTTGATTGCACCGGAATTTTTGTAGCAATAGTCGATTGTTGCCTTTTGGCTGTCGTTCGGCGCGTTTTTTGGCAAAACATCGGAACGAATGTCGGCAGCGCCGGGGATTAACGCAAAATAAACGGGAACGCCGGCACTTTCGGAAAGACTTTTTACGGCGGCAATATTCACGTCAAGCTGCTGCTTTTCGGGAGTTACATATTCTTCAATCAGCGAGCCGTCCGTGCAGAGATAGACGCCCTTGTTTTCCTTTTTGCCAAGCGCAAGCTCGGTGCCCGCCTTTAGCGTTGTCCAGCCGTCGCGAAAAACAAATTGGTCGGTGGTGTAGGTTTCGTATTTTTTCGTGAAGCTGCCTTCAAACAGGGAGGAAAAAGAAAATTTTGGGGCTTGAGCAAGGTCGCGATTTTCCTGCTCGGAATGTGCCCTGTCCGGCATGAACAGGTTCAGCACGAAAAACAGGGCTATGAAGGCTGTAAAAATTATTATTTGAACCCAAGAGGAATGTTTTGACATATATGCTTACCTCTAAAATTTGAAATAAAGGAACGGATTATAGGTTGCGTCCACAAGATATGCCGTGGAAACAATGAGAACGAGGACAACGAGAATGGGCGTTGCAACCGCCCGCAGCTTTTCGGGAAGCTTATCAAATAGCTTTTTGGAAAGGGGAGTGGCGGCGATAATTGCAATGATGAACATGATTGCAAAGGAGAGAAAATAGTATCCGTCTGTCGGGGCAAAAAAGCCGCCGGAGCCGAAGCCAAGCATGGCTTTGTAGTAGTTTCCACATTGTGTGAGGGTGTTTAGCTGGAAAATAACCCAACCGAAAACCACAACGACGAGTGTATAAATGTGCCCGACTGCGGGATGCCATTTTTCAAGCTTTTCAAGCAGAAACAGCTTTTCAATAATCAAAAATGCCGCATAATACATACCCCAGAGCAAAAATGTCCAGTTTGCGCCGTGCCAAAAGCCGGTTAGCGACCAAACTATTAGGATGTTTAGAAGCTGACGGTTCTTGCCTTTTCGGTTGCCGCCAAGGGGGATGTAGACATAGTCGCGAAACCATGTGCCGAGGCTGATGTGCCAACGACGCCAAAATTCCGTGATGCTTTTCGAGATGTACGGGTAGTTGAAGTTTTCCAAAAACTCAAAGCCGAGCATACGGCCAAGACCAATTGCCATGTCGCTGTAGCCCGAGAAGTCGAAGTAAATTTGGAGGGAGAAGGCAAGAATGCCAATCCATGCGCCGACAAAGGTTAGCTCCGAGGGCGCCATGGTTGAATAGGTGTCCCAAAGCATTCCTATGTTGTTTGCGATTAGAACTTTTTTTGCAAGGCCGATTACAAAGCGCCTGACACCGCTTGCAAACTGGTCGGGAGAGTTTGAGCGGAAATCGAGCTGGGAAGCAACGTCCTTGTAGCGCACGATGGGGCCGGCGATTAGCTGAGGGAACAGCGCGACAAAGGTTCCGAAGCTGATGAAGTTTTTTTGAACATCCGCATCGCCGCGATAGATGTCGATGGGGTATGACATTGTTTGGAAGGTGTAAAATGAAATGCCAATGGGCAGCACAATGCCGAGCGGCTGAATAAATTCAAGCCCCGGAATTTTGCTGAGAGTGGCGGCAAAAAGGTCGAAATACTTGAAGAACATTAGGAGGGCAAGGTTGATTACAATATTGAAAATGAGGAACGCCCTTGCCTTTTTCTTGTTGCTATCCTTGTATTTTCCGACAAAAATGCCGTTGATATAGTTCACAACGATTGAAAACAGCATTAGGACGATGTAGACAGGCTCGCCCCAGCCGTAGAAAATCATGTTTACAACAAATAGCCAAATATTGCGCCACTTGCAGGGCACGATGTAGTACACCGCGAGCACAACCGGCAAGTAAATGAACATAAATAAGATGCTGGAAAAAACCATACAGATGTATCCTCCGTAAAACCGCAGACTAAGAGTATTCTACTAGATTGCGTTGCCAATTGCAACTAACTTGTTCTATATTTTTACTTTTTTCTCAAAAGAAAACAAAACCTTTGATTTAATACCAAAAAAACTTAAATTAGTGTGCTGCGCAATCTAATTTTCATTATTTTCGGAATTTGGCTCGAAGTCCGCAAGAGGATTTGCGGCCGCGGCAACGCGAAGCTCGGAGTTGTCAACATGGGTGTAAATTTGTGTGGTGTTGAGGTGCTCATGCCCCAAAACCTCTTGCAGGGTGCGGATGTCAACGCCGTTTTGAAGCATAAGCGTGGCGGCTGTGTGGCGCAGCTTGTGGGAGGAATATTGTGTGGGGTCAAGACCCGCCTTTAGCAGAGTGGTTTTGACCATCTTATGAACCATTTCATGGGATATTCTCGTACGGCGATTTGACACGAACAGCGCGGGCTCGTGCACGGGAGTTAAATTTTTGCGAACTGCCAGCCAGCTTTCAATCGCCTTTATTGAGGATTCATTTAAATACACAATTCTTTCCTTATCACCCTTGCCGATTACGCGCAGGCTATCGCTGTGAAAGTCGGACACATTAAGTGCGACAACCTCCGAAATTCGCAAGCCGCAATTTAAGAAAATGCTTAGAATACTGTAATCGCGTTCCCTATTTCTTCCATCTACAGCATTTAACAATTTTTTACTTTCCGCAAGTGAAAGGTAGCGGGGGAGCGTTTTGGCGGCTTTTGGGGAATCGAGGTCTGCAACGGGATTTTCTGCAAGTAATTTTGCTTTTACGGTGAGATATTTATAAAAACTGCGAATACACGCAATTTTTCTTGCACGAGTATTGGCAGATAAACCATATTCTTTGGAATGGCTGCGCTGATTTACAATGCGGTCACGCGAGAGAAAGGTAAGGTAATCGTAGACTTCGATTAGTGTGACAACGCGGATAAATTCAAGGTCAACATCCATAATGTCAATTTCATCCAACTCGGTTTTTCTGGGAACGAGTCCGCGCTCAATTTTAAGAAAGCGAAAAAAGTTTCTTAAATCCAAAAAATACTCATCGACAGTTTTCGCGGAGTGACCCTTGATGGTTTCATGATACATCAAAAAATCCTTCAAAACAGTCGGCGACTGGCTTCGATAATCCATAAAAAGCACTCCTGACATAAAGTGTTAAAAAAACAATTTGGCGAAAGCTCTGCAATAGTTTGAAAAGTTGAAATTGTATTTTATAAAAGCAAGCGATTTAGCTGTGTGGGGGGTGTATTCAAACTATAATAAGCATAGCAGAATTTCTTAAATTCGTCTATTGACAGATATACCAAAAAGTAAACAAAATAAAGATTTTGTTTACTTTAGGGGAGGGGCGCATT
>JAVVUU010000003.1:0-35310 GCA_036653035.1 Oscillospiraceae bacterium
CACGTCTAGGCGGCGACTTTTCCGTCCGGACATCGCCAAAACCCTTGAAATACGTTAGTATTCCTGCGTGTTTTTGGCTCGCCGGACAGAAAATTTGCTCGCCAATACACGTGAAGGATTTAATCAGAGGTTCCCTAGTTTTTATTAAGCTTTGCAATCGCGTTTGAAAGCTTGGCAAAGCCCGCGATGTCGAGTACCTCACCGCGTATTTTTTCATCGAAGCCACAGGAGGCTATAACCGCCGCCAAATCTTCCTTTGAGTAGACTTGAAGCCCCGCCGTAAGTGCATTAAGCAGGGTTTTTCGGCGCTGATTAAAGGCGGCTCGCACGACTGCAAAAAAGAGCTTTTCATCCGTGACCTCGGCAGGCGGGGTCTTTCTTGTGGTTAATTTAATGACGCTCGACCAAACCTTTGGCTGGGGCATAAAGCAGTCCGGCGAAACGTCAAACAAAATTTCCGTTTCCGCGTGCCAATTCACATAGATTGAAAAAGCGCTGTAATCGGAGGTGCCGGCACTTGAGCAAATGCGCCGCGCCACCTCGCGCTGAACCATAAGTGTCATGCTGTCAAAGCATTTCGCATCCAAAAATTCGGAGATGAGCGGACTTGTGATGTTGTAGGGTAAATTTGCGCAAACTGTCGGACGCAGCCCCGCAAAATGCTCGCTGACAAGCTCCGGCAAATTTAGCTTTAAAACATCCTCAAAAAGAAGCTCGGTATTGGGGAAATCCGCAAGCGTTTCCGCAAGCACTGGCGCAAGCGCACGGTCAAGCTCCACGGCGAGAACCTTGCCCGCCCTTTTTGCAAGCTGAACCGTTAGGCAGCCTATTCCGGGGCCGACCTCTAGCACGCCCGTCTGTTCGTCAATTTCCGCGCCCTCCGCAACCTCCTCCGGCACCCATGCGGCGGTTAGAAAGTTTTGTCCCATAGACCGCGAAAAGCGAAATCCGTGGCTGGAAAGCAGGTTTTTAATTTGTGTAATATCGCAAAGCTCCACTTGAGTTCCTCAAATCTAAATTAGTTTTTCGTAGCAGATGCGCAAATTGTTTTCGGTGCGAAGGTGCTCCATATATATTGTTCCGCAGGGAGCATATCCCCGCTTTTTAAGCAAAGTGCGCATAGGCTTGTTATCTTGGTGGGTGTCAATGCGAACGCTTTTTATGCCTTGCTCCGCAGCAATATTCTCTGCAAAGGATAACATTTCATATGCAATTCCCCTGCCGCGACAATTTTCATCAACGGCGGAGCGGTGAACAACGGCATAGGGTGCATCGCCGGAAAGCCAGCTTCCGTTTTCAATGCCCGAATAAAGCTCATCCCCCGCGAAGGAAATTGCTATAACTCCAACGAGCCTTTCGTCCTCAAAAAACACATGACAGATGCCTTCGTTAATGTCCTGTGCGAAATTTTCTTCGTTCGGATATCCGCTTTGCCACTGGCTAACTCCGCTCTCGGCAAGAAATTTTTTTGCCTGATCAACTATTTGCATAATGGCGTTTATGTCGGACATACGCCCCAGTCTATGCTCCAAGTATAACCCTCCTCGCAGCGCCGATGGCCGTTGCGCAATCAGAATGTTGCGGGATTATGTAGTTCAATTTATAGAGCTCCGAAAACCCTTGATAACATTTTTGAGCAAGCCGTGTCCGAGAAAGACCGCCTGTTATTATCACGGTGTCAATTCCATATCCTCCGCAGGCAATCACCGCGTGGGAGCCGGCAACCTCCAAAACCATATTTATAATTCCGGCGGCCCAATCCTTATCCTCTGCATCATCTCGGCATTTTGCAAGGTTTGAAGCTGTGAGGTCAAGAGGCAAAGTATCTGTTCCGGAGAATAAATCTCCTATTTGGACATCTACCTTTTTTCTATCGCCTTGTTCGGCTATTGGAAAAAGCTCAAACAGGCTTGAAATGTTAAAGAGCTTCTTTGAAAGTCCGCGAAGCGTTCCGCTGCCTACTCCTGTGCCGCCTACATGGGAATACTTGCCGTTTTCGGCAAGTATGAGTGCGGTTCCCGTTCCAAGGCTGATAACAATTGCGCGGTCGCGCTTGGCAAGCCATGTTCCGCCCTCGCCGGTGGCGATAATTTCCGGAACAAGTGTCGCCGGTAGGGAGCCATAATTCAAGCTGCATTTTTCCGCACCGACTCCTGTGAGAGCAATTGCCGAAACCTCGCTGATATCAACGCCGTTTTCGGCAAGAACACTGCGAAGCAGCTCGTCCGCACTGCAAGATCTGTTGCTGTCGGTGTGCATAAATGCAATTTTTTCGCCGTCAACTCCGGCTATTTTAAATGCGGAGGCACCCAAATCAAGTCCAATTACCATTGCTAATCCTCCGTAATCTCGAGGTTTTTTTGTTCTAGCTCTTTTTCAATTTCCACAAGGAGCTTTTTGTCCGATTTTTCTGTAAAAACAAGCTTTTCGTACATATCCGGCCTGCGCTCCATGGTGCGGATAATGGACTGCTTGCGCCGCCATTTTGCAACATTTGCATGATGTCCTGAGCGCAGAATGTCGGGGACGCTTCGCCCCTCCCAAATTTCCGGCCTGGTGTATTGGGGATATTCCAAAAGTCCATCCCAGTGGCTCTCGCCTGTGAAGCATTCCTCATCGGAAAGCACCCCCGGAACCATTCTGCAAACGCAGTCACAAACGACCATTGCAGGCATTTCGCCGCCGGTCAAGACAAAATCTCCGATTGAAATTTCCTCATCCACGCATTCATCAAGAAAGCGCTCGTCCACTCCCTCGTAATGTCCGCAGACAAGTACAAGGTGGTCATAGTCCGCCTTTAGCTGACGCGCCTTGCTCTGGTCAAAGGTTGTGCCCTGCGGCGACATATATATAACGCGGGTTTTTCGTCCCTCCGCGCTTTCAAGAATGTGGTCAAGACAGGCCTTTAGCGGTTGCGCCATCATAACACAGCCCCAACCCCCGCCATAGGGATAGTCGTCAACCTGTTTCTGTTTATTGTCGGTATAATCGCGTATTTGGATACAATTTATCTCAATAATATCCTTTGCGGCTGCTCTGCCCAAAATACTCTCGCCCAGCATTGCACTCATGGTGTCGGGAAAAAGTGTCATAATGTCAATTCGCATGAGTGGCTTTTGCGGCTCGGATTTTAAGCCTTCTGTTGCTTCGGGAGCGGACTCCATGGCTGAATTTTCGTCCAAGGCGATCACATCCCGTCTATCAGCCGAACTGTAATCAGTCCCGCCGAAACATCGGTTTTGAGGATAAATTCCGGCACGGCGGGAATTAAAATCTCACGCTCGCCGGAAACGACATATACGTTCCCCGAGGGAAGCTCCAAAACCTCCGAAAGCTTTCCAAGCTCCGCACCGCTCTCGTCGCAAACGGAAGCTCCAACAAGGTCACGCAGAAAAAATGTGCCCTCCGGCAGCTTTGCGTCAGCACGGTCAATAAAGACCGTTTTGTTTTTGAGCACCATTGCGGCGTTAACATCGGAAACGCCCTCAAGCGTTGCAATAAGGCACTGCTTGTGCTCCCTGCCCGCCAATAGCTTATAGGGCTTTCCATCAATATATAATAACTCGAATTTTTTTAAAAAATCTACATTATCCACCCACGGCTGAATTTTCACTTCGCCTTTAATACCGTGTGTGTTAACAATTTTTCCCGCTTCAAGATACTTTTCCATTAAAATTCTCCAAAGAAGATAATAAAGGCGCCAATCGCCCTTTTCGTCCAATAGTCCTTACCATGTGTTTGAAAGCCTCGCCAAAGGCGAGGCTTTCAAACAGGTTGTACTAGTCCATGATTTCCACGGACACTTTTTTTCCCTGTTTTTGAGCAACGGCTCTCATGAGTATACGAATTTCTTTGACAATTCGACCTTGACGGCCGATTATCTTACCCATGTCTCCATCCGCAACGCGGACTTCGAAAACTGTTTCCGCATCGGTTTCCCTCTCGGTAACACTCACCTCGTCGGGATTATCCACGAGGTTTTGCGCGATGTAGGTTAAGAGTTCATTCATGCTTGCGTATCTCCTTAAAGCGCCTCTGCTTTTTTCAACAAAGCTCTAACGGTTTCTGTGGGCTGTGCGCCGTTAGCAATCCAATACTTTGCGCGCTCGCCGTCTACCTTGATGGCAACGGGGGTAACGAGGGGATCGTAGGTACCGATTTCCTCAATAATCTTGCCGTCACGTGCATTGTGGGAATCTGCAACGACTATTCTGTAAAACGGATTTTTCTTTGCGCCCATTCTGCGAAGTCTGATTTTGACCATGTATATTCACCTCCAGATATTAGGAAACCTCGGATTTAATCGGTGGTTCCTTAGAATTTATATGTGCAAACGCCGCGAACGGCGGGTGCATACTCTTAAAACGGGAAAGGCATTCCCTTGTTGCCGAAGCGCTTGCCTTTTTTCGAGCCTGTCATTTGCTTTGCCATGCTGCGGGTCATGTCGAATTGCTTGATAAGGCGGTTAATATCGACAACGGTTGTGCCGCTGCCTGCCGCAATACGCTTTTTTCGGCTGCCGTTTATTGAAACCGGGTTGTCGCGCTCATAGGGTGTCATGGAGCGGATTATAGCTTCGGTTCTTGCAAAGACGTTTTCGTCAAACGAAGCGCCCGCAAGGGCTTTTGCATCTATACCCGGAATCATCCCCGCAATGTCGCGGACATTTCCCATGGATTTGAGAGATTCGAGCTGGTCGAGATAATCGTCAAAGGTGAACTTGTTTTGCTTTAGACGCTCCGCCATTTTAACGGCTTTTTTCTCGTCAAAATTCTGCTCCGCTTTTTCGATAAGGGTGAGAACGTCGCCCATGCCAAGTATGCGGGAGGCCATTCTTTCGGGGTGGAAAGGCTCAATATTGTCAAGCTTTTCGCCTATGCCGACATATTTAATGGGCTTGCCTGTAACAGAGCGAACAGAGAGAGCCGCGCCGCCTCTTGCATCGCCGTCGAGCTTTGTCAGCATAATTCCGTCTATGCCGAGTGCCGCGTCAAAGGCGCTTGCCGCATTAACGGCATCCTGACCTGTCATAGCGTCAACTACGAGCATAATTTCCGCCGGATTTGTGGCTTCGCGAATATTTTTCAGCTCGTCCATGAGTGCTTCATCTATGTGCAGGCGGCCTGCGGTGTCGAGAAAAACAAGGTCGTTTCCGTGGCGCTTTGCGTGTTCAACTGCCGCCTTGGCAATGTCAACAGGGTTGCCCTGCCCCATTTGAAAGACGGGAATGTCGAGCTGTGCTCCAACGGTTTCAAGCTGCTTGATTGCGGCGGGACGATAAACGTCGCAGGCAACAAGCAGGGGGCGCTTGCCGGTTTTTTTCATAAGCCCCGCAAGCTTTGCACCGTTTGTTGTTTTACCCGCGCCCTGAAGACCGACAAGCATAACAACACTTGGTGATTGGGATGAGATGTTGAGCTTTACATTTTCGCTGCCCATAAGGGCGCAAAGCTCCTCATTAACTATTTTGATGACCATTTGTGCGGGAGTAAGGCTGTCCAAAACATCCTGACCCACGGCGCGTTCGCTGACTTTTTTAACGAAGTCGCGCACGACCTTGTAGCTAACGTCCGCCTCAAGAAGCGCAAGACGCACCTCGCGCATTGCTTCCTTGATGTCCGCCTCTGTAAGGCGACCCTTGCCGCGAAGCTTTTTAAATGCCGCGCCTAATTTTTCGGAAAGACTTTCAAATGCCATAAGCGTCCCTCATAAAAAACACGATTAGTTTCTGATACTTTCAAGCTCTGCCGCAATATTTTGCGCAAGCTCCTGTGCTCTGCCGTTTGTAAGCTGCAACAGCTCGTCAAGCTCCGCCGCCATTTTTTCCGTGATGCTGCTGCGTTCGGAAAAGCGCTTTAGGAGTCCGATTTTTTCTTCTGTTTCTGTAAGCGTCGCTTCGGCGCGGACGATAAGGTCGCGCACGCCCTGACGCGAAATATTCATAACCTCGGCAATTTCGGCAAGTGAAAAGTCCTCATTATAGTGCATACTAAAGCAGGAGCGCTGCCGCTCCGTGAGAAGCTCGCCGTAAAAATCGAGAAGCATGGTCATTAAAAGAGTTTTTTCGCCCAAGTTGAACCCGCCTCTCCTTTGCCTAGCTGTAAAGCAATTTGCTTAACACTACGCATATTACACTTTTTCAACTGCCTTGTCAAGTATTTTTACTTTACATCCTCGGAATATTTTGCATGATGAATGGAAAAACTTTTGCTTAGCCACAAAACTATCCATGCACATTCTTATGGAACAGGAAAAGAGGTCAAACCCATGACTTATGACGGCACCGAACTTCGGATTGATGACTCGGGACTTACGCTCTACGGTGAAAATATAGCCCGAACATTGAGCCTTTGCGGAAAAATAAGCGGCCGTGCAGTTTCAAAGGAGCTTCGCAAAAATATCCGCCTGCTGCAAAATCAGCGTGCATATCTGACGGCGAAATATGCCGGAGCCGAAGCCGCCCCGCCCGCCGCCGAATGGCTTTTGGACAACAGCTACCTTGCCGTTCGTGAGGGGCTGGCCGCCGCGCGCGAAATTGAGCACGCAGGGGCACTCCCCCGCGCCAAAAGCACCGCCGCACTTTTCGAGCTTTGCCGCGCCCTTGTCCGCTCGGACGGTGGCAGGGTAACGCGAACGCGCAGCCGTCTTTTTTTGGAGGGCTGCCAGAGCTTTTACATTCTGAGCCGCCGCGAGCTTTCACTTTTTATTCCGATTTTAAAAGCCGCCGCCATATTGGAGCTTGCCGCACTTTACGCTTCGGACATCACGGCGTTTAATGCGGCCTTTGCCGCCGAAAGGCTTTTTTCAACCCTGCGTTCCCTCTCAACACTGGACTTTTCGGAGGTTCTCGAAGCGGTTGACAAAACCGAAAAGCTTTTTTCAAGCGACCCCGCCGGTATATACCCGCTCATGTCGGAAAAAACCAAAAATTACTATAAACGCCGCGTTGAAAAGCTTGCAAAAGCAAAGCACACAGCCGAGCACCGCATAGCCGAAAAGGTACTGCGCCTATCCCGTAGCTCCGAGGGCGAAGCCCGTCATGTGGGCTATTATCTTTTCACAAAGCCCTTGGGCGAAAAAAGCTCCGCCCCCAACGGACAATCCTATATCACCGTAAACATACTGTTAACGATTTTCATAAGCCTTATCCTTGCCGCAATTTCACAAAGTCCGCTTGCGGCTCTGCTGCTTCTGTTCCCCATTTCGGAGCTTGTAAAAAGCCTTATCGACTTCATCCTCCTCCGCATAGCTCCGCCCGCACACATCCCGCGTCTTGAGCTGAAAACCGGTGTTCCAAAATCCGGCCGCACGCTCTGTGTAATCTCCGCCCTGCTCACAAACGAAAGCTCGGGCGCGAAGCTCTCCCGCCGCTTGGAGGAATTTCATCTTGCCAACCGCGATGCGGGCGAAAACCTCCTTTTCGGAATTTTAGCCGATTTACCCGATGCCGACACCCGCACAGCTCCGCAAGACGAAAAAATAATTTTCTCCGTCAAAGCCTGCATAGATGCCCTAAATCAGAAATACGGCGGCGGTTTTTTCTTTCTAATCCGCGAGCGTAGCTTCTGCGAGGCCGATGGACGCTACATCGCTTGGGAGCGCAAGCGCGGCGCAATAATGCAGCTTGCCCATCTCCTTTGCGGCGACAAAAACACTCTAAACTGCCTTTCCGGAAGTCTGCTCTCCCTGCGCGGTGTGCCATACATTCTAACGCTCGACGAGGACACCCGCCTAACTCCCGGCACTGCAAAGGAGCTAATCGGTGCCATGCTCCACCCTCTCAACACGCCCGTAATTGACGAAGCTCTCGGAAAGGTTGTTTTCGGGCACGCCCTCATCCACACCCGAATGACCGCAGAGCTTTCAAGCTGCAACAAAAGCCGCTTTTCCCGCATTTTTGCCGGTCAAGGCGGCTCTGATCCCTACGGAAGCGATAGCTGTGAGCTGTATATGGATGTTTTTCAAAACGGCGGCTTCGCGGGAAAGGGCATTATCAATGCCGAAGCATTATTAAGATGTATGGGTGCCCGAATTTCCGACAATCAGGTGCTCTCGCACGATGCCTTGGAGGGAGCCTATCTTCGCGGCGGCTACATGGGCGACACAGAGCTGCTGGACAGCTTCCCCTCCGACATTCTCGCCTATTACCGCCGTCAGCACCGCTGGATTCGCGGAGATTTCCAAAATCTGCCTTGGCTTTTTCGCCGCGGCAAAGCTCTTACCGACCTCGACCGCTACCGTCTTTTTGACAGCGTCCGCCGTGCCCTTACAGCGCCCATGGCGTTTATAGCAATGCTGTGCGCATTTTTCATGCCAACACCCGGTCTAACTCTTGCGGCGCTTTTTGCCATGCTCTCTCTCATAATCCCGCTCATAGCCTCCTCAATTGAGCAGCTTTTCCGTGACGAACGCGATGTAAAAATGCGCTGTTACAGCTCCGCCGTTCGCGGTGCTTCGGGAAGTCTGATGCAAACACTGCTGCGCCTTATGTTTCTGCCCTTCGAAGCCTATGTCAGTCTAACCGCCGCCGTTTCCGCGCTGTGGCGTATGCTGATAAGCCACAAAAATCTTCTCAATTGGACTCCCGCCTCCGTGCTTGATGCCAAACCCCAAAGCGTTTTTGCATACTATGTCCGTATGTGGCTCTCTCCCCTTATCGGCCTAATCCTCCTGTTTTTCGCACCGTCTGTAATAGGAAAAGCCGCCGGAATAATTTGGATTTTTTCTCCGCCCGCCGCCCTGTCAATTTCAAAGCCTCTCAATTTACAAGCCCCGATTTCCGTTGCGGACAAAAATTATCTTCTGCTCTGCGCCAAGGACATTTGGTCCTTTTTCGAGGATTTCTGCACCGCCGAGGATCACTATCTCCCTCCCGACAATTGGCAGGAGCGCCCGCCCGTCGGCACAGCCCACCGCACCTCTCCAACCAATATAGGTCTTTGCCTGATAAGCTGTCTTTCCGCCATAGACCTCAAGCTAACGCGCCCCCACACCGCCCTCGGCATAATAGAAAACATCCTCGCAACCCTGCGCCGAATAGAAAAATGGAATGGCCACCTATACAACTGGTACGACACCCGCACCCTAAAGCCTCTGCACCCAAATTACGTTTCAACCGTGGACAGCGGCAATCTTGCCGCCTGCCTAATTATCCTGCGCGAGGGTCTTTATGAGCAGGGCGAGGTGCGCCTTGCGGAAGCCTGCAACGAGCTTCTTGCCCCCATGTCCTTTGCCCCTCTCTACGACCGCGACCACCATCTTTTTTCAATCGGAATTGACCTTGAAAAGGGCGAAAAGTCACGCGGTCTGTATGACCTCATGGCAAGCGAAGCGCGAACAGCGGGTTTTATAGCAATAGCCCGCGGCGATATCCCCCGCCGTCATTGGAAAAGCCTAAGCCGCGCGCAGGTGTCGCATAAGGGTTACCGCGGCATGGTTTCGTGGACAGGCACAATGTTTGAATATCTCATGCCCCGCCTATTTTTCACAAGTCCCCGCAACAGCCTTATGTACGAAAGCATAAGGTTCTGTCTTGGCGTTCAAAAAGACCGCACCGCCGAAAAAAAGCTCCCATGGGGAATTTCGGAAAGCGCGTTTTTTGCCCTTGACCCCGCTCTAAATTACCGCTACAAGGCACACGGCTGCGCGGCACTTGCACTAAAGCGAAATATGGACAGCGAGCTTGTAGTTTCCCCCTACAGCAGCTTTCTCGCGCTCTGCTGCGGCACGAAAGCTCCCGTTGCAAATCTTCGCGCCCTCGAGCGTTACGGCTCCCTCGGAAAATACGGCTTCTGGGAAGCCGTGGATTTCACGGAAAGCCGCGTTCCCGGTCACGGCGGCGAAGCCGTCCATTGCGTCATGGCACACCACCTTGGCATGAGCCTCGCCGCAATTTCAAATGCGCTCTGCAATGATATTCTCCCCCGCCGTCTAATGCGTGACCCCTCAATCTCGGCGCACTCCTGTCTTTTGGAGGAAGCTCTCCCCCTCGGCGGAGTTCTTCTTCAAAGAAAGGAGCCAAAGGCACCCGAAAAGCCTCCCCGCTCCGGCAGCATCTATTGGGAAAAGCGCGGCTGCTTTACGGATTTTGCCGCCCCCGCCTGCTGTGTCCTCTCAAACGGCTCATATAGCATTATGTCAACCGACAGCGGCATAAGCCATGCCCGCTGCGGCGAAATAATTCCCTATTTCACGCCGCCCGAAGCTCCAAGCACAAAGCACGGAATAGAGCTTTGGCTAAAACGTGAAGCCGAGCTTATCCCCCTCCTCCCAACGCCCGATATGGACAAGGATACAAAAACCGATTGGGAATTTACCCTTTCAGCCGCAAAAATTAGCCTAGACTGCAAAAATTTGCACTCACAGGTTCTAATGAGCGTATCCTCCGCCGCAAATGGCGAAAAACGAATAATCTCCGTAAACCCGAAAACAGCAATAGAACAAAACTGCGAGCTGCTTGTAATGTTTGAGCCTGTGCTTGCTCCGTATAATGATTATGTAAACCACCCCGCATTCTACAGACTCGGGCTTCACGCCAAGCGCCTTGGCGACACTCTAATAATAAGGCGGCTAAAGCGCGGCACTCTCCCCGAGCAATTTCTCTGCCTTGCCGCCTCCGCGCCCATGGAGCTTTCCGCAAGACGCGAAGCTCTCCCCGGCCGCGGCGGCCTGCTTGCGGCAAGCGAAAAAA
Organism: Oscillospiraceae bacterium; assembly: GCA_036653035.1. Classification (GTDB taxonomy): domain Bacteria; phylum Bacillota; class Clostridia; order Oscillospirales; family Oscillospiraceae; genus UBA2658. Next base: position 10,691 of record JAVVUU010000003.1, read on the forward strand.
TGTCATCCTCCGCTCTCGGCTGGCTCTCCGACCCGCTTGTCTGTGCAAAAATCCCCATTCGACTATCGCAGGGCAGTGAAAGCGCCGTCAGCTTTGTCCTAACCGTCGGCGCAAGCGAAAACGAGGCCTACACCGCCGCCTGCCGAATGTTAACGGGTGACAGTGCCGACATTTCAAGCTTCCCCGCCGACAGTGCGGCAGGCCAAAAAATGAGCGAAACGCAGGTTTCGGACGCGATGGAGCTTCTGAATACCATAACCTATCCCGCACCCGGAAAATGCGAAAATGCCCGCGCAAAAAGCGAGCTGTGGCATCATGGCGTTTCAGGCGACCTCCCAATAATCACCCGCGAAATCACAGACCCGCAAAATCTTCCGGCCATTGAAGCCCTAATGAAGCAGCACGCATTTCTCTGCTCCCTCTCCCGCCCCTTCGACCTTGTGCTAATAACAAACGAGGGCGGCGACTATCTGCGCCCAATTTCAAGCGCACTCTCCGAGCTAAAATCGGCCGCCGGCAAGGACAGCTCAAAAATCCACATCACCGACCACTCCACGGACATCGAATGTCTGCTGTCAAGCTCTGCCCTCCCCCGCGAAAGAGCCTTTAACAATGAGTTTGTTCGTTATGTTATGTCAACCGACCTGCTATCACCATCCCAAGCGTATCCGCAATATCATTGGAACAGCGATAACAGCTTCACATTTTATGTAAACCATTCTCTCCCCCCGCGTTCATGGGGAAATATGCTCACAAACGGAAGCTTCGGCTTTTTTGCAACAGATTGCGGCACGGGTCATATGTGGTACAAAAACGCCCGCGAATACCACATCAACCGCTGGCTTTGCGAGCCGCTCTCAACAAACGGCACCGAAACTTTGGAACTTTGCTCCACCCCCCGCGAGAGCCTTTTCGCAGGTCCCTCGGACACATCTTCAACAGTTTGCTATGGCTTCGGCTTTGCCGAGTGGAAAAAATGTCTGTATGGTCTGGACATCAAAACCACCGCCTTTGTCCCCCGCGACATTGACGCCCGCGTCCTAATCTTAGAATGGGAGGGCGCAGGAGTGCTCCCCATAGCATGGTACACCGACCTCATTTTAAGCGGCGAAGCCTACAATAACGGTCGCGTCACAATAAAACAGCAAAATGGTGCTTTTATAGCCGCAAATCCCGATTCTCCCTTCCCCGACTCGCCGTTTACAGTCTGCCATTCCTCCGCCTGCACGGGCTTCACCTCAAGCCGCAGTCTTTGGCTTCAAGGCAAAACCGATGACAGCTTCACCTACGGCGAGGGTCTTGGCCTCTGCTTTGAAGCAAAAAGTCCCTTCGTTCTGGTCTGTGGCTGTGACGATTGCGAAAAGCTAAAAGAGCTTGCAAATCCCCGCGCCGCCCTCTCCGCTTTAAATGCCACGCGAAAAAGCTGGCAGTCCTCGGTTTCAACAGTTGAAATAAAAACTCCCCTGCCCGCTCTCGACCGTCTGATAAACGGCTGGCTGCCATACCAAGCCATCGCCTGCCGCCTAATGGGGCGCTGTTCAATCTATCAAAGCGGCGGTGCCTTCGGTTTCCGCGACCAGCTTCAGGATGCCATAAATCTTATCCTCATAAATCCCACGCTTGCAAGGGAACAAATATTGGAAAGCTGCCGTCATCAATACGAGCAGGGCGATGTAATGCACTGGTGGCACACCTTGGGCAGCTCAACAAAGGGTGTCCGCACCCACTGCTCGGACGACCTTCTCTGGCTCCCGTGGGCACTCTGCGAATACGTTGAAAAAACCGGTGAAATCTCTCTCTGCTCCACCCCAACTCCTTGGCTAAACTCCGAAATTCTCGCCCCAAGCGAGCACGACCGCTACGAAATCGCCGTAAATTCCGAAGCAAGCTCGAATGTCCTTGCCCACGCCCAAAAAGCACTGGATTTAGTCTTGGAGCGCGGAACCGGTGAGCACGGACTTCTAAAATTCGGCGGCGGCGATTGGAACGACGGCATGGACAAAATCGGCATAAACGGCATGGGTGAAAGCGTGTGGCTAACTTGGTTCTTTTCAAGCACCGCCCACAGCTTTGCCGCGCTCCTGCGCAAATTGGATAAGCAAGAGGATGCCGAAAAATACGAAAGCGCCGCCATATCCCTCGGCATCAGCGCAAATGCCGCATGGGACGGCGACCACTATCTTCGCGGCTATTTTGACAACGGCACCCCCCTCGGCGCTTCTTCCTCAAGCTGCTGTCAAATAGACTCCGTGGCGCAAAGCTTTTCCGCTCTGTGTCCCGAAGCCGATGCCTCCCGCGTTGACACCTCCCTCACCTCCGCCGTATCCCGCCTGCACGATGTTGAAAACCAACTCATTCGCCTGTTCGACCCTCCCTTTGAAGACTTTTCTCCAAACCCCGGCTATATAGAAAGCTACGGCCCCGGCTTCCGCGAAAACGGCGGTCAATATACCCACGGCGCAATCTGGCTAATAATGGCTCTGCTGCGCCAAGACCGTTCAAATGAAGCGCTGGAGCTGATAAGCGATTTACTTCCCGACAACCGCGACGGCAAAATCTACGAAGCCGAGCCATATGTAATCGCCGCCGATGTTTCCTCCTGCCCCGACTGCGCAGGACGCGCCGGCTGGAGCTTTTATACAGGCTCCGCCGCATGGCTTTTCCGCGTAATAACCGAAGACCTGCTAGGTCTTCATCTGCAAGACGGAAAACTCAAAATCACCCCAAAGCTCCCCTCCGATTGGCCATCCTGTGAAATCCGAATAAAAAACCGCAACGCTTCCCTCCGAACAATCAAAATCACCGCTGACGAAATAGCAGACACCACCACTGCTCCAAATTAAAAGTTTAATTGTTCCAAACCGCAAATATTATAAAAAATTCGTTTTCAAAATCGAAGAGATATGATAGAATAGCATAAGTATAGGTATATGACTATATGAAAGTTCATTCGTGAACGGAGGTAAGTAATTGAACACCACAACCGAACTAATAGCACCAAACGTCGTCTTAACCTGCCTGAAAACGAACAAATTCAAAACAGGCTGTCTGAGTATAAATCTTCTGGCTCCCCTAAGCCGCGAAACCGCCTCAAAAAACGCCCTAATCCCAAAGGTTTTGCGCCGTGGAACAGCCACTCTCCCCGACATGGCATCAATCTCCGCGCGGCTCGACACCCTCTATGGTGCTCGAATAAATCCCATAGTCCGAAAAAAAGGCGAAATCCAAGTAATCGGCTTCTATGCGGACTTTGCGGACGATGCCTATATCCCCGAGGAAAGCAGCATTCTCGAGCAAATTTCCTCTCTCCTTGGTGAAATGCTCCTAATGCCAAGCACCGGCGGCGGTCTGCTCCGCCGCGAATATGTCGAGAGTGAGCGCGACAAGCTTTTGGAAAAAATCCGCGGCCGCATGAACGACAAGCGCTCCTACTCAATCCAGCGCCTTTTCGAACAAATGTGCGCCATGGAAGCCTATGCAACCGACAGCCTCGGCACAGAGTCCGAAGCCGAAAGCGTCACAGCCCCCGCCCTAACCCGCCATTACCACGACCTCCTTGCGGACTCCCCCATAGAAATTTTTTATTGTGGCAGTGCTGAACCCTCCCGCGTAAAATCCGCCCTCAAGTCCGCCCTCGCGGCTCTCCCGCGAACAGATGCGGAGCCGGATTTGGGCACAGACATCCGCATGAATTCCCTTGGCGACAAGCCCCGCTTCTTCGAGGACGAAATGCAGGTAACTCAAGGCAAGCTTGCCCTAGGCTTCCGCCTTGGCGACTGCATGGAGGAACCAAACACCGCCGCAATCCGCGTTTTCAACGCCGTCTATGGCGGCAGTGTCACCTCAAAGCTCTTCATGAACGTCCGCGAAAAGCTCTCCCTCTGCTATTTCGCCAGCTCCTTTGTCGATTTGCACAAGGGCATAATGGCAGTTTCCTCCGGCATAGAATTCGACAAATACGATGCCGCCCTCTCCGAAATCATTTCCCAGCTCGAAGCCGTCAAAGCCGGCAGCTTCACCGACTATGAGCTGTCAGCCGCAAAAAGCTCCGTTGCAAGCGACTACCGCGCCGTCTGTGATTCTCCCGCCGCCTTGGAAGACTACTACCTCTCCCAAGCCCTCATAGGCCCCGATGCCGCTCCCCCCGAGCTTGCCGCTCTGGCAGAGGAAATAACAGCCGCAGAAGTATCCGAAATAGCAAAAGGCGTCGAGCTTGATGCCGTCTATTTCCTGCGCGGACAAAAGGAGGACGCCTAATGCAAAAAAAATTCTACGAAAAAATAAATGAAACCCTAATAACCAAAACCCTATCAAACGGCCTCCAAATCAGCATTCTTCCCCGTCCAAACTTTTCAAAAAGCTTCGCCCTTTTCGCCACAAACTACGGCGGCGCAGACAGGCGCTTCAAGCTCTCCGGCAGCTTCATAAATTCCCCCGCCGGTGTTGCTCATTATCTCGAGCACAAGCTCTTCGATATGCCAAACGGCAATGCTCTGGCCGTCCTCTCCGCAAACGGAGCCTCCCCAAACGCCTTCACAAGCTCCGGCATGACAGCCTATCATTTTGAGAGCACCACAGGCTTCGACGAAAATCTCCGCACCCTCCTAAATTTTGTTTCAACCCCCTACTTCACCCCCGAAAGCGTCCAAAAGGAGCAGGGCATAATAGGTCAGGAAATTCAAATGATAGAGGACGACCCAAACTTTGTCGTCTACCAAAATCTCCTCCGTTGCCTCTATGCAAGCAATCCCATCCGCGATTCCGTAGCCGGCACAGTCGAGAGCATCTCCGAAATAACCGACAAAACCCTCTACCACTGCCACGAGGTTTTCTATAACCCCTCAAATATGACCCTCGCCGTTGTCGGCAATGTAGACCCCGAAGCCGTCATCCGCGCCGCGGAAGAAATCCTCCCAAAATCCGGCGGCGAGCTTCCCGAACGCGACTATGGCGCGCCGGAATTGGCCCTCCCTCACCAAGCCTCCCTTTCCGTCCAAATGGAGGTGTCCGCCCCGCAATTCCTGTTTGGCGTAAAGATAAGCCCCGCGGTCCCCGGCTCCGCCCGCCTAAAGCAAATGCTAATAGGCGAAATAGCTCTCCGCGTCCTCATGGGCGCATCCTCCCCATTTTTCACCCGTCTATACGCAAACGGTCTGTTGAATAACAGCTTCGAATACGAACTCGACTACACCGCCGGAACGGCAATGGTTCTCGCCGGTGGTGAAAGCCGCGATGTTCCCGCCGTAATGGACGAGCTTCGCTCCGAAATCTCAAAAATCTCATCGGATGGCATCGACGCAGTTCTTTTCGAAAACGCCAAAAAGGCATATTACGGCACAGAGCTTCGCGCCCTCGGCTCCTTCTCCTCCGTTGCCCAAGCCTTGGCTCAAGGCACCTTCGCCGGCTTCTGCCCACTGGACGCCTTCGAAATAATCTCAGGCATAACCTCCGCCGAAGTTCTCTCTTTCATCACAAATAACCTAAGCCCCGAAAAGCTCGCACTCTCCGTCGTTTCTCCCTTGGCTCAAAAATAACCCCACCCCGAAAGGACAACTTCCTATGACAAGCGTACCAAACGCGATAATAACCTTCCCCATGCTAGGGGACGGCTTCGCAATCAGCGCCTCCGCAGATTTTTCAATCTTCGGTCTTGACCTCCACTGGTACGGCGCTATAATAGCAATCGGATTTTTACTCGCCGTAATATATATAAGCCGCCGCAGCGCGGATTTTGGCGTAACCTCCGATAACATCATCGACCTTCTCCTGTTCGCCGTCCCCGCCGGAATAATCGGCGCGCGTCTTTATTATGTAATCTTCGATTTCTCCACCTATAAAGACAACCTCATCGATATTTTCAAAATTTGGAACGGCGGCCTTGCAATATATGGCGGCATAATCGGCGGCATAATCGGTGCTTTCATCTTCGCCCGTGTAAAAAAGCTTCCGCTTGCCCCCTTCCTCGACCTCGGCGGCTTTGCCCTCCTAATAGGGCAAGCCGTAGGCCGTTGGGGCAACTTCATAAACCGCGAAGCCTTCGGCAGAGAAACCGAAATCTTTTGCCGCATGGGTCTAACAGATGCCGCAGGCAACACAATTTTCGTCCACCCAACATTTCTCTATGAATCCCTCTGGAATTTGCTTGGGCTTCTGCTCCTGCACATTTTCTCAAAGCTCGGCAAGCGCCGCTACGATGGTCAGCTCTTCGCCATGTATGTCGCATGGTACGGCATCGGCCGTCTGTTCATCGAGGGTCTGCGCACAGACAGCCTATACCTATTCAACACCGGCATCCGCGTTTCCCAGCTTCTTGCCGGCATAACCGTCTTAGGCGCCATAGCTTTTCTCGCCATCAACGGCTCCCGCCCGCACGACAGCAGCAAAATGCTCGTGAACATCAAAAAAGCCGAAGCTTCCAGCCTCACCCCCGAAGCCCCAAGCTCCGACCCCGAATAAGCCGCAGGCAAACATATCCACCCCAAGCAAAACATACCACCCCGGCACTCAGCGCCAAAGGTATAATCCACTCCCCCCGCGGTACAATACCAACAGGTATTTTACATATGTATATACCCATCAATAAAAAGGAACAAAAAACTGCAAAGCAGTTTTGAAGGAGGACATAACAATGGCAGACATCAATGACATCAAAGGCGCAGTATTAAGCACACTCGGCTCCGTAGCCGGAAAAACCCGTGATTTTGCCGAAAAGGCGGCTGACAAAGCAAAGGACGTTGCAAAGGTAACCAAGCTAAATATAGAGCTTGGCACAGAAAAAGACACCATCCAAAAAGCATATCTCGAAATCGGCAAGCTGTATTACGAAACCCGCAAAAATTCCCCCGAGGGCTTTTTCGTTCAGCTCTGCGATGAAATCAGCCTTGCAAATGACAACATAGCAAGACTCCAGGTAGAAATCGAAACTCTCAAATCCGGCTCGGACTGCAAATGCCGTCATGATGACATAGAAGTCGAGTTCGAATCCATCCCCGTTGAGGAAGTTTCCTGCACCTGCAAAACCGTTTCCGATGACGAGCTTGTAAAAGACCCCGCCGATGAAAAGCCCGCCGAATAAAATAATCTTCAATCAACCAAATAGGGACTGCAAAATACGAATATTCTTCGTATTTTGCAGTCCCTATTCAATTATACGGTCAATCACATTATGTAAACCTAATTAGCTCCCGTCGGCACAGCCTCAGTAGGCATAGTAACCTCCGGCGGCGGCAGCTCTCCCGGCACAATAGCGGGCGGCAGCTGTGCGCTCGGCGTTTCTCCCGTGGGCAGCTCCTCAAACAAAATATTCAAATCCGTTGGCTTCTCAATCCCCTTCACCTCACCTGTAAAGGAATATTGCCAAATGCGGTGCTTGTAGTAAAAGTCCGGTGCCTCTCCCGGAGCCGCCGCCCAAAACACAAGCCCCGACAAACGCCCAAGCTCATATTCAAGGTATCCAAGACTGCGGAAAAAATATACTCCTGCTTCATATCCCGCATCGGAAATAATTTTGCAAAAAGCAAGGCAGCTTTCAGTAAGAGTCTTGCCGTCAACCCCGTCTGCCCGTGTAGCTCCAACATTACCTACCCGCTCCCAGTCAAAAAAGACAGGCAGTGTAATATCGTAATTCTCCAGTAATCCCAACAAAAATTGTGCTTCCTCTGTGGCCTCCTCGGTGTTCAAAGCCTGCGAGAAAAAATATATTCCGACCTTAATTCCGGCCGCAAGCGCCCCCTCAATGTTCGAGCGAAAATAGGCATCCTCAAAAATCTCACCCTCGCTGTACCCTCTGTATCCGGCGCGAATAATAGCGAATTCAACGCCGTCACCGCGCACAGCCTCCCAGTCAATTACTCCCTGATGCTCGGAAACGTCAATCCCCCTCAAAGGAATATAGTCCCGTCCGGTATAATCAATGTAAGCTCCGTCCGAACGAAATTGCTCGGCAGAAAAAGACGATACAGCCAGCGTATCATAATTCGGCACCCACATTTCACCTCCCCTGCCGTCGGCAACCGAAACCATTCCCGCGTGCGGGTCAAGAGTTTCTTTCGGTGTCCTACCGCAAGAGCAAAGCGAAAATATAAGCGTAAAAATCAAAAATCCGGAAGCCACGCGCTTCCAAATCCCTTGTTTATTTGGGGCGAAATTCATATTATGTAAACCCTTTCAGCGCGATTTTCTATACACTGCATCTGCTGTATATGGAATAATTATTCGCTATTATATGCAGCAATTTTCTCTGTTATGCTCAGCCTGTCGTCACAACTCAATGTAAATCCGCAAGCATCTCATTTTGTGATGAATAAACTTTATCACAATCACCGCCCATTTGCAAGTTCAGTCCGCCATCGACTGCATAATAGACCTGCCATTGTATTTCAAATATTTTCGAATACGTCCTCGCCCCCGCTTCAGTGTTCTGCTAACAGTGGAGGGGCTAAGCTCCAGCAGCTGCGCAATTTCCGTCATGCTCATTTGCTCAATATAGTATAATCTAACAAGCTCCTCCTGCCGTTCGGTCAATTCCTCTCTAATAACGCAGCGAACACGGGCACCCACGCTCTCCTCCGTATCCATCAAACCCACAAATTCCTGTAAGGCTTCAAATTCCAGCTTTTTGTTTTCTGTTTCGTTCAAGTCTTTCTCTCCTCTCGAAATACGTTTTAAGATAGTTGGAAGTGGCAATGCAGTCTCGGCTCATAGCCGTAAGCATAGTAATTCTTCGTCTCAACTCAATTTCCTCCATGCTGTTTAAGCTTTCCGATCGAAGTTGATTTTTAAGCTCAAACAGTTTCTTTTTACAGGCGCATCCGCTGATACGGTATTGCGCTGAAAGCTCCAAAATATCTGCCATAATGTGCTTCCTCCGTTCCTTTCTTCAAAAAGTCAAAATTATTGTTGACAAACGCCGCGATATTTGCTAAGATAAAACTCGCTGATGATGCGCTGGTGTAGCTCAGCCGGTAGAGCAGCTGATTTGTAATCAGCAGGTCGGGGGTTCGAATCCGTCCACCAGCTCCACTTCAGTATCATCCAAAATCCCCAAATACGGAGGAGTTCCCGAGTGGCCAAAGGGGGCAGACTGTAAATCTGTTATCAGTGATTTCGGTGGTTCGAATCCACCCTCCTCCACCAAATCCCCAAAACCCGCACTTCACATTTGTGAGGTGCGCTTTTTTATTTCAATTTCTTCTCTAATCCCCTCAAATTTCTTTGATGGCAAATTCTCTCAAAATCCTTGTCGGAGATAAAAGCCCCCGCCATCACTTGCAAATACTCCAAGATATCCTCAACGCCATCCGAACAGAATAAAGCGCTTTCTTCCGAATAAGGCGCACCATTCCGAAGCATTTCCTCAATAATTGGGTGTTCGGGGCAACTTTTGTACATATCACTCAAAAACCTCTCATATATAAATATGAATTTTTCATCTCTGTCACTTGCAAAACAAGCTCACGGCGTGTATTATGTTACTGTAAAAATAACTCATTTCTTTCCCAACACGGAAAAACTAAAAATAAGGAGAATTTATATGCTTACAAACCCATATCTCCAAGGCGTATACGAAACCGTAAAGCATCGCAACCCCGGCGAACCCGAGTTCCACCAAGCAGTTCAAGAAGTCCTCGAAAGTCTGGAGCCTCTTGTTGCAGCTCATCCCGAATATGAAAAAAGTGGCGTAATAGAAGCCTTTGTCGAGCCTGAGCGGTTCATCTCCTTCCGCATCCCCTGGCATGATGATAACGGCAAGCTCCAAATAAATCGCGGCTTCCGCGTTCAGTTCAATTCCGCCATCGGCCCCTATAAAGGCGGCCTGCGCTTCCATCCCTCTGTCTGCCCCTCCGTCATCAAGTTTTTGGGCTTCGAACAAATCCTCAAAAACAGCCTAACAACTCTCCCCATGGGCGGCGGCAAGGGCGGCGCGGATTTTGACCCCAAGGGCAAGTCCGACGGCGAAGTAATGCGCTTTTGCCAAAGCTTTATGACCGAGCTATATCGCCACATCGGTCAATTCACCGACATCCCCGCCGGCGACATCGGTGTCGGCGCACGCGAAATCGGCTATATGTTCGGCCAATACAAGCGCATAACAAACCGCTTCGATGGCGCCGTCCTAACCGGCAAGGGTCTTAGCTACGGCGGCAGTCTTGCCCGCACGGAAGCAACAGGCTATGGTCTTTGCTACTTCACTCAAGAAATGCTCTCCTGCATGAAGAATGACAGCTTCAAAAACAAAACCGTAGTAATCTCCGGCTCCGGAAACGTCGCAATCTTCGCCTGCGAAAAAGCTCAAAGCTTCGGCGCAAATGTAGTAGCTCTTAGTGACTCCACCGGCTACATCCACGACCCCGCCGGCATAAAGCTTGATGTCGTCAAGGATATAAAATTAAATCGCCGCGCCCGCATCAGCGAATACACAAAGGAAGTCCCCGGCTCCGAATACCACGATGGCTGCCGCGACATCTGGACAATAAAGTGTGATATAGCCCTCCCCTGCGCCACCCAAAACGAAATAGACGAAGCCTCCGCAAGCACTCTAATCAAAAACGGCGTAATGTGTGTTGCAGAAGGTGCCAATATGCCCTGCACCCTCGAAGCAACAAAGGCTTTCCAAAAATCCGCTGTTCTCTTTGCCCCCGCAAAGGCGGCAAATGCCGGCGGTGTCGCCACCAGCGGCCTCGAAATGAGCCAAAACAGCCTTCGCCTCTCATGGAGCTTCGAAGAAGTAGACGAGCGCCTGCAATCCATAATGAAAAACATTTTCCACAACGCCTACAACGCCTCCGTAACAAGCGGCCGCACAGGTGACCTTGTCGTCGGTGCAAATGTCGCCGGCTTCATCAAAGTAGCGGATGCCATGATGTACCACGGAATATAACCCCCGCTCCCCCTTTGGGACTAACGCCAAGCACACCAATTCGGTGCGGCGCTAGTCCCTTTTTCATTTAACAGTCCTGCTCTCAATAACAGTAAGCCTCGTTTCGTGACTGCAAAGTGTTTCGTCGTGCTCACAAACTCTATCCCAAAGCTTCCCGTGCGACTCACTGTTTTTCGCAGCAATCCCGGAAATATTGCCCTCAAGCGCCTTAACAATCTCCGTCAAGCGTGTAATAGTTCCCGTAAGGCTCAAAAGCGGACGGACCACCGCCGCGCAAAGCCCCACAAGCGTAACAACGACGGTGACAACCGTCCACTCATTCAAAATCCTTTTCTCCCCCTATTAACAAATTTCAAGCTCACGCCAAGAATGCGTCTTGCTTTCCAAATCCCTCCAGCTCGTAAGCTTCTGCATAAGCTCGCGCCAGGACGTATATATAAACGTATATTGCACCGCAAGATGACAAGGAACAATCTCCTCAATCCTAAGCTTCAAGTCATCAAAGCCCTGCGGAATACCTCGATTTTGCGGAAACTTAACAATCGCCGTCTGCGGCTCCTCGCCCTCCTCAATCGTCGCGTTAAGTCCGCAGCCGCTAAGCGTACTGCTAAGCTCGCCCAGCGTAAAGCAGCCCTCGCGTATGCGCAGAAGCGACATAATAGCCCTTCTTGCGTCCTCCGTCGTAATATAAGCGGGACGATAGGGCAAAAGCTCCTCCAGCTTTCTCAATCCAAAGCTTGAAGCCGTAGTCAGATGCCCCTCCCGCAAAAGCTCCTCGAGCGCCGCAAAAACCTCATCAAGCTGCGCACCGATAACGCAAAGCTCCTCCGCACCAAAGCCGCCATCCAGCTTATAAATCCCAAGCGGCTCCAAAATCCCCTTCAAATAATCAGCATAGCCCAGTCCGCTCACCTCCTTGAAACGGTAATAGTCCCCGCAACCGGCAGCTTGTTGTAAGCAATTTCAATATCCGCAGCGGGCGCCGAAAACGCATAGTTTGTAACTCCCTCAACTCCAAAAACAACGCTCCCAAGCTTCGCCAGCAAAACGCTCTTTCCAAGCTGTCGGCCATCAAAATGCTTCTCAATAGCGGCCTTAACCGCTGCCGAAACCGCCGTAAAATCCCGTCCCGCCTCAATATCAATGGCAACCGTCACAGGCACAGAAACCGCCGTCGGCTTCAAAACCGCAAGGTCAACGCAAATCTCCCGCTGCTCCGCAAGCTTCGCCTTAACATTCGCCACCATAGCATCGGAGGGCATCCCCGCGTCACTTGCAATAATAACATCAACCGTTCCAAGTCCCCGCGCTCTTGACGAAACGCAGGCGGCGGCAACCCCATCCGTGTTCAGCGCCTCGGATCTGTAATAAGCCGCATTGGAGCCGTTCGGCAAGCTTGCATAGCTGCTCATAATTCTGGCTCTCAGCGCCTCATCGCTCTCTCCGTTCGTGCCACCCGCAAAGCCCTCCGGATTAAAGCATTTCACAATCCCCAAAGGAGCCATAGCCATAAGCTTAATTCCCTCCGCCGGTGCATTTCCCGCCTCTCCCGTGTTTCTCGCCGCCGCCGGAACAAGGCAAAAGGTCTGTCCCGCCGCAATAGTTCCCGCCGCCGTAGTCAAAAATTCCGTTCCAATCGAATTTAAACAAACCGCACCCTTCGCAATAGTAAGTGCCTCCGTCCTAACAGCGTCGGTTTCAAAGCGCATAAGTCCAACAGCCCTCGTTGCCGCACCTCTTTCAAGTCCCCTCGTCTGCGCGTGCTTATCAAGCTCCTCCCCCACCGCCGTCTGTGGAAAGGTCTGTCGCTTCGTCCAATCAACCTGTGCCCAAAGCGCCGAAATCTCCGCCGCAACGGCATAAAGTCTAAGCGCCATATCCCCGCCGCTGTTAACGCAAATCCCCGTTTTGCGTTCAAGCTCGCCCTTCATCTCAGAAAAAATTTGTTCCGTTTCCTTCAATTAACCAACCTCCCATGTACGCGCCGATGCCGTGACTCTCACAGCGTCGGCTATATTTTTGTATTAACTTCAAATCCGGCTTTGTTATATGTAAAGCGAAGCCTAAGCTCCGCATTCTCCCCCTCCGTCGGAACAAGCTTCAAATCCTCAAGCACAAGTCCCTTTTCCTCCGAAAGCGCCTCCAAAACGAATTGTCTTGCCGCGCCCTCACGGAGCGAGGGTTTAACCGTCGCCAAGGTGTGCAGCCTGCTCCCATAATTCGGCAAAGGCAAAAAGCTCCCTCTCCGCACACGAAGCTTCATAATAATCCGTTGAACAAGCTCCTCAAGTCCGCCAAGCCGTTCAAAGCCCTGCAATTCGCCCGGCATATATTCACCGTTTTCAAGCCTAAGCTCCAACACCGCCACCTCCGCTCGGAATAGGCGGAGCATAAGCCGCCCCATTAATAAAAAGCTGTCCGACAACATCCGTTTTCCCGTTTAAAACAATATTTCCCGAAAGCTCAATTTCCCCATTCTGCTTAATTCGAATTGTGCTGCCCTTTCCCGCAGTAATAAAAACCTCGTCCTCAAGAATGTCGGCAGGCAAGCCTCCCACAACCGTTCCAACAACAAAGCTCTCTCCCTCCGCGCTTCGCGTCAAGAGCACCTCATCCCCCGTCTTAGGCAAAAGAACAGCCCCGCCGCAGGAAACAAGCTCCGCATTTCTCACCTCTCCCTCCGTCAAAACGCAGGGACGCGCTCCGCCAACGGTAACATATCCGACAACGCTATCCCCATAAGTTCCAAAATCCTGTGAAGCCGCCTTCTGTGAAAGCCACATATTCACATCTCCCTTCCGGTCAAAATAATATCCGTTCCCGCGATATCTCCACTGGCAAAGCAGGTAGCTTTTCCAACAATATAAGCCCCCGAAACCCCAAGCGGACTGTCATAAATTTCAACAACATCGCCGGGAAAAGCCGCAAAAATTGCAGGAACGCTAATTGAAATCATAGTTTCATTTTCCCTCGAGCGCTCAATCTGATATTCCCCCGTCGAGCGCATAGTGTCAAATCTCGTCCTTCTCGGCACATTAACAACGCGCCGACAGCTTCCGCCTTTCTGACAAAATTCAACATTTTTAACGCAATTAGTGGCCCCTAAAGCCTTATTCTTAACAATTGCCTCCGAAATAACTCCATATCGCCTTTTTCGAAATCTCTGCTCCAAAACAGCAGCGCCCGTGCCAATAGCCATTCTCCGACCCTTTTCCTCGCCAATCAAAAGCGTCCCATCGCGCCCAAATCTCGGCAAGGCACGACACCCAAACCAAAGAAAATCCTCAAGCACCTTATAAGCACTCGCCCCGCTGTCAACAACAATGGACTGCGGCGGCGGCGAAGCGTTCCTCTTAACCTGAGTTATCCCCAGAGGATACACATACCTCTCCAAAATCATGTCCAAGCTGGCGGAAAAATATTGAGCCGCCTCAACCTCGTTGTCAATAAGCAGTGCCGCAAGTCCGCGCCCCCGCACAAAAACAAGACTGCCGTTTTCGGAAACCGAAATCTCAAATTCGTCCACAACTCCAAAGAAAACCGTTGCCCCCTCATGCACGGCACGAAGCCGAACAGCCTCCGAAAGCGCCGCATACATCTCCCTCTCATAAATAAAGCAAACCTCAAAAGCGTCACAGGGCAGGCCGCTGCCATAAGAAAATTTCCATTCCAATAAAACAGGCAGTGCAGTGCTCCTCCCCCTAAAATCAACCAAACAAACCTCCACAGCGCCCCTCCTTAGGACAAATAAACGACATCCCCGCAATAATAAATATTCGGGTTCCGAATTTGCGGATTTAAGGCCAAAAGCTGTGAAAGCGAAAGCCCGTTTTTCATAGCCAGCCCCCAAAGCGTGTCCCCCCGACAAATAGTGTGCGACTTTCGCGCCGCCGGTGTTTCCGCCTGCTGCACCTCTGCCTCCGGCACAACGACCTCCTTCAAAGAAGTGTCATATCCCTCAAAGCACTCCCAAAATTCAAACTCATAGCTAACATAATCCGCTCTCGGCTCCTGCTTCAAGGTCAGTCCAACAAACCAAGCAGGCGCACTCTGCCAAATCGGATGCACCAAAATCTTGGGCTTCGAAGAATAAAAGGCAGAAGCAAGCTTTTTAAATTCGTCATAAGCTCCCTCGCCAACAAATTCCCCCTCTCCGCGCAAAATTCTCTGGTCGCGCCCCATATCCGAAAGCGCGTAAAGTCCAAACGGCACCTTGTGGCAAACAATGCGCCTTTTGTATTCAATCTCATAAATTTTAGGATTGTGCGGCCAAGTATAATCCCCGTATTTCATAGGTGAAAGCTGCAAAAAATCTCCTCCCTTCCCAATAGTAGCGCTCTCCCTCTCGCCAAGAAGTCAAAAACATCAATTCTTAAAATCGCTCAAATTTCCCGTAATATCTCCTCGCATCCCTGCAATAAAAATCAGATAATTTTTCCGGCAAATCCTTTTCCCCAACTCCCTCAAAGCAGGCTCCGGCAAGCCTAAGCGTTGGCTCTGCGGCGCCCGCCGCCTGCTCCTGCAAGCGAATAGCTCTCCCGCGTTTTCTTCTCTCCGTCCGCTCCTCAAAAAACTCTCTCCGCGTCATCTCAGAATTTTCGCCTCTCTCCGCCAAAGGGTTTGCGCCCTCATTTCCCGAATAGTTATCGTATACCGCGTTTTTTCTAACGATATTATCCGAATTAGCGAACAAAGCTCCATCCCTCAAAAATTCGCCCCGCGTTTCGTTTTCCCTCCGCGCTCCGTTCTTCTCAAAATCACGTTCAAAAAGCTCCCCGCGCAGCACCCCCGCGCTGTAAATTTCAGAGAGCATAACCCTTGCCATTTCCTCAAGCTCACGGTGCTCAATCGTCATCTCCGCAAATTTTCCGATACTCATTCCCGAACCTCCAAAAGTTTCAAAAAGCATTCCTCATCAAAGCCCTCATTGCTTCCGCCCTCGTCAAAGGCTCCCCCCTCCGAGGGGCGCACAGCCGCAGCTCTCCTTGCGTCAAGCACCAAATGCGCCCCGCAGAAAACAAAGTCCTCGTCCGAAAGCTCCCGCGCACTCTCAGAGCCGGGCAAAACCCCAAACTCACGAAGCACGAGCCATTTCAACCTCTCCAAGGGGTCGCTCTCAAGCCTCTCAATAAGCTCCGCCGCACTCAAAGTGCCATCTCCGTTCTGTGACCGGAAATAAGCGTAATGCGCTCTGCAACCATCTGGCTAAGCTCCCCGCTTTCCTCAATTTTGCTCCATTGACAGCCGGTGTAAATAACGCGTCTGTCCGGCTTCACAATAACAAGTGAAAAATCCTCAAGCTCATGGAAATTAATTCCGTCGCTAATAGCCTCATCGGTGGCATAAAGCCGTGTCAGCTCAAGCCTGTAGGAAAGCTGGCTTGCAATAGTCGCAACCGGCTCCTTTTCTCCGAAAGCCTCCACAACCTGCTCCGAGCGCGAAGCGGTTGCCCTATAGCTCTGCACAACCGCAAGCTTTTTTCCATCCGCCTCAATGTAAATATCGCTGCTGGTGGGAAATCCAATAATACTCATATCCAATCTCTCCTTAAACGCTTATGTGCGCGGTCAAATTAATTCTGTTCAGTCCGTGTGCAACCGCAAATTCAAAGCTGACAATACAAACCGTAGGGTCGCTAACATCCGCAACCGCCGAAACCGCGCCATAGCTGTCAATAATCTCCTGTTTCAACTTACTTTCAAGCTCAATAATAACCTGAGTTCGAATAGCGCCCCTAGTCTGCGCCGTGTTTTTAACCCTCGGGAACTTCACTCTAAGCGCCGCCCGCACAGATGGAATAACGTCATCCACAATAAGCACAGTCGTAAGCTCTCGCCAAGTCACGTCAGCCTCGCCGCCCGTCGTAGTTTTTGTGGTAATCCCGCGCACAACGCAGTTTTTACCCCCAACGCTTTCAATAGGCGTAATCCCCGCCTGCACCAGAGTGTTAATGTCCGCATCGGAATAAATCTGCAAAAAGTTCTCAAGTCCAACAAGCTCCGCTCCGTTAACGGGAAGTGCAGGGTCGCCGCCCGCCGCAATAACTCCCGCAAGCGCGGCCGCCACCGCACCAACACGCGCGCCGACCCCCGATTCTCCCGGATAAACCATAACCATTCTCTCGGAGTTCAGTGCCCCCGCCTTTGCAGAAAGTGTCGAAATCTCCCCAACGGCCTCAACAATTCCAATACGATACTTGCACCCCTCGGTGCCTCCCTCAATAGCAAGCCGCATAGCATTGTGAATGTCCGCCGCCGTGCTGTCGCAGAGCATAACAGAAACCTTTTCCTTTTTCATCAGCACCGCAAAAGCCGCCTCATAGTCCGCCTTCAGCGGAACAGCGCCGCCAATAACAGCAGGCACAGCCTCAATAGCCGCCGCACCGTTCATAAACAAAATCCGCGCAAGCTCCGTCAAGCTGCAATCCTTACCAAAGGCAGTAACCGCCTCGCCATAAGATGTAATGCGCTTGCATTCTCCCTTAACTCCCAAAGCCGCAACCGCCGCAATACCAACCGTTCTGCCCATTCGTGAGCCGGTAATGGAGCTTGAAACATCAATAGATGAATAAACCCCCGGTCTTTCGTTAATAACCATTTTTAACAGTTCCTTTCAAAATAAAATCTAAAAATTCCGCACCGTCGCCCACACTCTCGGCAACCAAAAAAGCCGTGCAATTCAGCCTGCACCTACAGTGAAACATAAGCAATTCCTCGTCTGCCAAAATCTCCCCACAGCTAAGCTCCAAGGCTCTCAGTCCGGAGGGAAATTTTCCAATGCATCCGCGCAGAGTCTCCGCACCTCCCGCACAGGCCGCAGCACCAAAGCCCGCGCCAAAGGGTGAAAAAATCTCAAAGCCCAGCTCAAGCTCCAGTCGCCTGCCAAAAAGCTCCGTGTCGGCAGCACCGCCAAAGCCGCGGCGAATGCCCAAATATTCGCCCATCCCCGAGCTTTTTTCCCTAACACTCTCCGCACCAACGCAAACAAAAACGCCGGACTTCAAATCCGCTTTCCGTTCGGGAAACTGCTTAAAAGCCGTAATCCCCTCCAATTTCAGCGTATCAATAACCGCGTTCAAAACCGCATCAAGCAAATCAAACAGCCTCCCCCGTTTTTCTCAAAACGCACTCCCTGTGCGAAATCTCATCCCCCGCAAAAACCTCTCTTACAGCAAGCAGTTCAAATTCATCCCCGCCGCAGGAAATCCTCATTCCAACGCCGCCGGAAAAAGCCTCACACGGCTCCGCAATAAGCCGAAATCTTTCCCGCGAAACAATCCCCGGCTTCTTCCTAACTACAATCCCATCGCCAACCTGCAAAGGCTCCAAAAATCCCCGAAAGCTTCTCCCCGCAGGCGAAGCGCTGTCAAAAGCGCAAAGTCCCCGAGCGCAATCCCAAATCCCCTCAAAAATACTGCCGTTCAATATTTCACCGTCCTAAAATCAAAGCTCCTGTCCTCCAAATACCCGCAGAGCATAAGCTCCGCCTGCCATCTCAAGGACTCCGCCGAAGCCTTGGCAGAAACCACCCCACGTTTTTTAACGCTGACGCTCCCCGCCGAAAAGCTCTCAACCTCCGAGGTTTCAAGTCCGATAAACAAGGACACCGCCAATGCCCCCGCCGCTCGAACAAATTGGTCGCGTATCTCAACAAGAGAAATTTCGCTTTTTAATCTCTTCTCAAGCTCAAAACGTGCCATAACGCACATTTCCTTAAGCAATTTTTCTGCCCTCGCATCCAAATTTTCTTTCATCAAAAGCTTCGCCTTATCAAAAATCTCCAAATCAATATCCATAAAAATCTCCAATTCCCCGCATTAGCCGCACAATTTCAAAAGCCGGCGGAGGACGCTCCCCGTCCCCCGCTCCATAAAGCTGCCCCACGCGCAGGCATCGCTCCTCAAGCTAAACAGCCTAAATTTTAAGCACCTTAGCCGCCTCGGTGTAAAGCTTCGCAAAGCCGGAAATACTGGTAATCGCGGCTCGCTCAAGCTGTCTGTCAATAAGTCTGTCGTACTCAACAGAAACATCGGAAGCCGAAATCATCTCCAGTGCATAAGCTCTGTCAAGTCCGATAACAGTGCCGGAAGCAACCGCCGGAGTCTTAATAAGCTTCGCACCCAGCGGATTATTAAGCTCGCCCGTACCCTGAAAATTCAGTCCGGTAAGCGGATTTTGAAACTCACTGCACTTCAAAATTTGAAGCATAGCGTCGGGGCTGACCAAAAGCGTGTTCAGTGTGTAAGGGTCAAATTGGTTCCAAAATTCCAAAAGCTGATTGTAAGTAAGCGTGCCCTTAGTGCCGGAAATAGGCGCCGTAGC
Organism: Oscillospiraceae bacterium; assembly: GCA_036653035.1. Lineage (GTDB taxonomy): Bacteria > Bacillota > Clostridia > Oscillospirales > Oscillospiraceae > UBA2658. Next base: position 29,891 of record JAVVUU010000003.1, read on the forward strand.
CACGCTAAAAACAGTCGCGGCATTGGAATTGCCGTCCCCTTTAATCAGTACCTCAATAGCGTCGTCAAGGTGCATACGCATAATCTGACTGCCAATCTGGCGCAGCATAACAGAAAACAAATCCAGCTTCTGAAAACGCACAGCCTCATAGGAAGCAACCAGCATACGTCCGCGCTTGTGAAGCTTCACAAGGTTCTCGCGCACCTTCACCTCAGTCTGAGGAATAACCGCCCCCTCCTCAACATGGCGCAGGCTTTTCTCATCCTCGGTAGGAACGGAATAAATACTGCGGTAATCCATCCCGTCAAATTTAGTAACAGTAGCGGTAATTGAAGGCAGAACATTTTCCTCCTCCATACCCTGACGAACGCTTCGCGCCACATATTCGGGAAACAGCACAGCACTGTCGGTAGTGCGGAAAAACTTCTCAACCGCATCACTGCCAACTCCGCGTGCCTTAATGTCAAAGCGCTTCAGCTGACGCTGATAAGCGTCCATCCCCTCAAAAGCCGTACCCTTGTAGTCCTCGGAAGGGTCAAGCTTCTCCAAAACCTGAGCAAAGCTCTTGCCACCCTCCCCATACATACCCTTGTCCAGTCGAATTTCGTTAAATTTGTAAGCCATAAATAATCTCCTTTAATTTAATATAATAAATTTTTCTCTCACCCGCACAGGCGAGCTCTCCGCCAAATCCCAAAGCTTTCATGCTCGTCTTTGACCGTCCGAAGCTTCTGCAGCTAAAGCATAAATCCCACAGACGTGTTAGCCGTGTCAACGTCAACAACCAAATATTCCCTGCCCGCAGCAGCGCTTTTAACCTTACCTGCACCATCACCGACAAGTATCCCAAACCCTATGGTCGGAGCTACTCCGCTGTATTTCATCTGCACATATCCCTCCGTCTGAACAGCCGCAAGCCCCGCGTCACAAGCAATAGCAAGCCCAATAAATTTGTCGCCGTCCACGCAAACGCCAACCTCGCCGTTGCCTGTCATCTTAACAGGAGCACCGACAACAGCACTTCCGGCAGCCGCCTTGTTATAAAATGTAACAACGTTCTCTCCGATTCCCTCAAAACTAACCTTCATAAAAAATCCTCCAAAATAATATTTGCAAACAGCCAAAGGCCGTAATGCTTAAACTAAATACGCATCCCCGTCAAAGGAAACGATCTCATCTCTGCCCGGAAGCTGTGTCCGAGCAGGGAACTTATCCTCAAGCTTTTTTTCAAAAACCTCTTTAAGTCCCGAAAGCTCACGCGCTCCCATGCTCTTGCTGCTCTCCGAAAGCGCCTCAAAAAGCTTGCGGTCACATAAAAGTCCAAGCCTCAAGGTTTCCCTGCGAAGCTGCTCCCTAAACTCGCGCCCCAAAACAGCATCCTTCTCCAAAGCCTCAAATTCCGGTATAAAAGCCGCTCCCTGCTCGGTCTGCAAAAACCCCTTCAGCGAGCCATCCCCGCCAAAGCGCTTAACAACCCCCGCCGCTCTCTGCGCCGGCACGGCAACAAAGCTCCATTCATAAGCATCGTCCGCGTCAAAAAGCTCCGAATAGCAAAGCTTCCCCTCATACTCCCTGCCCGGAATATGCCCGCAGCCGCCCAAATGTGCCTCCTCTCCGCAAATAGAGCAAACGCGTCGCAAAACACTGCATCCAACACTGGTTTCCTTTTTAATTCCCGCGTCAATCTCCGCAATAAGCTCCGCATTTTTCTCACTTCTCAGCATATAAGCAAAGCCCTTGAGCATACAATAAGGCTCGCCAATACTGTTTAAAGTGCTGTCCTGCTTCACAATTTCCGTGCGATAAATTCGCGCCGTCTGGTTCGCCGCTTTCCACTCATGGTCAAAAATACCGGTTCTCCCAACAAAAAGCTCGGCAAGCTCCGCAAGTGCCGTTTCGGAAAATTTTTCAAAATCCCTGTCAACCTCGTTGTCGCAAAGCACAACGGAAAAGGTGTAAATCTGCTCCGCCAAAAGCTCCGCCTTAGCAAAAGCGTTAATAGCCGCAAGCTCCGCCTCAATATCCGCCACAGCCGAAGCCGCCGCGCCCGCCTTGTAAATTTTCAAAATCAAGCCTCCTAAATAAAGTGTTTTTCCTTGTTTTCATCGCTGGGCAAATCCTCCGGCGTTTCCGGCTTTTTACCCTCATCTCCGCCATTATTATCCGTAACGGCGATTTTAGCAGGAACATTCTCCTCATTGATAACTTTATCGGCCTGAGCCAAATAAAGCGCCGCCTTCGCCTCCTCAACAGCATCCTGCAAATTGATAGGCTCCCAGCAAACCTCAAACCCGCAGCTCTTCCCGTGCATACGCAGCCAAAGGTCACAAACTCGCTCAACAACAGGCGTCAGCGTGCGCCGAATAGCGGTCAATTCACTGGTCATCAAGTCCGCCTGCTGAGCGGACATTCTCTCGGTAGACGACCAGTTAAGCCCCAGCATAAACGGTGGAATACCCGTGCGTGAAATAAGCTGTTCAAGAATTTGACGAACAGGCACCTCGCTGTCCAAAATCTGGTTGTCCGCCCCAATAACCTTAATATCGACATCACCGACAGCAATAAAATCACGAACGCTGCCATTTTTCCCGCTCTGCATAGCCGCGCTCCATTCCCGCGCAATCTGTTCCGAGCGCTCTCTCGCATAAGCCTTGTCAATAATATCCCCCTGCGGCTTATAAACCACCGCAAAGCGCACATTGCCGGCTCTGTCCCAGTTGATGCCGATAGAGTTGTAAATCTTCAGCAAAATCTCCGTCAAAAACGGCATACTCCGCATAAGCGAAACCCCATAGGGTGCCTCCGCCTCCGGGTTAAAAGGTGTAAACAGCAAAAGCTCCTGATAAGGAAATGGTTCAAGCTGCCCCGCCGCCGAGCGCCCGCAAAGCACAAAATCCAGCGGCGATGCGCCCTCCTTAATCTGAACATCGCAAACATTCCCGCAAAGCAGCGCCGCAATCTCCCTGTTTCCGTCCGTAACAATCTCCCCAACAGCTCTGCCGCAGGTAAGCAGCGAGTCAAGATAGTTGTCCAAAAACGCGTCAAACCCTCTCTGCGAGCGCCCAACATTAACAGTCCTCAAAAACTCCGCCAGCTCCGCCTCCGCCCCCTTATCCCGACACTTAACGCGAAAACCTCCCGTCAGCCGAATAAGCTTCATAACAGCCGCATCCAAAACCGGCACAGCCTCCCGAATAGCACGGTAAAGCCTCGTATCACCCCCGCCCAGCGGAACATAATTGTCAAGCATCCCAAAAGGGTGCTGCTCCGCCGCACGAATTTGCGTAGAAACCCCCGCCTTAGCCCTCTGTCTTTTAAAAACTCCCATAATCTCTCCTCAAAATTCTCCCGTTCCCTCGTCCCCTCGGGGCGCAAACCCCTTTGTCAAAGAAGCTAAAAGGGTTTCTTTGACAAACTCTCAGTTTAAGCGCTTTAGCTCTCAAACCGAGATTTTCTCTCGACAAACGTCGAAGCAAAAAAGTCGCCCCCCGTCGGTGCCGCAAGCGTCGCCGCAAAATACCGAATGTCGTCCATAGCATGGTCGCATTGCTTAATCGGCGCATCCTTCCCCTCTCGCTTCTCATCCCAGGAATAAACGGAAAACTCACGAATAGCGTCCAAGCAATCCGCACAAATAACAATTTTCCCGCTTTTCAAGAGGTCGGCAGTCAGTCGAATACCGCTCAAAACGTCATTGTCCGCCTTCAAAACCGGCAGACCCTCCCTCCGCAGACATTCAATAAAGCTTGCCGCCGAAGGGTCAACAACAACCGCCCTCGGCTGAACGCCCCCGCAAAGGCTTTTCAGCTCCAAAACATATTCCGCATCGGTTTTTTGTGTTCCCTCCGCGCGTGAATTGTAGTAATATTCTTTCAGCCGATACCAAACCCCCTCCCGCAGACCCCAAAGTCCAAAGGATGCCGGGTTTGCCGTACCGTAGTCGCAGGAAACGGCATATTCCGCCATCTCCCCCTCCGGTGCCTCCCGAACATAGCTCTCGTCAAAAAAGTCATAAACTCTCCCCTGCGAGGCCACCCATTCGCCCAAAATAAATCTCCGATAAAACACCCCCGAGTACATTTTCCTGTACCGCGCAATAATTTTTCTCGACAGCGCCGGATTGTCCTCCAGCGTAAAGTGGACATAAAGCGCCCGCCGCTCCTCAGCCTTTTTAATCCATTCCAAATAAAACCAGTGCGTCGGCCCCTCGGGATTGCAGTTAAACCAAAGCTTGCTCCCCGAAACCGAGCATCTTGCGCAAGCCTGCTCAACAAAGCTCCGCGGCATAAGCGCAACCTCATCGAGCAAAACCCCCGCAAAGGTCGCGCCCTGAATAAGCGCCTGTGAGCTTTCATCGCGCCCTCCGAACAAATAAAAGGTGTTCACCCTCCCGCCAAAGCCAAGCGTAAAAAGGTTTTTGGAAATTTTCTCCTCGCAAACAAAGCCAAGGTCATTCATAACCGGCAAAAGCACACTGACGACGTTTCGTCTTAAAGATGTAATGGTCTTGCCGCAAAGTCCGAACTGTCTGCCGTCAAATCGCCGCATAGCCCAACATAAAAACGAAATTCCCATGCACAGCGTCTTACCGCTTCGCACCGCTCCGTCGCAAATAATAGCGTCCAAATCCTCATAAACCGATGAATCGCTCCACCAAGTCAGTGTCAGCGCCTGTTTTTCGGAAAAGCTCTCAAATTTCATGCCTCACTGTCACCAAGCCTTGCCGCAGCCTTGTCCATGGCGACAAAAAAGCTCTCCGCCTCCCCTGTTTTTCGGCTCCCCGGCTCCAAAAGCTGTGCCAACAGCTCAAAAAGCGCAATCCTGTTCAAAAGCTTCACCTCAACCGCCCCATTCGCCCCCCTCTTAACCTCCGAAACCATGCTCAAATCCAGCTCATCAATCAGCTCCTGCCTCTCCGGGTCAAGAAACACAAGCTTCACAGCGTCGTTGGATTTTCCAAAAGCCATACTCCCAATGTGATTAACAACGTCGGTACTGCTAAGTTTTTTCCTCAAGCACACCCCTCCTCACCCCTACCCCGCACCAAGGCATAATGTGTACGTTTGCGTACAAAAAAAATAATTTATTTTTTAAATAATCAAATTTCGCCCAAATTCGACAATTTTTTGTAATACAATCAAAAAATAAGCAAATTTATCCTCGAAAAAAAGGGGCAACGAAAGGTATACTAGCACCGCCCCTCCGCGAAACATGTCAAAACCCGTCGCAACCCTCAAAATATAGTCGTCCCGCCGCCCCCGCCAAAAGGCAAGCGCTTTTCATAAATTAAGGCAACAAGTCAAAACGACTTGCTGCCTTAATCTGTCAAGAGCGCCTCATCAAAACACTGTGTGTTTTGATGAGGCGCTCTTGTGTTTGGACGAAATCCCCATGAAAAAACCGGCGCAATTACTTGCGCC
>JAVVUU010000003.1:35410-56546 GCA_036653035.1 Oscillospiraceae bacterium
CGCTCTTGTGTTTGGACGAAATCCCCATGAAAAAACCGGCGCAATTACTTGCGCCGGTCAAGCCCGCTATTGCCGTGGAAGCCCATTAATAACCTGCACGATTTGGCAGGGGGGTCGCCTCTCCGCTGCTTCTCTGCTTCCAACATCCGAAAACGGTCGAGCCGCTTCGGGAGGCCTGCAATTTCACACGGAAGTCCGGCGTCCCTTATAGAAAATGTGGGTTTAAAGGACCCCTCACGCACACAGCAGGTTTAAAACAAACCGCTGTGCATTAAGGAAAGAACAACGAACCGCAAACAAGCTAAGTCCGAATTGCTCCCTGTGATTTGATTATACATCAAGTTCATCAAAAAATCAACAAGTGCAACACGGAAATATTTTTCCTTTGCAGGAACATATTATTCCTCTTCTTCGTCAAAAAGAACCTTAGCAAATTCTTCATAAACTACTTCAAGTTCATCTTGGTCATCAACAGAGCCCAAAATTTCCTCCCCATCCTCAACAACAACCTTCAAAATGATAAGACCGTAGTCATCATCATCCTCATCGATGTCAGTTGGAAGAAAGGCCATGTAAACCTGATCCTTAAACTCCAGCGTGTACAAATGCTCCAAAACAAATTCATTCCCGTCATCATCCGTAACGGTAATAATGTCATTTCCAAATTCTTCGCTCATAAAGTGCGCCTCCTGTTTCTGCAACGCCAACAGCCCCGCTGTCAACCTATCAGCGACATTCTACCCCACCCGAGCGAAAAAATCAATCATATATTGCGGAAGCCGCGCATCCATTTAATCATTGCCCCTATGAGCCAAGGTCCTCCAGCGTCATCATCAGCCTTTCGTGAGTGCGAACCTTCATACCCGTCTGCAAAAGATTTCTGTCCAGTTCTCTCAGCGTGCTTACTTGAATATCCGTAACCGTCATAGGGCAGGAGGGGTCGTTTTCAACAAAAACCGCAACATACCCCTCATAATCTCTCAACACATAGTTGCTCTCATTGCCAACCGCAACGCAGCTAACAAGCTCCTGTGCCTCCGCGCGTCCGTATTCAACAACAGCAAAGGCGGCGCAAAAAACAGCTCCCAAACAGAGAATTCCCATAGCAATTGCTCTAAGCTTATTATACATTATAACTACCTCCTCGTAATTTTTATTAGTACTATAAAACTAATTATCCCCCCTCGAGTAATTTTTATCCAATCCCTCAACTAAAAAGTCAAAAAAGTGTACTGCAATTTGACAAACTGTGCTATACTTATATACTGTAATGACATTTTGCACCCGTTCTTCATTTGGTACACACATACTATAAATATAAATGGGCAGCACAAGCCCCGCCGCCCGCCCAATATAAGCCCAACGGAGGTTTTTCCACATGGACAAAAATAAAGCAAAAAAAGTTGCGAAAACAGCCGCAAACGCAACAGCATCAACCGTAACCGGCGTGTTTCGCACAGTGATGAAGGTAATAGCCACCGTCCTCCTCATCATCCTAACAACAGGTCTTCTGTTCACCTGCGTCTTTGCCTACTATGTCAAAACAAGTCTTTCCGAAGACCTTGACATATCCCTCGAAAACATGACCGTAAAGCTTGCCAGCACCGTTTGGTACACCGACGAAGCCGGCGTAAACCAACCCCTTGCCACCCTTCATGGCACAGAAAACCGCGAGCTGGTCGATTACGAAAACATCCCCACCTACATGGAGCACGCCGCCGTTGCAATCGAAGACCGCCGCTTCTACGAGCACAAGGGTGTCGATTGGTACCGCACCTTCGGCGCATTCGTCAATATGTTCGCCACCATGAAGGACGATTTTGGCGGCTCCACCCTCACCCAGCAGCTAATAAAAAACCTAACCCATGAGGATGATATCACAGTCCAGCGAAAGCTCCGCGAAATATTTAACGCCCTAAAATTCGAGCGAATGTACGAAAAGGACGAAATAATCGAGGGCTACCTAAACGTAATCTACCTCGGTGAGCGTTGCTATGGTGTCGGAACAGCCGCGCACGCCTACTTCAATAAAGATGTATGGGATCTAACCCTTGCCGAATGTGCCAGCATAATCGGCATAACAAACAACCCCTCAAAATACGACCCCTATATCAGCAAAACGAACAACAAGGAACGTCAAGAGCTAATCCTCCACGAAATGTACGACCAAGGCTACATCACCAACGCCGAGTATCAAGAAGCCCTCGCCCAAAAGCTTGTGTTCAAGCGCGCCGAAGGCGAAGAATATGAAATGCCCATAAACAGCTACTATGTCGATACAATCATCCAAGACATAACCCGCGATTTAATGGAAGAAAAAGGCATCAGCATGGAAACCGCCCAATTCCTCATCTATAACGGCGGCTACCAAATCTATTCCTGCATCGACATGAAAACTCAAAATCTTTTGGACGGCATCTACACCGACCCCACAAAGTTCCCTCAAAACAAATCACCCAAGGGCGAGTCCCTCCAATCCGCCGCCGTTGTCCTTGACCCCTACACCGGTGAAATCAAGGCGCTGACAGGCGGCATAGGCAAAAAGGAAGGCAACCTAATCTTCAACCGAGCAGTAGACGCTCTGCGTCCCCCAGGCTCCTCCTTCAAGCCAATTGCAACCTACGGCCCCGCAATTGACCAAGGCCTAATCACCCCCGGCACCCTAATCAACGACTCCCCAAGCATCAAGCTAAAAGGCACCACCTGGTACCCCAAAAACGCAGGCGGCGGCAACTCCGGCATAGTAACCATTCAGCAGGCACTAACAAAATCCCTAAACACCGTTTCCGCCCAAATTCTCGACAAGCTCACTCCCGAGGTATCCTACAAATACCTAACCGAGCGCTTGGGCGTTGAAAGCATGGAGGATGCCGACTGTGACTATGCACCGCTGTCGCTCGGTCAGCTAACGAACGGCATAACCGTCCGCGAAATGGCACAGGCATTCGACGCATTTGTAAATGACGGCGTTTTCACCTACGCCCGCACCTACAGCTATATAACCGACTCAAACGGCACAATGGTTCTCGACAACTCCCCGGAAACAATAGTCGCATTCAAAGCAAACACCGCATGGACAATGTGTAAAATGCTAAACATCGCGGCAACCTCCGGCACAGGCTACGAATCCAACATCGGCAATATGCCCCACGCCGGTAAAACCGGTTCCTCAACCGACTATAAAGACCGTTGGTTCGTTGGCTTCACCCCCTACTATGTCTGCGCTGTCTGGACAGGCTACGACACCCCCGCCCATATGTATGTAAACGGCAACCCCGCCGCACAAATATGGAAAAAAATAATGCAGCCCCTCCACGAAGGTCTGCCCTACAAATCTTTCAAAACGCCAACAATAGGCGCTCCAACAAATATTTTCGGTGACCTTGAAGAGGAAGCTTCACCCAGTCCCTCCCCCGAAGAATCCGAAAAGCCCTCCGCAAGTCCCACCCACTCCCCCACACCTCCGGCAAGCGGCACCGACATCCCAACTCCAACCCCGCCGCTCCCCTCAGCTCCCGTAAGCCCGCCCCCCTCCGCACTCCCATCAGCAAGCCCCGCCGCCTAACAAAACATCAAAAAATACTCCTCAAAACATTTTGTGTTTTGAGGAGTATTTTTAATCAGGAATTGGTGTTATGCCACTTAACGCCATTCGGCGTATCCTCCAGTTCAATTCCCCTATTCTTCAATTCGTCACGAATTTTGTCGGCCTCGGCAAAATTCTTTGCCTTTCTCGCCGCGGTTCTCGCTTCAATAAGTCCCTCAATCTCCGCATCAATATTCGTTTCTGCCTTTAAAATCGGCAGTCCGATAACCTCCGCAAGCTCTGAAAAAACATCGTCACAAGCCTTTGCCAAAGCACGAGTCGGGTTTTTCGCCGCGCAAACCGCGCTGTTCATCTCGCGCACAAGCTCAAAAATAACCGCAACAGCATCCGCCGTGTTGAGGTCATCGTCCATAACCTCGCAAAATCTCTCACGGTATCTGCCGAGAGAAGCCGCAAATTCCGCTTCCGAGGCTGTCATCTCGCCCTCTGCCCCGTCCTTCGCAAACATTTCAAGGTTTGCCTTTGCGGTAGATAAACGCTCAAGCGCGTTTTTCGCCTGAATTAAAATCTCGCCGGAATAGTTCAGCGGACTGCGGTAATGGCTCATGAGCATAAACATTCGAATAGCATCGTAGCCATAAGCCTCCGCCGCCTCGCGCACCGTAAAAAAGTTGCCGAGCGACTTGCTCATTTTTTTGTTGTCAATGCTGATAAATCCGTTGTGCATCCAATAATTAACAAATTTGCAGCCATTCGCCGCCTCGGACTGCGCAACCTCATTCTCATGGTGCGGAAAAATCAAATCCTGCCCGCCGCAGTGAATGTCAATTGTGTGACCCAAATAGCGGTTGCTCATGGCACTGCACTCAATGTGCCAGCCCGGTCTGCCTTTGCCCCAGGGCGACTCCCAAGCAGGCTCCCCCGGCTTCGCCGCTTTCCAAAGCGCAAAGTCCACGGGGTTTTCCTTGATGTCCGTAACATCAATTCTGGCCCCCGCCTGCAAATCCTCAAGCGGCTGATGGCTTAGCTTTCCATAGTCCGCAAATTTCAGTGTGCGGTAGTAAACATCGCCGTTCGCCTCATAGGCGTATCCTTTCTGGATAAGCGTGCCAATTATGGAGATAATCTGCTCCATATTTTCGGTTGCTCTCGGGTGAATTGTCGCTTCGCGAACTCCAAGCCCTTGGCAGTCTGTAAAGTATTCTGCAATATATTTTTCGGCAACCTCGGAAGAAGTAATCCCCTCCTCGGTGGCGCGCTTAATGATTTTGTCGTCAACATCGGTAAAATTCTGAACAAAGGTAACTTCAAAGCCGCGATATTCAAGGTAGCGGCGCAGAACGTCAAACATAATTATGGGGCGCGCATTTCCAACATGGATAAGGTTATAAACCGTCGGGCCGCAGGCATAAATTCTGGCCTTGCCCTCCTCAATCGGAACAAATTCCTCTTTCTGCATGGACATTGTGTTAAAAAATTTCATTTGTAAATTCCTCCATATATTTCCAATATCTATCTGTTTCAGTCCTTTGAACACTTTTCGCCAATAACCTCGCTAAGCTGCTGATGCAGCGCCAAAAGCTCCTGTGCAACAGGGTCGGTGATGTGAATTTGATCCACATTTCCCGCAAAGTCAACCTTCTGCCCATCCACACGAACCACTCTTGCGGGAACGCCAACGGCTGTGCTGTTCGGTGGAATTTCCTTCAAAACAACCGCGTTTGCTGCAATGCGGCTATTCTCCCCGACCTTAAAAGGCCCCAAAATTTTCGCGCCGCTGCCAATAAGCACATTGTTTCCAATGGTCGGATGCCGCTTGCCCGTGTCCTTACCCGTACCGCCGAGCGTAACGCCCTGATACAGCAAAACATCGTCCCCAAGCTCCGCCGTTTCGCCGATAACAATGCCCATGCCGTGGTCAATAACGAGCCGCCGACCAATGGTTGCGCCGGGGTGAATTTCAATCCCCGTCTTTTTTCGCGACCGCTGAGAAATCCATCGCGCCAAAAATTTCATATCATGCTTATAAAACCAATTTGCCCGCCTGTGCGACATTGTTGCACGAAGCCCGGGATATAACATCAAAACCTCAAACGACGACCGCGCCGCCGGATCTCTCGCCTTGTAAGCCGCAATATTTTCCCTTAAAACATCAAACATTACATACGACCTCCTTTATAAAAATGCAAAACGCCCCTCACGGGCAAAGCCCATGAGAGGCGATAAAAAATCGCGGTTCCACTCTCGTTTTTAACTCTTGTCGGCAAGCACCGACATATGCCTTAACGCGGCAGAAACGGAGGAGCATTTCCTCTCCCCAAGGCTCCGAGGCGCACTTTAGGCACTTCTACGTCAAAGCCGCTTTCAGCCAAGGCGGCAATTCTCTGTGGCGTCAAATGTGCCCTACTTTTCCCCATCACAGCCGGATAAAACGAAGCCGATTGAAAAACAAAAGACTTTTTTGCATATTGAATATACTCCATTATATTAGCATGAAGCAAAATCCGTGTCAAGCAAAATGTAATGACTTGAAATTAGTTTTTAAAATCCATCGCCGTACGGTTAACGATAAAATATTCAACACCCGAATAAATTGTTGTTGCAACAATAACAAAAACGCAAAGCGCATCAACGGAAAGCCACGACAGCAGTGCAAAGCCGTGTATGGGCAAAAACATTATGCAGACGCAAACAATGGAAGCGGCGGTTTTAACCTTGCCCGACCAAGCGGCGGCAATAACCGTGCCATTTTCCATGGCAACAAGGCGCAGTCCCGTAACGGCAAATTCACGCGCAATGACAAGCATACACGCCCAAGAGGACATCTGCCCGCGCTCAACAAAAATGAGCAGTGCCGCTGTAACAAGCAGCTTATCCGCCAGCGGGTCAATAAATTTGCCAAAGGTTGAAACCTGATTGTAGTGCCTCGCAACATAGCCGTCAAGGCTGTCCGTAAGCGCCGCAAAAGCAAAAATAGCAAGTGCAACATAGTCGTGCCCCGGAAAATCCCAAAGCGCCGCGATAATAAAAAACGGAATGAGCGCAATTCGCGCCAAAGTAATTTTACTAGCTGTTGTCATATCAAATTCCAAGCCTTCCTCTTTAAAAATAATGCCTATAAAAGCACCTATTCAAACGTCCCTTAGACGCTCAAAAGCTTTTTGACAGGCTAAAGCACCTGCTCACCATACCACTCGCCGTCGCAAATTTCCGTAATTTTAACGTCGGCAAAATCGCCCACGGCGCATTCGCCCGCAAAGCAGACAAGCCCGTCAATATCGGGCGAATCCGCATAGCTCCTGCCAAGCTGCATACCGATTTCGTCGTCATAGCCCTCACAAAGCACACGAACGGTTTTTCCGACCATGGACTCGCTCCAGTCGTCCATAATCCCCGCCTGCAGCTCCATGATAAGGTCGCGCCGACGCTCGGCTTCCTCCGTGTCGCACCTGTCCATCATCGCGGCGGCAGGAGTTCCCTCCTCCGGCGAAAACGCAAATACGCCCGCGCGTTCAATTTTTGCCTCGCGCAAAAACGCACAAAGCTCGTCAAATTCCGCTTCCGTTTCGCCCGGCAGACCAACAATTAGACTGGTGCGAATAACAAGCCCGGGAATTTTTTCTCTGAGCTTTTTAAACAGCACGCGAATGTCGTCCCCCGTTCCGCGGCGGTTCATGCGTTTCAAAATGTTGTCGTTGATGTGCTGAATTGGAATGTCTAAATAGGATAACACCTTATCCTCTGCGGCGATTGTTTCAATCAATTCATCGTCAAATTGGTCGGGATAGAGGTAATGGAGCCTAATCCACTCAATGCCCTTAATTCCGCAAAGCTTGCGCAAAAGTGTTGAAAGCGACCGCTTGCCGTAAAGGTCGGTGCCATATCGCGTGATGTCCTGAGCGATAACAATAAGCTCCCGCGTTCCGGTTTTTGCAAGTGCGCGCGCCTCATCAACAATGCTGTCCATATCGCGGCTGCGATATTTTCCGCGGATTGAGGGGATAACGCAATATGCACAGCGGTTGTCACAACCCTCCGCAATGCGAAGGTAGGCATAGCCGGGTCCGGTTGAAACAATGCGCCCGGTTTCCGTAATCGGAGCGTCAATATCGCCAAAGGCTGTGAAGGGTTTTCCGTGAAGTGCGCTCTTAACGGCCGCGACAATATCGTCATAGCTGCCCGTACCCAAAACAGCGTCAATCTCCGGAAGCTCCTTCAAAATTTCGTCATTGTAGCGCTGGCTCAGGCAACCTGTAACAATAATCGCCTTAATTTTGCCCGCCTTTTTAAGCTCCGCCATCTCAAGCACGGTGTCAATAGCCTCGCTCTTTGCGGACTCAATAAATCCGCAGGTGTTTATAATGACCGCATCCGCGTCCTCCGGCTCCGAAACAATTCCAAAATTAGCCTCGCACAAAAGGTAGAGCATTTGTTCACTGTTCACCAAATTTTTAGGGCAGCCCAGTGAAATAATAGAAATCTTACTCGACATAATCGTTCTCCTCGTTCTCGGCCTTAAATCTATTGACCGCCGTTTTAATTTCATCCCATGCAAAGCCGCGCCGAAACAGCGAGTCCGTGGCTCTTTTCAGCTCCGCACGGTCGGGGTCGTCACTTTTCAGTTTTTTGCAAAGCAGCTCATAAACTGTATCGTCCATCTCCGGCATTTCGCAAAGCGCTTCATCCCAAAGCGCCTTTGCTATCCCCCGCCTATAAAGCTCGTTTTTAACGCGCTGCTTCCCATAGCCCTTTGCGGAGTAGTGCCGCACAAGCGTCGAGGCATATTGTTCATCGTCCAGATAATGGATATTTAAAAGCCACTCAACGCAGGCGGCGGCATCCTCCGCCGTTTCGCCTTTTTGCACTAACCTGTCAAAAATCTCCTTACAGGACATTGGACGCATCCCGATTATCCTCAAAGCACGTTCCTTGCAGGAATGGAAGCTTGAAGCCGCTCTAAGCTGCTCGCAATCCTCCTCGGACATTTCCTTGCCGGAATAGAGGGAAAGGTCTGCAATGAGCGCTGTCGAAACCCGCACAGAGCTGCCGTCCGACAAAACCGCCGCGAATTTAGTACCCCCGCAAATTGGTTTAAGCTCAACAAGTTCCACAGTTTTTAGCCCTCAAAATCGTCCGCAGAAACGTCAACGGCTTTTCCCGCTTTTTTTGACGAAGGCTTTTCCACAGGAGCGGCGGCAAGCTTGCCGCTGTTATCGCGGATTTTCTGCTCAATATCGTCCGCCACCTCGGGGTGCTCCTTGAGGTATTCCTTAACAGCCTCGCGGCCCTGAAGCCTTGAGTCCCCAACCGTGTACCACGCGCCGCCCTTGTCAATAATTTCCAGCTTAACGCCAAGGTCAATAATCTCACCGATTTTTGAGATGCCCTCACCGTAAATAATATCAAATTCCGCCTCTTTAAATGGTGGGGCAACCTTGTTTTTAAGAACTCTCGCACGAGTGCGGTTACCATAGGTTTCCGTACCATTTTTCAGAGCTTCAATGCGGCGAACGTCAATGCGCACACTGGAAAAGAACTTCAAAGCGCGGCCGCCGGGGGTGGTTTCGGGGTTGCCGTACATAACTCCGATTTTCTCGCGAAGCTGGTTGATAAAAACAACTATGCAGCTCGTTTTTGAAATGGTTCCCGCCAGCTTACGAAGCGCCTGCGACATAAGTCTTGCAACAACGCCAACACTGGAGTCGCCCATGTCGCCCTCAAGCTCGCTGCGCGGCAAAAGTGCGGCAACGCTGTCCACAACAACAACGTCAATAGCGCCGGAGCGCACCAGAGCTTCTGTAATTTCGAGTGCCTGCTCGCCGGTATCCGGCTGAGAAATCAAAAGATTGTCAATGTCAACACCCAGTGCCTTTGCATAAGCCGGCTCAAGTGCGTGCTCAACGTCAATAAATGCAACCTCGCCGCCGGCTTTCTGAGCACTTGCAAGAATATGGAGCGCAAGCGTAGTTTTACCCGAGGATTCCGGGCCAAAAATTTCAATAATACGTCCCTTGGGAACGCCGCCTATGCCAAGCGCAATGTCAAGTGAAAGCGAGCCGGTTGAAATTGCCGCAACATTGACGGGCAAGTCATCTCCAAGCCGCATAATAGCGCCCTTTCCATAGTTTTTTTCAATTTGAGCCAAAGCAGTTTCAAGCGCTTTTTTCTTGTCCTCCGCCTGCCCAACAAGAGTAATGGGAACCTTTTTCTTTTCAGCCATATCCTCACCTCAATCAATTTTTCCCCGCCAAAGCGGGCGCTTCCTTATTTTTCGATACTCGTCAATCCACCCTTTTACAAGGCAAAAGGATTTTTGACTTAAACGAGGCCAATAGTACCTCTATGCGTTTCCAAAAACAACTCTGTCAATCCCCAATGTATCCTTGACAGACTCAACATTTTTAAATCCACCGAGCCGCATGAGCTTTATAACGTCCTCCGCCTGACCAACACCGACTTCAAAAAGCATAAGTCCGCCCAAGCGAACAACATTGCGCCATTTTTCAATAATTGCTCTGTAAAAATTCAGTCCGTCCGCTCCGCCGTCAAGCGCTTCAAGCGGCTCGTAATCCTTAACGGAGGTGTCAAGCCCCGCAATATCCGCAGTTGGAATATAGGGCGGGTTGCAGGTTAGAAGGTCAAAGCTGCCAATCATCATCGGCGGGGTTTCCATAGCGTCCAGCTCAATGCAGCTAACCCTTGGGTTGAGCTTGTTGCGCATAACATTTTGCTTTGCAATGCCGAGTGCCGCGCGGCTGTTATCCGCAAGCACAACATGGGTTGCCGGCAATTCCTTTGCAATGGCACAGCCAACACAGCCGCTCCCTGTGCATAAATCAAGCACCCGCGCATCCATTTTTCGACCCCTGAGCGCGGAAATTGCGCTGTCCGCCAAAACCTCTGTATCAACTCGCGGAATGAGCACTCCCCGCGTCACCGAAATTGGTATTCCATAAAATTCCCAGTCGCCTGTAATGTAGGCAACGGGTTCGCCCGCAAGCCGTCTTTCAATCAAAGCATCGACCTCCGGCGCAACAAAATCCGCCGTGTAGAGGTTCATTTCGCGCATAAAAGCGTCCATGGGCTTTTTGGCAACGTGCGCCACAATAAATCTTGCCTCAAGGCTATATGCCTCAACTCCGTTCTCGCGAAGTCGGCGGCGCGCATCAATATATATGTCGTTATATGTTCTTGGCATCTGAAATATCTATCCTTTCACCGGCGCACAATTCAAGCTTCACCATGCGTCCTGACCCTTTTCTTCGGGAATAACGAGCTTTAGTGCTTCGATGGCACATTCCATCATGGAATCGTCCGGCTCCGCGGTTGTCAAATGCTGCAAAGCCTTTCCGGGCGCGGAAAGAATGGTTGAACACCAGTTATCGTGGCGGCCGACCCAGCGGTTAATTTCGAAGGCAATGCCAACAACAACAGGCAAAAGCAAAAGCCTAAGCAGCATACGCACCCAAACATTTGTCCAGCTCACGACGGAAAATACCAAAATACTGATAATCATAACAACAAACAAAAAGCTGGTACCGCAGCGGGGGTGAAAACGCGATTGCTTTTTGACGTTTTCAACAGTCAGCGGCAAATTCTTTTCATAACAGAAAATAGTCTTGTGCTCCGCACCGTGATAGCGGAAAACACGTTTCAAATCTTGGGATTTTGTGCACAAAAACATATAAATGAGGAAAATTGCAATACGCAAAACTCCCTCGCCAATGTTGTGAAGCAGAGCCGAATCCGTAACATAGGAAAGCAGTCCCGCAAGCAAGGTTGGCAGTAAAATAAAAAGACCAACAGAGAGTCCAACTCCCAAAACCACAGCAAAGCCAATTATAAACTTCTGTGCCTTTTCCATTCCGAACTTTTTTTCAATCCACTTATCAAGCTTGCTAGGCTCCTCCTGCTCGTCCTCGGGCATAAAGTCTGCCGAATAGGTCAGCGCCTTAACACCGTAAATCATGGACTCCAAAAACACCACCACGCCCCGAATAAGCGGCCAGCCCAAAATCGGGTAGCGCTCCTTAACAAAGTGCGGCTCCTCAACCTTCGGAACAAGTCCCTCCGGCGTTCTTACAACAATGGATTGCTTCGTCGGCCCGCGCATCAGGATGCCCTCAATAAGAGCCTGTCCTCCAATGCTGGTGCGAAAATCCACCTCATTCTTTTTCTTTTTGCTCATAAATTGTTCCTTTCAAAAATGCAGTGCTAAATTATATTATGTCAAAAAAGTATCCTGTTCGGATAATTTGTAGTGCGCGAATTGATGGATTTAATCAGAGGTTCCTTAGTAGTGCCCCGCGGGAAGTCGAATTGTAACGCAGGCACCGCCGCCATAGGCGTTTGCAATGATAAGGTCACCGCCGTGACGTGTAACAATCTCATCGCAGATGGCAAGTCCAATGCCGCTTCCGCGCTCCTTGGAGCTGCCCTTATAGAACTTCTTTTTAACAAACGGCAGCTCGGGATATGGAATTCCGTGCCCATAATCGCGCACGGCTATAATTACATAATCGCCCTGACGGTCGATTGAAACATCAATTTTTTTGCCATCCTTGCCATACTTTGCGGCATTGTCAAGGATGTTCAAAAAGACCTGACGCAGCCTTTCCGGATCACCCGGAATAATAGGCACCGTGTGCGGCGAAGGTGTATATTGAAGCTCAATCCCCTCCTGCCGTAAAAGCTCGCCATAGGCAAAAATAGAATCCTCCAGCTCAGCCTCAATATCAAGCTGTTCAATGCTGAGGTTAAAGCGCCCGTCTTGGATACGCGTAAATTCCAAAAGCTCCTCAACCATTTTTGTAAGTCTTGCGGCTTCCTTTGAAATAATCTCAACGCCGCGCTTTGAGTCGCCCTTCAGCTCCTTGTCGTAAAGAAGTGTTTCGCTCCAGCCTGTAATGGCGGTTAGCGGAGTTCTAAGCTCGTGCGATACGGAGGAAACAAATTCGGTCTGCACCTTCTCCGCTTGGCTTATTTTCATAGACATCTCATTTATCGCATCCGTAAGGTCGCCAATTTCGTCATTGTGCCTTTTTTCGGCCTGCATACCATAGCCGCCCTCGGAAATTTGCCGCGCAAGCACTGTAAGGCCATGTATAGGGTCGGTGATAGTTTTGATAAAATACATATTTGAGAAAAAAACTATAAGGACAATAATCAGTCCCACCGCCGAAGCCATAGCAGTAACCCGAATAACCCGTCTATCAACAAGCTTCAAGCTTGTAACATAACGCATAACTCCGACAATTGAGTCGTCTGAATATTGCATCGGCGCGGAAACGGACATAATCCTCTCCCCCGTCGTCGGGCTAATCCCCTCAAATCTGCTTATTTTCCCTGTTTCCAATGCGCTCAATATATCGGGGGTGCCCGGTGATGAGCCGGCGGAAATGCCATAGCTTGAAACCTCAACCCGCCCTCTGTTGTTGATAAATTGAAGCTCCAGCTCATCCTTATCCTCAAAGGATTCGGTGTAGCGGTAGGCGCTCTGGTAATATTCAAGATAGGTTTTTGAAACATAGGTTGTAAAAAATTCAGATGCAGTCTGAGCCTTGTTTTGAAGTCCCGTAAGCGCCGCAGAGTGATAATAGCTGTTTGCAATAAGCGAAAATGCAAAAATTCCAACTGCAACGAGAAAGATGACGACAACAATTCCGTTCACCATCCATCGAACCTTAATCCCGCGAAATCTCATGCAACATATCACCGTCCCTAGCCGAAATTCAACATTCTGAAGCAGACGTATGCCGCAGTATGAAGTTTAAAAGCCCCACTTGTAGCCATATCCCCAAACCGTTGTGATGAACACCGGAATAGTGGGGTCGTCCTCAATTTTAATACGCAGGCGGCGAATATTAACGTCAACAATCTTCAGCTCTCCAAAATAATCTCTGCCCCAAACATTGTTTAAAATGTCCTCACGGGAAAGTGCTTTTCCCGCATTGTCCATAAACATTTTCATGATAGAATATTCAATTTGAGTCAGCCGAATTCTATCGCCGCTTTTTTCAAGTGTACGGTTGCGTGTGTTAAGTCGGAAAGGTCCGCTGCAAAGCTCGCCGTTTATTGCCTCGTCCTCAATATCACCACCTGTACGTCGGTAAAGCGCGTCAACTCTTGCTGTCAGCTCCGCAGGAGAAAATGGCTTTGTAACATAGTCGTCTGCGCCTGTCATAAGCCCCGTAACCTTATCCATTTCCTGACTTTTTGCTGTAAGCATAATAATTCCAAGCTTTGAACCGGAGGCACGAATACGGCGGCAAACCTCAAAACCGTCAATATCGGGAAGCATAACATCAAGTAGTGCTATGCGGATATCGGGATTTTTTTTCAGCTCCTCAAGCGCCTGCTCTCCGGTTTCCGCCTCAACCGGCTCATAGCCGGAGCGCTTTAGGTTGATAACCACAAAGCTGCGAATACTGGACTCATCCTCCAAAACCAAAACCTTTTTCATGGTAAACCGGGTTCCTTTCGAAATTAATTGCAAATCTTTTTAGGTGCGCCCTTTATATGTTCCAAATGAAAACAAACACCCTGTTCCAAGGTGTACAAGTATTTTGGTTTTAACCCAAATCACCCGTAATCCATTCGGAATAGATTAAGTGAAATCTCTGAATTATATCCTGTTTTTGTTCCTTTGTAACTCTGTCGTCCGTGTTAAACTCCGCTGCATAAATTGTTGTTTCTCCGCCAAGCAGAATAAAACGTCCGTCAAGCTTTGCCCTATCGTTTCGGTTTTCATCCGAAAGCACATATATGGTCATCAAATCCGTAATTTTGCCGCTGTTCTCATCAACTGTGGAAAAAGTTACGCTGCGCTCGCCGGCAAGCGCCGTTTCACGCCTAACCATAAGGTTGTTTCTCCAATTCGGCGGAAGCTCAAAATACCAGTCATCGTTGTAGCAGTGATAGGTAGAAGCGCAAATTTCTCTGTCACCATCCGCATAGTAATTGAACCAGTCAAAAATGTAATAATCGACAGAAGCCTTTGGATGGTTTTTCAGTTTCTCCGCAAAGGGAACATCAATAGTCCCATTTCCGTCAATATCTGTACAGTAAACAGGATAGCGGCGTGTTGCACGGCTATCTCCCGTTGTGCTGTCAAGCGTAATGTTTTTTAATTTTTCATCTGAATATATAATAATGTCGGTGAGGAGGGCTTCGCTGTTATTGTTGGGAAAACGCCCTTCAACAAAAACGGCGGGAACTTTTTCCGCAATATATCCCACTCGAAAGCGTTCAATGTTTGCCAATGACTTTGAAAGTCTGGTGCTTGTCGTAATAACCTCTCCGTCAAGGTTCGCCCTTATCATGCTGACATCTCCGCCCTTGCCGTCAAGGTTAACCGACATAAGCTCCGGCATCCCGTTGCTGTCAATATCCGCCGTTTGGAAATCCGTGCATCTTATAGTCAGCAAGGCTGTTGTCGTCCAATTTTTTATTGAATACAGCTCCAACAGCCGCATTTCCTCATTCATTTTCCATGAAACTGCAATTTCGGAAATACCATCGCCGTTAAAGTCGGCATATTCAACGTGTCCAACCGCCGCCCCGTCGCCTTCAATCGTTGCAATGCGCGCATATTGATTTGCTGCGTTTTTGCAATATATGCAAATTTGCGGCTGTGCATTTTTATCCCGCAAAAAAACGAGAGCCTCATCTGCGCCATCACCATCAAGGTCGGTCAGCTGAACGCTCTGTCGCCTTGAGCCAAGAGTCGGAGCGGAATATTCGCCGCCGGCGGCAATTTCCTTATTTATCAGCTTTTGAAGCTGCAAGTATTCCTCTTGCGGCTGTGGAAGGCTGTATAGCTCCTCCACATTGACAACTGAGCAACCGGAGAACATAAACATGGCAAAAAGCATTACCAAATAAACCATAGCTTTTTTCAAAACAGCACCACGCTTTCCCCATAAACAGTCAAAATCGCACAATTTAACTTATATAGTATATCACAGCCGATTGAAAAATGGTAGTCCAACATTTCAATATATTGTGATGTTCATAAGATATTTGTGCTTTTTCTCAAGCTGTGGTAAAGTGTTCACAAATGAACATTTTATATAATTCTATCAATTTACCGCAATTCCGTTTATCTGCTCCGGTAAAACCAAATCATTGCAAAAGGAAGTGATGCCATGCTCCTCTATTGCTCCGACCCCCGTATTTCGGACACTCTGCCCCCAATATCCTCCCGCGCCGCGAAAGTCCGCGCCTCCGCTCTTGCCTCGGCGCTTCTCGCACGCGCATATTTTGATTTTTGCGGCGGAGAGCTTCCAGCAATCGAAAAAACTCCGCTGGGAAAGCCCTTTTTTCCCGACGAGCCACAAATATATTTTTCAATCAGTCACAGCAAAAGCTGTGTTCTCTGTGCCATTTCAAATTCCCCCATAGGAGTGGACACCCAGCAGCACCGCTCCATAAGCCCCGCAACCGTAAAGCGCCTAACAACTCCCCGCGAGCTAACCGACCTGTCGTTCTTCGAAATTTGGGTGCTGCGCGAGAGCTTTTTCAAGCTCACAGGCCGCGGCAGTCTGCGCAATTTGCCATTCTACAAGCAGGACGGCGAAATAATTCTCCCCGAAAACGACATATATTGTCACCTGTACAACGACATAGAAAACAGCTCCACCGCCGCCATCTCCACCGCCAACGATTTCCCCGAGCACCTAACGAAAATCCCCGCCAACCTGCTGCTGGAGGAACTTTAAATCGGCGGTTCACTTAAAATAAAGTGAACCGCCGATTTCAGTTTTGTTATTCTTTTCCGTCAAACAGTTCCTTCTGCTTAACAAGATTTTCGTACTTCGCCTTTGCGTTTTCCTCGGCGGCGACGAATAGCTTTTCGGCGCGCTCGGGGAAGCTTAGGGGCAGTGAGGAGTAGCGAACCTCGCTCATAATGAAGTCGCGATAGCTTGCGCTCGGAGCCTTGCTGTCCACAGAAAGTGGCTGTGCAAGACGCGGGTCGTAGCGGAAGTTGTTCCAATATCCGGCCTCAACCGCCTGCTTTTCGGTGGCGATGGACTTGCCCATACCGTTTTTGTTGCCGTGGTTGATGCAGGGTGCATAAGCAATGACAAGCGAGGGGCCGTCATAGCTCTCCGCCTCAATCAAAGCGTTTAGTGTTTGCTGATAGTTTGCGCCCATGCAAACCTGAGCTACATAGATGTAGCCGTAGGACATTGCAATTTGAGCCAAATCCTTTTTCTTGACGGTCTTTCCGGCCGCCGCGAATTGAGCAACAGCGCCTGTCGGCGTTGCCTTTGAAGCCTGTCCGCCGGTGTTTGAATAGACCTCGGTGTCAAAGACAAGCACATTGATGTTTTCGCCGGTGGCAAGAACGTGGTCAAGTCCGCCGTAGCCGATGTCGTAGGCCCAGCCGTCGCCGCCGAACACCCAGAAGGAGGGCTTCATAAGAAGCTCGTTGTGCTCGATAACTGTTTTGCAGTCGGCGTTAGTTGAATTTTTACGGCAAAGCTCCAAAAGCTCGTTTCCTGCAAGCTTACCCGCCTGCGGGTCGTCCTTGACGGAAATCCACTTTGCGGCGGCTTCCTTGCAAACGCTGCCCGCGGCAAGACGCTCGGCGGCGGCAGAAAGCGCATTTCTGCGCTGCTTAACGGCGTTTAGCATTCCAAGGCCGAACTCGGCGTTGTCCTCAAACAAGGAGTTTGCCCAAGCGGGGCCGCGGCCCTCTTTGTTTTTGGTGTAGGGGAAGCTCGGTGCGGAGCCGCCCCAAATGGAGCTGCAGCCCGTGGCGTTTGCGATATACATTCTCTCGCCGAAAAGCTGAGTTGCAAGCTTTGCATAGGGTGTTTCGCCGCAGCCCGCGCAAGCGCCGGAGAACTCAAGCAGCGGGGTTTTGAACTGGCTGCCCTTTATGGTGTTTTCGGCAAAAGGAACGTCCTTTTCCAAAACATTTTCATAAGCGTAGTTGTAGCTGTCCTGCTCGGCAAGATTGTCCTTCAGCGGAGCCATGATAATGGCCTTGTCCTTGGCGGGGCAGACATTGGCGCAGCTTCCGCAGCCCGTGCAGTCGAGAACGCTTGAAATCATGGCGAACTGATATTCCTCACAGCCCTTGCCCTTCATCTGAACGGTTTTAATGCCCGCCGGAGCGTTTTTGAGATCCTCGGCATTGAACACGAACGGACGAATAACGGAGTGCGGGCAAACAAATGCGCACTGGTTGCACTGCAGGCAGTTTTCCGCAACCCAGGTGGGAACGTCAACCGCGATGCCGCGCTTTTCAAAGGCAGAGGTGCCGCTCGGCATAACGCCGTTTGCAATATCCATGAAAGCGGAAACGGGAAGTGAATCGCCGCGCATGGCGTTAACGGGGTCAAGAATGTCCGTGGCGAAAGCCTTTGCGGATTTAACGCCACCGTCAAACGCCGCTTTGCTTACGTCGGCGGCAGGATTTGCCCAATCGGCGGGAACGGCAATTTCACGAACCTTGGAGGTGCCGGCGTCAACAGCTTCGATATTCATGTTAACAATTTTCTCGCCCTTGCGTCCATAGGTGGTGCGAATTGCGTCCTTCATATAGGTGACAGCGTCGGCTTCCGGCAGAATTTTTGCAAGCTTAAAGAAAGCTGCTTGCAAAATGGCGTTTGTTCTGTTGCCCAAGCCAATTTCGCGCGCAATGCCGATAGCGTCGATAGCATAAACACGAACATTATTTTTAGCAATATATTTCTTTGCGGAAGCGGGCAGGTGCTCCGTTAGCTCATCAATTGTGTAGTCGCAGTTGATAAGGAAAGCGCCGCCGGGCTTAACATCCTGAGCCATATCGTACTTTTCGAGGTAGGAGGGGTTGTGGCAGGCGACAAAATCCGCCTTGGAAACATAATAGGTGGACTTGATGTCGCTCTTTCCAAAGCGAAGATGGCTGATTGTGATGCCGCCGGACTTTTTGGAGTCGTACTGGAAATAGGCCTGTGCCTTCAAATCGGTGTGGTCGCCGATAATTTTAATGGAGTTTTTGTTCGCGCCAACCGTACCGTCCGAGCCAAGTCCCCAGAATTTGCAGGAGATGATGTCGGCAGGAGTGGTGTCCGGCTCCTCGTTGATGGGGATGGAGAGGTGTGTAACGTCATCGTTAATTCCAATTGTAAAGCCGTTTTTCGGCTCTGCCGCTTGAATGTTGCGGAAAGCGGAAATAATAGAGCCGGGAGTAACGTCCTTGGAGGCCAAGCCGTAACGTCCGCCATAAACGGGCACGGAGCGGAACTTTGTTCCCGCAAGAGCCGCAACAACGTCGAGATATAAAGCCTCACCGGGTGCGCCGGGTTCCTTTGCTCTGTCAAGTACGCTTATAGCCTTAACACTTTCGGGAAGCACTGCAAGCAAATGCTTGAGGGAGAAAGGACGGTAAAGGTGTACCTTAATAAGACCAACCTTGTCGCCCCGGGCGTTGAGGTAATCAACAACCTCCTCGGCCGCTTCGCAAACGCTGCCCATTGCGATGATAACGTGTGTCGCATCGGGAACGCCGTAGTAGTTGAAGGGCTTGTAGCTTGTGCCGATACGGGCGTTAACCTGATTCATGTAGTCCTCAACAATTGCGGGAATTGCATCGTACTTTTGGTTGGACGCCTCGCGAACCTGGAAGAAAATATCGCCGTTTTGAGCGGAGCCGCGAAGTGCGGGGTTTGCGGGGCTGTTTGCTCTGCTGCGGAACTGCGCAATAGCTTCAAAATCTGTCATTTCTGCAAGCTCGTCATAGTCCCAAACAGCAACCTTTTGCATCTCGTGGGAGGTGCGGAAGCCGTCGAAGAAATGGATGAAGGGCATACTTGCGTGAATTGCCGCAAGGTGCGCAACCGCGCCCAAATCCATAGCCTCTTGAGGGCTGTTGGAGGCAAGCATTGCAAGGCCGGTTTGACGGCAGGCATAAACATCGGAGTGATCTCCGAAAATTGAAAGTGCGTGTGTGGCAAGCGTTCTTGCGGAAACGTGGAAAACGGCGGGGAGCATTTCGCCCGCAATTTTGTAGAGGTTTGGAATCATAAGAAGAAGACCCTGGGACGCGGTGTAGGTGGTGGTTAGCGCCCCTGCCGTTAAGCTGCCGTGAACAGCACCGGCGGCGCCGCCCTCGGACTGCATTTCAACAACATTGACCTGCTGACCAAAAATATTTTTCTGACCTGCCGCTGACCATTTATCCACATATTCGGCCATAGTGGACGAAGGGGTGATGGGGTAAATTGCAGCGACCTCCGAGAACGCATAGGAAACGTGAGCGGCGGCTGTGTTGCCGTCCATGGTTTTCAGCTTTCTTGACATAAATGTCATCTCCTTGAAATTTAATATGCAAGTTTCTTTTGATTAACTTTCATTTGCGGGTAATTTTGAACACTTTGATTGATACTCATTCTACCATGTCGCAAATGGCTTGTAAATTATAATTATACACAGTCTATTCAATTCTTTTTCAATTCTTTTTGATTTAACGAATAAAAGAAATATATGAGATGTATGGTATGTTCGACCTTTAGCTCCAATAAAGAAAAATTTCCTTGTGCTTTTGGGGCATTCGGGGTATAATAACTAAATGTTTTCTAATAGAGTTGTCATTGCGGCAACACAAAACCATCATATCCTCCGAAGAACAAATTTTCTTCGGAAGTCAAAATTAAAAATTACCGAAAGGGGCTGACATCATGGTAAAAATCGAAAACGAGCTGGGCATGATCAGCATTACCAGCGAGGTGTTTACCACCATAGCCAGTGACGCTGCAACAAACTGCTTTGGTGTCAAGGGCATGGGAGCGCGCTCCAAATCCGATGGACTTGTCCACCTTCTCCGCAGAGAATCAATGTCAAGAGGAGTTTCCGTCAGCTTCAACGACGACAACAGCGTTTCAATAGCGCTCCACATCGTTGTTGACCACGGCGTAAACATCAAAATTCTAGCGGGAAGCATCATGAACGAGGTAAGCTACAAGGTCGGACGGGCAACCGGTGTTCCCGTAACAAATGTCGATGTTTTTATCGACTCCATGCAAGTAAGCTAAAAATAACGGCATTATCGCCCGAACATTTCTTTCCACGGAGGTGCTTTCACTTTGAGAGAAACAATTGACAGCGCGGCTTTTACAAATATGCTGCTTTGCGCTGCAGCTGCTTTAGAGGTCAACAAGCAGCACATAAACGAACTTAACGTATTCCCCGTTCCCGATGGCGACACGGGCACAAATATGAGCATGACAATGGGCGCCGGAGCAATGGAGCTTCGCCGCAAAAACCCACAGGGCGTCGGCGAGGTTGCAAAATGCACCGCGTCCGCTCTTTTGCGCGGTGCGCGCGGAAATTCCGGTGTAATCCTCTCCCTGCTCTTTCGCGGCCTTGCAAAGGTCCTAAAGGGCAAGGAAACCTGCGATGCCTACGATTTTGCCATCGCAATGAGCGAAGGCGTCGAGGCCGCCTACAACGCCGTTATGAAGCCCGCCGAGGGCACCATCCTCACAGTATCCCGCCTCTCCGCCGCGGCGGCAACGGACTTTGCAGAGTCCGGCAACGACATCGAGCTTCTCCTCTCCTGCGCACTCGAAACCGCAAAGGACGCTCTCGCCGAAACCC
>JAVVUU010000004.1:0-54348 GCA_036653035.1 Oscillospiraceae bacterium
CTATTCCTACTCGCTTGATAGGATTATATATCTTAATTCCTACTTTGTCAATATGAAATCAAAAATTCCCGACACACTTTTTTGTTTGGCAGTGTGTCGGGAATAATATTTTATTTTATTCGGTGTTTAATATGGGTGTGTACACATTTTAGACCGTGCCGTTAATTAGGTCGGCGATAGTTGTATTATCCAGAAAATTATTGACCAAATCGTCAAGCTTTTGCCACATTGGTAAGGTTATGCAGGCTTCGGCGCGCTCACAGGCAGCTTCATCGGGGTCAAGGCAGGAAACAGGGCTGATGCTCCCCTCTGTTGCGCGGATTATTGCACCGACGGTGTATTCGTCAGCGGGCTTTGTAAGCATATAGCCGCCCTCTTTTCCGCGCTGGCTCTGCACAAGCCCCGCCTTGTGCAGAGAGGCAACGATAGCCTCAAGATATTTCATAGAAACCTCCTGCCTCTCGGAGATTGTTTTGATAGAAATGTAGCCCTCCTTGGAGTGCTGAGCAAGGTCAATTATAACGCGTAGAGCATATCTGCCTTTTGTTGAAATTCTCATACAAAGCACCTCTTTTCGCTGAGGGAAAATTTATTTTGTCTGCCTCGCGGTTAATTGAAATCATGTATTAGCTGTTCGTCTATTCTTCTGCGGCTATGCTTGCCAGATTAGTATTATAGATATTATGACACAAATATTGTTGGACTTCAAGCATCTTCAAAAAATGCAAAAATGCCGCAGTAAAGCAAATTTGCTTTATTGCGGCATAAATTTAATTACTAAGAACATCTGAGCGTATGTAAGCGCACAAAAAGCGGGCTTCTCTGTGGGAGAAACCCTCTTTTTGACAGCACAAGCGTTCTTGATGTAATCAAGTACATACTTGCTACCTTTTGCTAAGTAAAAAGCTAAAAAACTGATTGCCGCCGCAAAAGACATTTAACCTAAGCTTTGAATTTGTTCCAATCGTCAAGGAACTGTTCTGTCAAGCCGAAATTAGTCCTGCTCTTCGCGCATCTTTGCAAAGCATTCGCTGCAATAGACGGGTCTGTCGGACTTGGGCTCGAACGGAACTCTGGCTTCCTTACCGCAAGCGGCACAGGTAGCTGTAAAATACTCGCGGGGGCCACGAGCGGCATTCTTTCTTACGTCACGGCAAGATTTGCAACGCTGGGGCTCGTTTTGGAAACCGCGCTCAGCATAAAACTCCTGCTCACCGGTGGTGAACACGAACTCCTGTCCACATTCCTTGCATACCAAAGTTTTGTCTTCGAACATGTTTAATCCTCTCTTTTGAAAAAAACTTACCCTTATGGGCATTTATTGCGATCAGCTTCCGCTGATGTCGCTGAGGTAAAGGTTTCGCGCCAGCTTGCGCCTAATACGCTGCACTGCATTGTCAACAGACTTTTCGGTTCTCCCACATTCTTCTGCAATTTCGGAGTATGAAAGTCCGTGGAGAAAAAGGCCAAGTATCTCCGCTTCGAATTTTGATAGACACCTAGAATAGGCTTGGATAATTTCGTCGGCACTCTCTCTATCCAGTACCTGCTCCTCTGGGGTGCGGCGGAAAACTTCGCCTGAGGATACCGCGTTAGGCTGGCTTTCATCGGAGAGGACATCATCAAACGATACCATGTCGTTTAAAGGCTCGTGTTTTTTTCGCGACGCTGATTTTATTGCTGAATAAATACGTCGCTTAACGCAAATCTCCGCGTAGGTTTTGAAAGATGTGTTCATTGAAAAGTCAAATTCTCTGATGGCGGAAAGCAGACCAAACATTCCTTCTTGAATGAGATCCTCGCCATCACCTCCGACCAAAAAGAATGGTCTGGAGCAAATTTTTACTAAACGTGCATATCGCAGAGCAAGCTGCTCTTCGGCAGCTCTGTCGCCGGATTCGACTCCGCGTAATAAATCGTTATCGCTGAGAAGAGAATATGAATTCATAAAACAACCCATCTATTCCTAAACACCTGTGATTATAGTCTAATTTTTACAAAAAGTCAAGTAAAATCACGCCATTAATTTACATCTTTAAAGTGCTTTGCTTCACTTTCAATATAAGACGCAAGCCTTGAAGCTGCATTTTTGGCAAGTTCGTCATGGGAGCATTCAACCATAACTCTGATTAGCGCTTCCGTTCCCGAGGGGCGAACTAAAATTCTTCCCGCTTTGCCTAGAATTGCTTCCTCCTCATTGATTTTCGCAAAAAGGTTTTCGTCATTCATAACGCGCTGTTTTACTTCATTTCCGCCCTCTATTGCAACATTGTGCAAAACCTGAGGATAGGTTGGAATTTCCTGCGCAAGCTCCGAGAGCTTCTTTCCGCTTTGGCTGAGAACCTCAAGAAAACGAACAGCGGCAAGCTGACCATCGCCCGTTGTGGCGTGGTCGAGAAAAATGAGGTGTCCCGACTGTTCGCCGCCAAGATTGTAGCCGCATTCAAGCATTTTTTCCAAAACATTTCTGTCCCCAACCGAGGCGCAGAGCAGGTTAATTCCCTTTTTTTCGCAATATTCGTGAAAACCGAGGTTTGACATTACGGTTGCAACAATTGCGTTGTTTGCCAGCTCACCCTTTGCAAGCATGGCGGCGCCGCAGATTGCCATGATTTTGTCGCCGTCAACAAGCTCGCCGTTTTCGTCCACGGCGAGGACGCGGTCGGCATCGCCGTCAAAGGCTATGCCAAGGTCGTAGCCGCCGGCAACGACCATTTTGCCAAGTCCGGCAATATGGGTTGAGCCGCAGCTTGCGTTGATGTTGCAACCGTCCGCATGGTCGCGGATAAGCTCCAATTCCAACGGAAATCTGCCGAAAATATCGTTTACCGTGCTTATCGCCGCGCCGTTTGCGCAGTCTATCATCAGCTTCAATTTTCCGATTTTACCGGTTGACATGGAAACAACGTGCTCAACATAGCGGTCAACAAATTCGCGACCGCGCGGGATTAGCCTGCCTATGTCACCGTTTTGCTTCATGTCGAGCGCTTCGTTGGAATCCAAAAGCACCTCAATGCGGGCTTCCAATTCGTCCGAGAGCTTGAAGCCCGAGCCGTTGAAAATTTTAATTCCGTTGTGCTCATAAGGGTTGTGCGAAGCGGAAATTACAACTCCGGCATCCGCGCCGCAGTCCGTTGTGATAAAAGCAACCGCCGGTGTCGGCACTATGCCGAGGTGGAGCACATCCGCGCCCGCCGAGCAAAGCCCCGCTGTGATTGCAGCTTCAAGCATATCGCCGGATATGCGTGTGTCTTTTCCGATTGTAAAAAACGGCCTGCTGTTTTTGCTGTTTTCCGCAAGAACCATCGCCGCCGCCTGCCCAACCTTGAAAGCAAGTGCCGCGTCCAATCCGCTGTTTACAATTCCGCGGATACCGTCTGTCCCAAAATACTTACCCAATTGGTTTTCCTCCAACATAAATTACAAATCTATTTGCTGCTGTCCAAGATATTCGATGCCCAAATGCTCATATGCGCGTTTTGTAACACAGCGCCCCCGCGGTGTGCGGGTTAGGAAGCCCTGCTGCAAAAGATAAGGCTCATACACATCCTCAAGAGTAACCGCTTCCTCGTTGATTGTTGCGGCAAGCGTGTCCAGACCAACCGGGCCTCCGCCGTAAAATTCGATTATGCTGGTTAACATACGCTTGTCAAGCGCGTCAAGTCCGAGATGGTCAACCTCAAGCCTGTCAAGCGCTTCATCCGCGACCTTTTGCGTAATTATTCCGTCTGCCCGCACCTGTGCAAAATCGCGCACGCGGCGAAGCATACGGTTTGCAATACGCGGCGTTCCCCTGCTGCGGCAGGCAATTTCCCGCGCACCGTCGGGTTCGATTTCGATACCCAGAATTTCCGCGCTTCGCTCAACTATGCATTGAAGCTCGGCGGGTGAATATAGTTCTAAGCGGAGTGTGACACCAAAGCGGTCACGAAGCGGTGCTGTTAGCTGACCGGAACGGGTTGTTGCACCGATAAGCGTAAATTTTGGAAGATCTAGGCGTATGGAGTTTGCCGAGGGGCCTTTGCCAATGATTATGTCAATGGCATAGTCCTCCATTGCGGGGTAGAGGATTTCCTCAACCGACCTGTTGAGCCTGTGGATTTCGTCAACAAACAGAATGTCATTTTCCTGCAAATTGGTTAGGAGAGCGGCAAGGTCACCGGCTTTTTCTATGGTTGGGCCGGAGGTTATGCGCATATTGACGCCCATTTCGTTTGCAATGATGCCCGCAAGCGTTGTTTTTCCAAGTCCCGGTGGGCCGTGGAGCAGAACGTGGTCAAGCGGTTCGTTTCGCATTTTTGCGGCTTCAATGAAAATGCCTAAATTTTCTTTTGCTTTTTTTTGGCCTATATATTCCTTCAAGGTACGCGGACGCAGGGAGCCTTCATTTGCGTCCTCAGGCAGTATGGCGGCTGTGGTTACAATTTTTTCTTCGTCATCGTCATTTGAATAGCTGATGCTCAAGGCCGAAGCCCCCTTACTTTACCATTTTTTTGAGTGCCGCGCGGATTACATCCTCAAGCTTTGTGGTTTCCGTGTCGATATCCTTGAGTGCAACAGAAATTTCGCTGTTGCTGTATCCCAAAACCGCGAGTGCGGAAACCGCATCCGATAGCTTTGAGCCGCCCGCTGTTCCCATTGAAACGGCGCTCGTGCCTATAATTATGCCATCTGTTTCCTTACTCATTTTGTCTTTAAGCTCAAGCAAAATGCGCTGTGCAATTTTTTTGCCAATTCCCGGTGCGATTGTAAGAGCCTTCTCGTCGCCGCTGATAATTGCCATTGCAAGTGCTTCGGGAGTTGCGGAGGACAAAATGGAGATGGCGGCCTTAGGCCCTACGCCCGAAACGCCTATAAGCATTTCAAAGCAGCGTTTTTCGCGTTTATCGTTGAAGCCGTAGAGGTCAAAGGCATCCTCGCGGATGTTTTCATATATATATAGCTTTGCGTTCTCGCCGATTTTAAGGTGCGAGAGCGTATTTGCCGTGGTGTTGATTTGAAAGCCAATTCCGGCGCAGTCCAAAACTGCTAAATTAAGCTCGATATCGGAAACCTTTCCTATTATGTGGTGGAACAAGGGGAAACACCTCCGTATTTTGTGATGAGTGATGTGGCACTGCGCGCATGGCAGATGGCAATTGCAAGAGCATCCGCCGCGTCATCGGGTTTGGGTGCAATTTTCATGTTTAGGAGGCGCTTTACCATTTCTATGACTTGGTGCTTATCTGCTCTGCCATAGCCGACAACGGCTTGCTTTACTTGAAGCGGAGTATATTCAAAAATTGGAAGCCCCGCCTTGTAGGCCGCAAGCAGGAGCACTCCCCTGCCATGTGCAACGGCAATTCCCGTCGTAATGTTGGTGTTAAAAAAAAGCTCCTCATAGGCTACTGCATCGGGAGAAAAGGATGTGCAAAGCTCGGCCATATCGTCATAAATGCGATCCAGCCTGCTTGAAAGGCTTGTGTGTGCGGGAGTTGTTATAACACCGTAGTTGACAAGCGTAATGTTGTTTTTTTCGCTGTCAATGACCCCAAAGCCGATAGTTGCTATGCCGGGGTCGATACCCAAAATACGCATATTCCCTCCATGCTGTACACATTCTTATATACTCTATCATAAATTGCCGGAGTAATCAACGGATTTTTGTGGGCAGTCAATGAAACGACTGCAAATCAATGCCCTAAATTACAACAAGGGCGGCACCAGTGGGAAAGGTGACCGCCCTTGCTATTGACAGAACTCTGATTAAATTAAAGTTGATTGGGGAGAGATTTTGCACTCTTTAAGCTCTGGGATGTGCCTTGTTGTAAACATCCTTGAGCTGCTTTTTTACAAGCTGTGAATAGACCTGCGTTGATGAGATGTCGGCATGACCGAGCATTTCCTGAATTGAGCGCAAATCCGCACCGTTTTCCAAAAGGTGGGCGGCGAAGGAATGTCGGAGTGTGTGGGGGGTTATTGTTTTTTCAATTTTTGCTTTGGCTTGATAGGTTTTAATAATCTTCCAAAAGCCCTGACGCGACATACGCTCACCGCTGACATTTACGAAGAGAGAAAGCTCGTCCGGCGCAGCAATCATTTGAGGACGAATAAATTCTATGTATTCGGTTAGTGCGCGGACTGCGGTCATATATAGAGGAATTATTCTTTCCTTGTCGTTTCCGCGGCAGCGGATAATTCCGGCGGAGATGTTGACATCGGAAACATTTAAAGCAATAAGCTCGCTGACGCGAATTCCGGTTGCGTAGAGAAGCTCCAGCATTGCGCGGTCGCGGTAGCCCTTGAGGTCGGTGCATTCGGGCTGCTCAAGAAGAAGCTCAACCTCTTTGCCCGTGAGGATTTGGGGAAGCTTTTGCTCGGCCTTTTCGGGAACCAGTCCCATTGCGGGGTTTTCATCCACAACCTTTTCGGAGAGAAGAAATTTATAGAAATTTTTGATTGAAGCTATGCTTCTTGAGATGGTTGGCACGGATTTGCCCTGCGACTTCATCCAAGCTGTGTAGATGGCAAGCTCCTCGGAGGAAGCCGTTTCGAAGGTGTCATCAGTGTGGCCGGTTAGGTATTCGCCAAGCTGCCGAATATCTCTTAAATAGGAGCTGAGAGTGTTATCGGTGGACTTTTTTACGTTGCGAAGGTAGTCTTCATATTTTGTAAGGCAAACGGAATTTCCCACAACACACTCTCCTCTGGAATTTTTATATGAGCAAAGAAACGAGATAGGGCACAAGCTGCATTTCAAGAAAAGCGGCAAGTGCTGTAAATGAAAAATAAACAAGAAATCGGAGCAAAAGCCTTTGCGGAGCCGGAGAACAAGCTCCCCTGAGCAGATAACATAATTTTCGTGAACAGAAAAAAGCATCTACCGAAGCCGCAAAAAAACATGGGAGCGAAAAAATTGCCGGAACGCCAAGAATTATGAGCGCCATAATTATGCCCTTATCGGGAGAAGCGGATATTATGGTAGCCGCCGCACAACTGAGAGCATATCCTCGCGCACCGCAGAGAAGCGGCAAAAAAGCAACGCCGAGGATGGAGGAGCCGAGCAAAATCGCGATAAGTTGAAACCTAATTAAACGATAAAAAATAAGAAGATAATTCGTGCCGCCAAGAGCTGTTGAGTCGGTGAATTGGGTAAATTCACTGCCGGAGCTGAACATTGCGCCCATAAGCCCGCCGATTAAGCAACCGCCAACAAAACAAAGGGAAAAAAGGAAAAAACACATATCGCGTTTGTTGTCCGGCGACGAATTTTGTTTGTTTAAAAACGAACTGTGCTTGAGCACTGACACATCACCTCACAAGGGCGGTGACAGCGGTTGAAATAATAAAGCAATTTACATAACATCCCAACGTGGACAATATAATACAAATTCAATCGGTTATCAAGCCTTTAAACGAAATTAGTTGATTTTTGTTAATTATGACGATATATTATGTAAACCGTATTATGTAAACCAGTGTAACCGCATTCATATAAATCCCTCATTATTAGGTCATTTTAGGCAATATCTAGTAGGCCATTTCTACTGCTATTACAAGATATAGGTAATCAACATGAAATTATGTAAACTCCCCTCCTGTGATTACTTCTAGTAATATTTCATTTTTTAATCCTTGTTTTTTTCTTTTTTCGGTTCAATCTCAGTACCCCGCCAAACACTCCTCCCGCAACCGAAGCAATAATTACCTTCAGCGTCAGCGCCGGAGCATCACTTCTATTCGCCATTGCAAACGTCACAAGCAGCACAATGGCGATGTATACGACAGCCGTTGCAAGCCCCGCCGTTATCACTCCCCTGCCCTGCCGACCGGCGCATACCGCTCCGCCAAGCGCCGCACCTGCAACAACACTCAAAAGCACGAATGTGTCCGTAAGCTCGGGCGATGCCTTGCCTGTTGTGATAATTACCGCAAAGACAAAAATTAGCAGCAATGTCAGCAGCATCCCCATAGCAGCGCCAATAAATGAGTAGCGTATTAAGCTAAGCTGATTGTTTTCGTTTTCGCCTGTTTTTCTCATAGTCACACCTCCATTTTATTCATTTAGGGCAATTACGCGCAAAGCTTTTTGTCAAAAAGATTAACCGTACTCCTTGCAATCTTGCCCGGGAGCTTTTAAGCCCCTAAAAACAAAAAATTTCCCCACCGGATAAGCCTTGTTAAGCTTATTCGGTGGGGAAACCATCAATGACAAATGTTGTTTTTTTGGTGCGGTTGGATGCTAATTACTTAGCTGTGCGGGAAATTGCCCACTTGGTAACCTTGATGCGAACTCTGTCCTCGCCGGTTTCGAAGGTGATGTTGTCATCTTTAATGTCAACAATTTTTCCCATCATGCCGCCGATTGTGACGATATCGTCGCCAACTGCGAGGGCACTGCGCATTTCTTCAACTTTCTTTTTCTTCTTTTTCTCGGGGCGAATCATGAAGAAATAGAATACTGCGAAGAGAACGACAATGGAAAGGACGAACTGAATTGTTCCGGCCGTGCTTGAGGTTGCCGTGCCGCCTGTTGCGCCGCCTGTTGCTGCCGGTGCGCAGCCTGCAAAGGCAAAACAGGAAATTAGAGCGAACGAAACAGCAGCCAGAATCTTTTTGGTTGTTTTAAATTTCATCAAATTGACCTCCTAGAATTGTACCTTTTGATTATATATGGCAAGTCCTTTAAATGCAAGGCTTTTATATTCTTCTTTCAAGCTTTTCGGAAAATTCTTCGCGAAACGCCGCAAAAGTGCCCAAATCCAGCTCCTCGCGTATTCTTTCCATCAGCTTGTTGTAAAAATAAAGGTTGTGAATTGCGCCAAAGCGCATTGCAAGAATTTCACCCGCTTTGAAAAGATGACGCAAATACGCGCGTGAAAAGCTGCGGCAAACCGGGCAATCGCATTGTGCATCTATTGGACCGTCATCCTCGGAATATTTTTGGTTGATGATATTGATAACGCCATTCCATGTAAACAAGTGCCCGTGCCGACCATTGCGCGAGGGCATGACGCAGTCAAAAAAATCAACTCCGCGATAAACCGCCTCAATGATGTTTGAGGGCGTTCCAACTCCCATGAGGTAGCGGGGCTTGCCGCGCGGCATATGCTCCTCAACAAGCTCTATGGTGTCGTACATCTCCTCCTTCGTCTCCCCTACCGCCAGTCCGCCAATGGCATAGCCCGCGCAGTCAAGCTCCGCAATTTGCTTCATGTGGCGAATTCGGAGGTCGGGAAAGGTTGCGCCTTGATTTATGCCAAAAAGCATCTGACCCTGGTTTATGGTGTCCGACAGAGAATTGAGCCGCTTCTGCTCATCTATGCAGCGCACAAGCCAGCGAAAGGTACGGTCGCAGGATTTATCGACATATTCATATGGCGAGGGGATTTTGATGCACTCGTCAAAAGCCATTGCAACATCCGAGCCGAGGTTCGACTGGATTTGCATACTTTCCTCCGGCCCCATAAAAATCTTTCGTCCGTCAACATGGGAATTGAAATTAACTCCCGCCTCAGTGATTTTGCGAAGCTCTGCGAGAGAAAAAATTTGAAACCCGCCGCTGTCTGTTAAAATCGGCCTGTCCCAGCAGATAAATTTGTGCAGTCCGCCGCGGCGCGCGATTAGGTCGTCACCCGGCCGAACGTGGAGATGATAGGTGTTTGAAAGCTCAATTTGGCATCCCAAATCTTTTAGCTCCGACGCCGCAACACCGCCTTTTATCGCGCCCTGTGTACCTACATTCATAAAAACGGGCGTTTGCACCGTTCCGTGCGGGCACGAAAATTCACCCCTGCGGGCACGACCCTCTGACTTTATTACTTTAAACAAAAGCTGTGTTCTCCCTATTCAATAAACATCGCGTCGCCAAAGGAAAAGAAGCGATATCTTTCCTCAACGGCAATCGCGTAGGCATTCAAGACATTTTCTCTGCCTGCCAACGCCGAAACCAGCATGACAAGTGTGCTCTCCGGCAGATGGAAATTCGTTACAAGCGCATCCATGCACTTGAATTTGTATCCGGGATAGATGAAAATATTCGTCCAGCCGGAGGTTTGCGGTAATGTGCCGTCCTCATTTGCAAAGCTTTCTAAAGTGCGGCAGGAGGTTGTTCCAACGGCAACAACACGCCCACCGGCTTTTTTGGTTTCCGAAACAATTCTTGACGTTTCCTCGGGCACAATGCAAAATTCGGAGTGCATTTCGTGATTTTCGACCTCGTCACTTTTTACGGGGCGAAAGGTTCCAAGCCCGACGTGGAGAGTTAAATAGCAAATTTTAACGCCCATGTCCGCAATTTTTGCAAGCAGCTCGTTTGTGAAATGCAGGCCTGCCGTTGGCGCGGCGGCGGAGCCGACCTCATGTGAATAGACGGTTTGGTAGCGTTCGTTATCCTCAAGCTCCACCTTGATATACGGAGGCAGGGGCATTTTTCCAAGGCGCTCCAGAACCTCCAAAAAAATGCCTTCATATTCGAATTTAAGGAGCTTGTTTCCGCCCTCGGCAGCGCTTATGACAGTTGCGCAAAGCTCGCCCTCGCCAAAGCTGAGCTTTGTGCCCGGCTGTGTTTTTCTTCCCGGACGTGTAAGACACTCCCAAACTCCGTCGCCCATGTCGCGCAATAAAACGACTTCAACCGCTCCGCCTGTTTCGCGGTGGCCGTATAGCCTTGCGGGAAGAACGCGCGAGTCATTTAAAACAAGGCAGTCGCCCTCGCGGAGATATTCGGGAAGGTCAAAAAAATGCCTGTGTGTAATTTCGCCTGTCTTTTTGTCAAG
The DNA here is from genome assembly GCA_036653035.1 of Oscillospiraceae bacterium. Classification (GTDB taxonomy): domain Bacteria; phylum Bacillota; class Clostridia; order Oscillospirales; family Oscillospiraceae; genus UBA2658. The sequence goes on from JAVVUU010000004.1 coordinate 10,758, forward strand.
GTGCAGCAGGCGGGAGCCGTCGCGCCGCTCAAGCGGGGTTTGTGCGATAAGCTCCTCGGGTAAATAATAGTTAAAATCCGATGTTTTCATTAAAATGTATGCTCCAATACGCAATAGTATAGGTTCAAGGCTGCCAAAGAGGAAAGCTCTTTGGCAGCCTAAGATGCTTTTTACACGCCTGTTGAAATTTTAACGCCGGTGAAATAGAATTTGATGATTTGGTTTGCGTTCATGCCGTGATTTTTTGCCATTGAGTAGGCTCCCCATTGACTCATTCCTACATTGTGTCCCCAACCGCTGCCGTCTATAACGAAAGTGTTGCCGGATTGGGTAATTGTGTAGTGGACGCTTGGCAGGCTAAGACCGGTGCAGCAGGCGTATTTTGTCAGTGTCTTGCTGTCGCCGCTTGCGTTGGAAAGCGTTAGTCTGATTACGTTATTTGTATCGGAATATTCAGGTGAAACGCTGACAACAGCTCCGCTCAAGCCAACCTTTGCGGCAAGCTGCTCGCCCGTAAATTCGCGCTGCCAGCTCTTATAGCTGTTCATTGATGCGGGAACGTCCTGCTCATAGGGGTCGATAACGCCGCGAAGATAAGGCAGGGCGGCTACAAAAATATTTTCACAGTCCTCTGTTCCGCCGCCGTCTGAGGAAAAGTAAAATGTGGAACAAAGTTTACCATTATATGTAATGTATTTGCCCGCTGTGGCATCAACCGCGGCATCGGTTGCGCTGTTTGCACGTTCTGTGCCAAGGTAGGCTTGGGAATAGGTGTCGCCCGTAAGGTCAAAGCCATATTGGCCGTAGTTGCTGCTTGAGGCGAAATAGGTTCTCGCGCAAAGTGCTTGGGCTTTCAAAGCTTCAAGCGGCCACGAGGGGGACATTTCGTAGGGCACAACGCCCTTTATGTAATCCTCAAGGTCAAGAACATTTATTACGGTGAGCTTGTTGCCAACATAACGAAAATATTCGAAATCGCCGTAGTAGGTGTGGCCTTTAAACCAGGTTTCGGCTTTGCCGGAGTTTGAATTTGGGCGAACCGCAAGCCTTGTGCCGCTTCCGCCGTTATGCACATAGAGCACTCTTCCCGTTCCGGTTTGTGTAACCGTTACCTCTTGTCCGGCTCCGGTGGGAGTCATTGTGATTGCGGTTTCCGTTGTACCGCCCATCCCGTGAAAAGCTCTGGCGGAATCGTAATATCCGAATTGGTAGCCGCTGCCAACCTTGTTTTGAAGGTTTGCGGAGGGGAGCGCTGTGTCGCGTGCGTTATTGTAATAGTAGTACAAGCCGACGCGGGCAATATTGTTTTTTACGGATATGGTTGAACCGTCATCCCCGGGGTCGGGTGTTGGAACAGCTGCCTGTCCGACTTTTCGGATACCGTCGCCCGTTATGGCATTGTCGCCTCCGGCTATTGAAGAGCTGCCCGTTCCTCCGATTACATACGCCGAGCCAATGTCGCCGCTAAGTGTGCTTTGAGAATCGTTAACGTAGATTGTTCCTGCCGCATTTGCGGATTGACCGGCGCTCAAAAATGTTATTATCGTAAAAATTGAAACCAAGCCTGCGCCTATTTTATGTATTTTCTTGTTCATTTGTGCTTCCTTTCGCTAATGTGCCAAAAATTCTTCACTTTAACTCGTAAAATTCATAGTGAACATTTATTGACAGCAATACCTTGCTGTGGTAGGATTTTTAGAAAGTTACGAACATGGGGTTATGTTTGAGCATTAACCACTTCAAACACTCACGCAATCATTATATTACAAACACCCCCCACTTTTCAAGCAAAAGCGCGAATTTTTACTTCTGCATTATTTTCGGGCCTTGTGAATAAAATTTACACAGCCCCAACTAAGGAAGGTATAACGGTATGAAAAAGTACAAAGTCGGAATAATAGGTGGCACGGGAATGGTTGGCCAGCGCTACATTTGCCTGCTAAACAATCACCCTTGGTTTGAGCTTACAGCCATCGCCGCAAGCTCCCGAAGCGCCGGAAAAGCCTATGAGGAAGCCGTTGCGGGTCGTTGGGCAATGGAAGCCCCAATTCCCGAGTGCGCAAAGCGCCTTGGCGTATTGGACGCCACCGCCGACATGGAAAAAATCGCGTCAATGGTAGATTTTGTCTTTTCCGCCGTGGACATGAAAAAGGATGAAATCATCGCACTTGAGGAAGCCTATGCAAAGCTCGAGTGCCCCGTTGTTTCAAACAACAGCGCCAACCGTTGGACACCGGATGTCCCGATGGTCATTCCCGAAATCAACCCCGACCACATTAAAATAATTGAAAGCCAGCGAAAACGTCTTGGCACGAAACGCGGCTTTATAGCCACAAAATCCAATTGCTCCATTCAAAGCTATGTTCCCGCACTCGCTCCCCTGCGTGATGAATTTGGTTTAAAAAGCGTGCTTGCCTGCACCTATCAAGCCATTTCCGGTGCAGGAAAAACCTTTGAGCGTTGGCCCGAAATGCTTGACAACGTCATCCCCTACATAGGCGGTGAGGAAGAAAAATCCGAGCGCGAGCCTATGAAGGTCTGGGGAACAATCGAAAACGGCGCAATAGTTGCCGCGCAAAAGCCCGCAATAACAGCCCAATGCCTGCGCGTTGCCTGCAGTGACGGACACATGGCCGCAGTTTTTGCAAGCTTCGATAAAAAGCCCACAAAGGAACAAATTATAGACCGTTGGGCAAGCTTTAAGGGGCGTGCGCAGGAGCTTAATCTTCCAACGGCACCCAAGCAGTTTTTGCATTACTTCACCGAGGACAACCGCCCGCAGACAAAGCTTGACCGCAACCTTGAAAACGGCATGGCGGTTTCAATCGGCCGTCTGCGCGAGGATACACAGTACGATTATAAGTTTGTTTGTCTTTCCCACAACACCCTTCGGGGAGCCGCCGGCGGCGCTGTTCTGCTTGCCGAGCTGCTCTGCGCCGAGGGCTACATTGAAGCTATTCATTAAGGAGGAATTACAATGAAAACACCAATCTTTACAGGCGCTGCCACAGCAATCACAACTCCCTTTCGCGGCAACACAATTGATTACAAAAGCCTTGAGGCCTTAATCGAGCAACAGTACGCAGGTGGAATTTCTGCCCTAATCGTCTGCGGAACAACCGGCGAAAACGCAACTCAGCCTATAGCAGAGCATGAGGAGCTGGTCGATTTTTGTGTCAAGAAAACCGCAGGACGCATGAAAATTGTTGCCGGTGTCGGCAGCAACGACACCATGACAAGCGTTCGCCTTGCCGAAAGCGCAAAGTCCTCGGGCGCAGACGGCATCCTAATGGTCACCCCATACTACAACAAAACCTCTCAGCGCGGCCTTGTTCAGCACTTCACAACAGTTGCGGAGCGTGTTGATATTCCAATGATTTTATATAATGTACCCAGCAGAACAAGCATTGGAATTACAGCCGACACCTACAAAATTCTTTCCAAGCACCCCAATATCAACGGAATTAAAGAAGCCTCCGGCGACTTCAGCCTAATTTCCCGCACCCGCGCGCTTTGCGGTGACGACCTCTATTTGTGGAGCGGCAACGATGACAACACCGTCCCCATGATGGCACTTGGCGCGCTAGGTGTAATCTCCGTTGCTTCAAATATCGTTCCACAGGTCGTTACAAATCTGTGCAAGCTATGCACAGAGGGCAACTTTAAAGAAGCAACCGCACTGTACTGCAAATACGCAGATCTCTTTGCAACGCTCTTTATAGACGTCAACCCCATACCAATAAAAACAGCCATGAACCTCATGGGCATGAACATGGGCGACCTGCGGCTCCCACTTTTCGAGCTTTCCCCTGAGCACCTCGAAAAGCTCAAAAAGAGCATGACCGCCGTTGGGTTGGAAATTAAATAATATAAAAGCGCAAAGGGACGAGTAATTTCGTCCCTTTTAGCAAATATCCGCAAAATATAAAAAACGGAGGAAATTCGATGCAAAAGATAATAATATCCGGCTGCAACGGAAAAATGGGTCAAACCGTAACCCGAATGTGCGCCGAAAGAGAGGATATGCAGGTTGTTGCCGGCTTTGATGTAAACGCAGTCAAGCTCTCAAGCTACCCGGTATATTCAGACCCCATGGAATTTAGCGGAAAAGCTGATGTAATAATCGACTTTTCAAGCGCAAATTCTCTCACTAGTCTGCTCGCATACTGCACCGTTCGTAAATTGCCGTGCATTTTGTGCACCACTGGCTATTCTGATGACCAATTGGTGCAAATATCGAACGCTTCAAATCATATTCCCATCTTCCGCTCCGCCAATATGTCGCTTGGCATCAACCTTTTAACCGGACTAATAAAAAAGGCCGCCGCCGTTTTGGGCGACTCCTTTGATGTTGAAATCGTTGAGCGTCACCATCGCATGAAGGTTGACTCCCCCAGCGGAACCGCACTTATGCTTGCAGATGCCGCAGCTTCTGCGCTCCCTCATGACTCCGAATATATTTATGACCGTCACAGCGTTCGTCAGCAGCGTAGCCAAAAAGAAATTGGTATTTCCTCAATTCGCGGAGGCACAATAGTCGGTGAACACGAGGTTATTTTTGCAGGCAAGGACGAGGTGATCGAGTTTAAACACACAGCCTATTCCCGCGAGGTATTTGCAAACGGAGCTGTTTCCGCCGCCGCTTATATGGCAGGAATAAGCACCCCCGGTATGTACGATATGAACGATGTGCTCTCTGAAATCCTCAAGGATTAGTTCCCTCTTTGCACCATCAAATTCATTAGTGCATCCACCGCACCTTAATTAGCATTGGTGCAGGGGATGCACTAATTATCGACATTTAATCGCAAAACTTGACAAACTAATCCTCATTTGCTATTATCACTCCATAGAAAGAGGTGTTAGTTTGAAGAAATGTATTTCTCTTCTCCTCACTTTGTGTATGTTTTTTGCTTGCGCAATTAATGTTTCCGCCGCTTCGGCTTCCAATTTCACGGATGTCGGTTCGGGCGATTGGTTTTATAGCGCAGTCAATTTTGTTACAGAAAATGGAATGTTTAGCGGAACAGGCCCATCAACCTTTTCTCCCTTCAACCCAATGACCCGTGGGATGGTTGTCACAGTTCTCGGCCGCTATGGCGGAGCACCTGCAATTGGTGCCGGCAACAAGCTTGGAGTCATTACAAAAACAGATGTAAATATGCGTTCTGCCCCTTCAACAAGCGGAACCTCTGTTCTTGCAAGCCTTAACAAAAACACTCAGCTCGAAGTGCTCGGTTCAACTCCTGATTTAAAAAACGCAGGTTTTAATTGGTTCTACGTCAAATATAAAGGTACGCTCGGCTACATCAGAGCCGACCTCATGTCCATTGTTGACAGCGGCTTTGCCGATGTTCCAAGCTCTGCATATTACAGCTCATATGTCCGTTGGGCAACGGATGCCAAAATCGCCTCCGGCACAGGCAACGGAAATTTCTCGCCCGACCGCAATATCACGCGTGAGGAATTATGCGCAATGCTTTTTAATTATGCAGACTTTAAAAACATTAAGCTAAATCCAACACTTCCTGCTGTTAATTTTTCAGACAGCACCTCCATTTCCCCTGCTTTCGCCCATGCAGTTTCCTTGTTCCAACAGCTCGGTGTAATAAACGGCTACGATGACGGAACCTTTCGCCCCCAAGGCAGCGCGACCCGCGCAGAGGTTTCATCCATGCTCATGCGCTTTGTAAATGTTATTTCCTACCATCCCGATGTTCCCCCCGCCCCCGATGGCAATTATGTTTTCGGCACAGAAGTTCCCGCCAAAGCAGCTGTCAATTCAGATTATTTTTCCGACGCCTGCTTCATAGGCCATTCCATCACCCTCGGCATGAAAAACTATTTTAATTTAAACAATGCCGATTTTTTTGCCGTTAACGGAATTTCAGCTCGCAAACTTTTAGAGTATCAAGACTTTGAGCTTTCCACAACACACACGGATGAAGACGGCAAGGTAGTTCATGATAAAGGCAGCTTGGACAAAGCCATATCGGAAAACTACTATGGCAAGGTTTACATAATGTTGGGCGTTAACGAAACCGGCCCCGCACCATACCACAGGCAGGCTTTTTCCACCGCCATGGGCAGTCTAATTGACATCGTTCGAAAATCCCAGCCAAACGCCACAATCTACCTCCTTTCGGAAACTCCTGTTTCGGAAAAATGCTCAGAGGAGCGCACGGACATCAACCGCGACAATATTTTGGCGTTTAACAATGTCATTAAACAGCTTTGCCGCGACAAGAAAACATACTATTTAAATGTATTCGACCTCCTTGCGGACAGCAATGGCTATCTTCCCGAGGATGCTTGCCTTTCAGATGGAATACACATCCTTTCTCCTCAATATGCGCAAATTAAATCCTACATCTTCTCGCACACGGTCTAGCTCTGCTTATAAAATTCAATGTATGCAGCTGCTTTTACACCTGCGCATAATGAAGTCCGACTCCGCAAAAAACGGGGTCGGACTTTTTACCGTATAATATAGTAATGCTTGAATAAATGACCGTTTTGTGGTAAAATTATATTCATAAAGCAAAATAGACCAATTCCTCAAATATTGACGAGATGTAGCTTGGTTCTTGCTTTTGCAAAAAATAATATTCCCCCGTTAACGAAAGGAAAGGTACTGATATGAACAATAATTACCCCTTCGAATTGCAGAATTTACCTTATGACTATTCATTTTTAGCGCCATCCATCAGCAAAACAACTCTGGAATTTCATCATGATAAACACTTAAACACATATGTAACCAACTTGAATAACGCCCTTGCCGAAGCTAAGGATCTCCAAGCCAAAACGCTAGAGGAAATTTTGTGCAACCCCTCTGCCCTGCCCGCCAATATTGCAACCCCCGTCATCAACAACGGCGGCGGCGTCTTTAACCACAACTTCTACTTTGAAGCCCTAACCGCCCCCTCAACAACCAAACCCTCAGCCGCTTTGGAAGCTGCCATCACAAAAGCCTTTGGTTCTGTGGATGCATTTTTGGCGGAACTGAAAAAAGCCGCACTCGCACAGTTTGGTTCCGGCTGGGCTTGGCTCGTAATCGACCCCTCCGGTGCCCTCAAGGTTGTCAAAACAGCAAATCAGGATACTCCGCTCAAGGACAACCAAAAGCCACTTCTAACAGTTGATGTTTGGGAGCACGCATACTATCTCGATTACCAAAACCGCAGACCCGACTACATTGACGCATATGCCAAGGTAATCAATTGGGATGTTATCTCAAAACGCTTTGAGGCCGCCAAATAATCTGCATACAATAAACAAAATGCTTGATGGAATTAACCCCATCAGGCATTTTTTTGTAGAACTATTTGCCTGCAAATTTCCAATATTTCACGCTTGTTTTATAATGTATAACCTTCACATATTCAAACTGTCTGCATATTAAAAAATATTTACAAAACGAGTTGAATTATATGTCGAAATTTGGTATGGTTAAGAAGTATATTGGCATATGATTTTTTTGCGCTGGTATTTTGAAAGTGCTCTCCCACTCTTAAAATACCATTTCTTTAAAAACTCCATACTCAGAGCAGGCCTTAGCCACCTATGGTGGTTTGCATTTTTTTGTTTCGTTTATGGTTTATGCCAAGATTCAAAAGCTTTACCATGTACAAGGGGCGAACCCGCCTACTCTAACAACTAATCAAAAGAAATGGGGAAAAAAGAATGCTAAAGAACATGAAAATCGGCACCAGACTAATTATCACTTTTGGAATTATCATCCTATTCACTGCCATCATTATCATTTTGGCACTTACCGGTCTTGGAACAGCAAACAAGGGCCTGCAATCATTTGTTGACCATCCTTATACTGCCGATTCAGCAATAAAAACCTGTCGAATTGAGGTCAATGTCGCAGCAAGAACCATCCGTGAAATGTACATTGCCGACGACGAGAAGCTTTTTGTCGCTCAAGAGGCACGCATTGATCAGGCTTTCAAGACAATTAACGAAAATGTTGAAATTTTCTCTGTTGCATACACAGAAAATGACGGCCTAGTTGATAAATACAAAACCGCTCTCAATAAATGGATTTCAATTGGCAGCAGCATAATTGATGAAATCAAAAAAGGCAACCTTGAAAGCTCAAGAACCATGATACTCGAGCAGTGCGACCCTGCACTTACGGAGCTTGTCAATGTTGCAAAGGAAATTAACGAAAAAACTGCCGTAATGCAGGCCAAAGCCCTTGCGGACAGCGAGCGCAACAATACAAACATATCAATATTGGTATTGGCTCTTCTTGTAGTTACAGTTGCTTTCTGCTGTTTTATGGCAGTTTTTGTAACGAAGAGCATTGTTAAGCCAACCAACGAAATTGAATTTGCCGCAAGCCAAATGGCAAACGGAATTCTTGGCACAAAAATTTCATACGAAGGCAAGGACGAAATCGGTAACCTTGCCAGTAGTATGCGCACAAGCATGGAAAGGCTTTCATTTTACATAAGTGACATTGACACCGCGCTCGCAACAATGGCAACCGGCGATTTCAATATAGGCACCACAGAGCCTTTTGTCGGTGATTTTGAAAACATTGAAAAGTCATTTAGGGAATTTAGCACAAAAATGTCCTACACGCTTGACCAAATCGGTATTGCCTCCGAGCAAGTTTCAAGTGGGTCTGAACAGGTTTCCGCCATATCCACCACCCTTTCACAGGGCGCAACCGAGCAGGCATCCTCTGTTCAGCAGCTCTCGGCAACCATTGATGAAATTTCCGAACAAATTAACTCGAATGCATTAAATGCCAAAAACGCAAACATTCTCTCCAGCAAAGCCGGGGAAGGTGTTATGAGTAGCAATGCGAAAATGAGTGAAATGATTGCTGCTATGTCCGAAATTTCCCAAAAGTCAAATGAAATTGGCAAGATAATTAAGACCATTGATGATATTGCTTTCCAAACCAACATCCTCGCTTTGAATGCCGCTGTTGAAGCCGCTCGCGCCGGTGCCGCAGGCAAGGGCTTCGCAGTTGTTGCTGATGAAGTTCGAAATCTTGCTCAAAAATCTGCGGAAGCCGCCAACAACACAACAGCTCTTATCGAAGGAACTGTTGCTGCGGTCAGTAACGGAACCCGAATTGTGGACGAAACCGCCCAGTCCCTCCTTGCTGTCGTAGAAGATGCATCCACTGTAACCGGAATGATTGCAGACATCACGAGCGCAAGCGCCGACCAAGCCTCCAGTGCCGAACAAATCGCCATCGGTATGGAGCAAATTTCAACCGTTGTACAGACAAACTCTGCCACTGCGGAGGAATCTGCCGCCGCAAGCCAAGAGCTTAACAGTCAGGCCGAAACTCTTAAAACCCTTATACGCAAGTTCAAACTGAGACGCGGTTAGTCCCCACAAAAAATAATAAATGGTCTGTTGTAAATTATGAAATTAGCTTCATAATTTGCAGCAGACCATTTAAATTTATTGAGTATATTCAACTTTAAGCAAACCGCGCCGCTGTTTATAGTCAGGAAAAACTGTTGCAATAAGTGCATAAAAATCGGGGCCGTGGTTGCGGTGAACAATATGCGCAAGCTCGTGCACCACAACGTAATCTATGGCGGCATCCGGGTATTGCATAAGACGCCACGCAAAACATATGCGATTTTTTGAGCTACAGCTTCCATAGCGCTTTTCGGCATTTGTTATGGTAATTCCGTTTGGAGTAAGCCCCATAATTTCTGCATAGTGCGCCACCTTCTGCGGAAGCTCCAGCTTAGCACGGTTAATCAGTGCCAAGCGTTCCTCCGCCGTTGGCTCATGGTAGGCAAGCTTTCGCTCACGCTGTTTTTCGATGTGGCTCAAAATCCAGTCCTCATGCTCGCGCACAATTCGTTCAATGTCTTTCTTTGAGCAACGGAGCGGTGCGCGAACAAGTATTTCCAAATCCGGTGTTATCTCCAAAGCAAGCGTTTTTCTTTTCGAGCGTATCAGCGTGTATTCCATGGTTTTTCCTTCTGTACTCAAGGCTTTTGGTGATTTTGGGGGTTTGATTTAGCTGATGCTCTTGAACCAATCAGTGACAGGTGTAAGATTTTCGGCGCTGACCCTGTCCCCTCCGTTAAGCATCAAATCCATCATTTCAATTTCATTAGGAGTTTTGTTGTCCTTTGCTGCAAGCTTTTTTCCAACGGTATTTGCCATCATTTTCATCATTAGCTTGTAAATTCCATGCAGCTTTTTCATGTTAAATCCGCCCTGCAAAACGAACACGGGCGTGTCAGTCAAATTGTATTTTCTGCGTGTTTCATCCTCAACCTGCTGTGATGGAGGTGCCATTCCAACTGCGCAAACAGCACGAACAGAATATTTCGCCAGTGCCTTTTTGCAGCCCTTAACGCTTCCCGCCATGAGCCAACCCATATAAATAATTTCAGCATCGGCTTTAACGCCTTTTTCAGCCTCTGCCATTGAAAAAGCGGGTATGCCTGTGGCATCTGCCAAAAGGTGTGCATATTTCTCGGTATAACCTGTGTTTGACATAAATACAATAGCGTCCAAAACTCTTCCTCCTAACATTCGTTTTTAATATTCTATCAGTTCTTCATTCTGTATGCAAGACTTTACTGTCATTTATTTACTTTCAAGTCCGCATATCTTCTACCATTTTTGAAAAATGCCTGTCGCAAAATTGGCTTCCCGTGCCCCACATAGATGGTTGCGGCTCCGGTATCTCGAATTTTTTGGACACTTCTTTCCATAATCGTTCTGTCCTCATAGAGCCGCGCGCCCGTTGGACGGAGCATATTGAACATTGCATCACCAACTATAATATCACGTCCGTCATCAGTTATAACTCCAACCGTACCTACAGTGTGCCCCGGCAGAGCAATTGCGTGTGCCGAAACTCCATATTCTTCAAGACTCATACCATCTTCAAGCCAAATATCCGGCTCAAATATGGAATAGGTCGCTTTTTTCAAAACAGACTGTGAGTTGAATGACATTACTCTTCCAATAAATGTATGCCCTGCAAGGCGACTTTCCGTGCCGTGACCAATAAGATGCTCGTCCTCGCGACTCATTGCAATTGGCACATTAAGCCTTTTGGATAAATATTTAGCGGAGCTGACATGGTCAAAATGACCGTGGGTCAAAAAAATCAGCTTGACATTTTTATCCTTAACTCTGTTGTATATTTTTTCTCCGTCCTTAAAGTTGCAGGTATCAATTAAAATTGAACCTCCTTCGCCGGAAAGCAGATAACAATTTGCATAGCTAATTCGAATTCTTTCAATCATGGTGTTCCCCTTCTAAGTTGAGTATTGATGACCGTCTGCTTGGATGGGCAGACACACGCCGCCCATCCAAGGTGCAAGCTTTTTGAGCAAATTTGCTCAAAACACTTACAGACGGCATTCTGCGTATTTTGCAGAATGCCGTCTGTGCAAGCGTTAATCGAGTGCTCTATAGACTTATTTACTCGTTTGTGCCTGTCTTAAATTTAAACTTGCTCATCAAGCTGTTTAGATTTGTTGCTTGTTCACTAAGCTCTGCTGAAGCGGCGGCAGATTCCTCTGCGGTTGCCGAGTTGCTCTGAACCACGTTGGAAATCTGGTTTATTCCATTGGTTAAACTGGCAATTTCCTGTGCCTGCTCGTCCGACGCATCGGAAATCTCATCAACAAGTGAAGTGACGCGCTCTGTTCCTTCAACAACAGCAACCAAAGCCTTTGCCGTTGTATCGGCTATTCTTGTTCCGTTATTAACAGCATTTACGGTTTCTTGAATGAGCGTTGATGTGGTTTTTGCGGCATCCGCCGATTTTCCCGCAAGATTTCTGACTTCATCGGCAACTACCGCAAAGCCCTTGCCGGCTACTCCCGCTCTCGCTGCCTCAATTGCCGCATTTAGGGCAAGAATGTTGGTTTGGAATGCAATGTCCTCAATTGTTTTGATTATCTTGCCAATTTCGTTTGATTTTCCTTCAATCTCGCCGATTGCCTCAATCATTTCCTGCATTTGGCGGTTACTTTCAAGCACTTGACTGCCCGTTAGCTGTGATTGTTCCTTTGCGGAAAGTGCATTTTCAGCATTTTTCTTGACCTTTACAGACATTCCGCTGATTGTCTTTGCCAATTCATCAATACTCTCCGCCTGCATAATTGCGCCATCGGAAAGTGTGTGTGTTACAGAAGCTACTTGGTCGGCTCCGCCAAACACGCCCTCGGCGGCTTGATTGATTTGTTCGAAGGTTACGGAAAGCTTGTCTAATATTTTTTGCATTGCCTGCGCAAGCGGAATGAAATCACCGACATACAGCTCAAGCGCCTTGCTGCTAACCGTAAAGTCACCATCGCCAATAGCCTCAAGTTCCAAAATCATATCGTCAATAATGAGCCGCATATCGTTCGCAAACGACGAAACCTGCGTACTGAGTGTTGCGATTTCCTGAACGCTACTGTCCTCAACCGAGGTTGTCGTGATGTCGAAGCTTCCGTTTGTCATGTCGCCAATGTTGTCAGCCATTGAGAGCACTTGACTTGAAATTTTTCGAAGTGTATGTATGAAAAACGCCGCCGCTATTCCCATAAGAACAACGAAAACGCCAACTCCATAGAGCAGAATTTTGACAGCTCGCTCTACAACTCTGCCTTTTTCAACAGCATTGTAAACCGTGAAGCTGCCGTTGGGAACATTTCTTGAAACAAACAGGGATGCCTTTCCGGTGTAATCCTTGATTTTAATAATTTTTTCGGGATCTGAATTTGCTTCCGTAAGCTTTGCGTAGTCGGGGAAGGCTTCGGTTAAGGTTTTTACGCTACCCTTGCTCGGCGCAAACTCCGCATTGCGGTGGAATATGATGTTATTTTGGGAGTCCGTAACGAAGAAATATTCGTCGGCTCCATCGGTTTTCAAGGCATTTAAAAAGTTGTTTATTCCAAAATCCACTGCAATTACAGCATTGGAGCCATCTTCTGTTTTGACCTTTTGTGATACTGTTATGATATACTCTCCGGTATTTGCATCAAAATATGTCGTCATCTCCTGCTTACCGGAGCTAATGGCGTTTGAATACCATGGACGGCTTTTGATGTTGTAGTCCACAGTCGGCTTAAAACCAAAAGCGTCATAAAAGCGGTTTGTATCGCCATAGGCAATGTAAAGTGCCATAATGCTTTCATTGGAAATTCCGGCTTTTTTTGCGTCCAAGGCGGATTTATATGAAGCTTCTGTCTGCTCTGTATTTTGTTCGAGATTATAGATGAAATTGCCCATGTCGTCCGTGACATCGCTTATGGAATTTTGAAATCCGGATGAAATAATATCGGCTTTAAGTTTAAGCTCCTCGTTCATACCCTCGTACATTATTTTTATAAATACAAGGAATAGGATTGTGAAAAATACCGCTACTATTACTGTTAAGCACACGCAGAGGTTTAATGTTAGCTTCGTTTGAAAAGTGAACTTTTTCTTGGGTTTCGGCGTTTGGATATTCATGTCTTTGCACCCTTCCAAAATAATTATTTTTGAAATGCTCCAAGGCACTGTTAAAATATGTATAATATGACATATTTCGCCTAACTGTTTGTTGCAATTTATATATAAAGTATATGACTATTACTGTTAACTGTCAATAGCAATCTGCCAAGCAGCCGCCACCCAACAATTTGGGTGACGGCTGCAAAGTGGTTTATTTGCTGTTTTAAAAAAATTGGGGCTTATTCAAACTTGATGTCATCCGCCGTAAGCAGCTTAAAGCCTTTGGCTGTAAGGCATCCGAGAGCTTTTTCTTGGTCGTCGCATTTTAGGATAATTGTTGCCCCTCCGCCAACGGGAGAAACAAAGCCGTAGCTGTATTCAACCATAATGTTGCTGTCCGTCAGTGCGGACAATGCGTTGTGGAAGGAGCCGGGCGCATCGTCAACCGCAAGAGCAACAACGTCGTTTTCGATGACGGTGTTTCCGTTGTCGCGAAGTGCTGTGAGCGCTTCCTTACGTTTGTCCACAATTAGGCGAATAATGCCAAAATCTGTGGTGTCCGCAATTGAAAGCGCGCGGATATTAACGCCTGCATTAAAAAGGACACCTGTAATTTCCTTGATGGCACCATAGCGATTTTCGGCAAAAACCGAGATTTGTTTTAATAACATGGTTAGCCTCCTAATAATTTACTTGTTCGCGCTTGTCTATTACGCGCTTTGCTTTGCCCTCAAAGCGTTCAATGCTCTTTGGTGCAACGAGCCTTACCTTTGCGGCAATTCCCAAAACCGAGTGAATAGCCTCTGTTGCTTTTTTTGACATTGCTTCCAAAATTCGAACCTCGTCCGTAAAGGTTTCCTCTGTCAGCTCAACAAGCACTGTTAATCTATCAAGATTACCCTCGCGCTCAACTATCATCTGGAAGAACGGCGCAACGCCGTCAATTCCCATGAGAACGGATTCAATTTGTGAGGGGAATACATTTACGCCGCGGATTATGAGCATATCGTCCGTGCGGCCCGTGGGCTTCATCATACGAACAAGTGTGCGCCCGCATTCACATTCGCCTGTCATTCTCATGCCTATATCGTGCGTGCGGTAGCGAACAAGCGGGAGTGCTTCCTTCGTGAAGCAGGTGAAAACGATTTCGCCCTCCGTACCGTCGGGTACTGGCTTTAGGGTTTCGGGGTCGATGATTTCAAGGAAGAAATGATCCTCGTTAACATGAAGCCCGTGTTGGCATTCGCATTCATAGGCAACGCCCGGACCTATTACCTCGGACAGTCCGTAGATGTCATATGCCTTGATGTGCAGAAGTGCTTCAATTTCGCGGCGCATACTTTCTGTCCATGGCTCGGCACCGAAAAATCCCGCGTGTAGATTTAAGCTTTCAATTGAAATGCCGTTTGTTTCCATGAACTCGGCAATTGTGAGCGCATAGGAGGGTGTTGCAAGAAGAAATGTCGGCTTAAAATCCTGCATGATTGTGACCTGACGGCGAGTGTTGCCTGTGGACGCGGGGATTGTTGCACAGCCCAGTGTTTCGGAGCCGAGTCCGCCGCCCATGCCGCCTGTGAACAGGCCGTAGCCATAGCTTATGTGGCCAATGTCGGATTTTGTAACTCCGCCGGCGCCCAGAGTTCTCGCCATGACCTCGCCCCAAAGCTTGAGGTCGTTTGCGGTGTAGCCAACAACGGTCTGCTTGCCTGTCGTTCCGGAGGAAGCGTGGAGCCGCACAATATCCTCCATTGGCACAGCGAAAAGTCCAAACGGATAATTGTCGCGCAAGTCCTGCTTGTTTGTAAACGGAAGCTTTGTGATATCGTCAATTGAGCGAATGTCCTCGGGTCGAAGTCCGATTTCGTCAAATCTTTCGCGATAGAGCGGAACATTTTCATAGACTCTTTTAACCATCTCGCAGAGTCTTTCGCTTTGCAGTTCTCGGAGCTGTTCGCGCGGCATGGTTTCGGCCGCCTTGTTGTAATAGTGATACATAGCCATTCCTTCTTCTCTGATTAGTGTTTGTATGCACACTTTCCGTTGATTGTATCAGCAGAAAAGTAAGCTGTCAAAATAATTTTAAGTTTTGCTGTTTTTGAGGTAATCGTCTAAAATTGCGCTTACCGCGTTGTCAATCGTGCCGTTGTTATCAACCGACAAATCCGCAAAGGCCGCATACATTGGAGCACGGTCTTTTTCCATTTTTGCAAGCGCCTCGGGGCTTTTTGAAAGAGGTCTGCCATCAAGTTCAAGCAGCTCAAGCCGCCTGCAAAGCTGATAAATGCGCCCGCCTTGGTGGAGCGGAGGAAAATTTCGTTTGTCAAGCACCGAGCCGCCGCCGGTTGCAATAACAACGCCGTGAAGCTTGCCCGCCTTGATAATCTCCGCGCGTTCCGCATCACGGAAGAAAGGCTCGCCGTCCTCCGCGAAAATCTGAGGAATTGGTTTTCCGACGCATCGCGCCAGCTCAACATCAATGTCTATAAACATTCGACCGGTTTTTGCCGCAATTGCGGAGCCTATTGTGGTTTTTCCGCTCCCCGGCATTCCGACAAGAACAATGTTTGTATCCTCAGCGCCGCCCGCGGCTTCAAAGGCTTCGTGCTCGCGCTTATGTTGATAGTCGCGGCTAATCGAAATAATTTCGCCAAAAAGCCTGCGCGAATATTCGCTTAATTCCCCGCTTTTTGCCGAAATTGCATCCAAAATCTCGCCCTCGCGGGAGAAGTCCCAAACAGGTGTTCCTTTAAGCTTTTTCTGCTCCAATGCCTGCTTGGAAAGCCCCATGCGGCGCAAAAAGAGCGCCAGCAGCTCGTCATCTATTTTGTCAATTTCATGTCGTATTTCCTCAAGCTCCAAATTGGTTTTCCTCCAAATCAACTGTTTTCATTCTGCCGCCCAGTTTTAAAAAATCCTCAAAAAAGGCGGGATATGATTTATTTATTGCTTCCGCGCCGATAATTTCCGTTTTTCCCGCACAGGCGCAGGCGGCAATCGCGGCGGACATTGCAACACGGTGGTCGGCAAAGGAATTCACAGTGCCGCCATTGAGTGCTGTTCCAAAAAGCTCCAAGCTTTCTCCATGCTCAAAAGCTCTGCCGCCCAAGGAATTTACCATTGCCGCGCAGGAAAAAAGCCTGTCGCTCTCCTTAAATCGCTGTGATGCGCAATTTAAAAGCCTTGTTCTTCCCTCCGCAGCCGTGCCCAGAACGGACAAAATCGGAAAGAGATCGGGGCTGTTTGATAGGTCGATATCACAGCCGTGCAGTGATGAAGCTTTTACAGAAACGCTGTCATTTTCAATAATCGGCTCTGCGCCAAAGCGCCGCAAAAGCTCAATAATCGCAACATCCGCCTGCTTTGAGCTCGTCTGCAAATTTGAAACCGAAACCTCCCCGCCGAGAGCACCCGCCGCAAGGAAAAATGCGGCTCCCGACCAATCGCCCTCAACCGTAATATTACCCGGCGAATGATAGCTCTGCCCGCCGCGAACAAAAAATCCGCTTGAGGTTTTTTCCGACTTTACACCGAAAATGCGCATAATGTCAAGCGTCATTTCAATGTATGGCGCAGAGCGGAGCGGACTTTTAAGAACGATTTCGCTGTCACCGCTCAAAAGCGGCAGGGCAAGCAAGAGTCCCGAAATAAGCTGTGAGCTGATATCTCCCGCAATTTCAAAGGTTCCCGCCGTTAAAACTCCGGAAACGGAAAGCGGCAGCGCTTCCGCATCAAAAACGACTCCGTTTTTTTTCATAGCGGAAACGAGCGGGGCTATGGGACGCTTTGAAAGCTGTTCTGAACCGCAAAAATTGTATTCTCCCGAAATTGCCATCGCAACAGGGAGCAAAAATCGGAGAGTTGCGCCGCTGTCTTGACAATCGAGCCGCACATTGCCGCCCGGCGGCTTGATGGGACTAATTGCAAAGCCGGTGTCCGTTTGCGAAACCTCCGCGCCCATCGCCGTGATGCAGGCTAAGGTTGCTCTCGTGTCATTACATAATTCCGAAAGAGCTATTTTCGTCGGAGCATCCGCCAGCGCGGCGCAAACCAATGCGCGGTGGGCATATGACTTTGACGGAGGTGCGCTGATTTTTCCGCACAGTGTTCCGTTTTTTATAATTGCCTTCAAGCTTTTCCCTTCTCTCTGTGCAAACGACTTTATTATAATGTATACTCTCCTTGCCGACACGCGCCGGCATATTGAATATTGGTCACAATAGCATGAATAATATTCATTTGCAAATTGCTGTGGTTTTTTGATTTATGAAAAAGCACAGCGCCTTTTTGCATCTGTCGGCTTATTCCGCACAGTTGCTTTCTTTGTTGGGCGTGACGGCAACTCCAATGTGCACAAAGGATAAGAAAAAGCCCCGCAGCGAGTTTGCCGCGGGGCTTAAAAATTATTTCGCTTAACACAAAACATTTCACCCTTTATCGGACAAACTCAAACAAGCCTTACCAAAACCAAAGCCGGTAAAGCAAAATGTAAATATAAAGGAAGCATGAGTTTTTTGTTGGGTGTAATTCATTGTTATCTCCAAAAAATATTATTATTGAGATTTTAACACATACGCGGAAAATATGAAAGTGGCAGTTTGCACAATTTATTTTTCTTAATACTCCGCTTATGCAGTTGTTTTAATGGCAAAGTCCCCTGTATTCGCGTTATATTTAAATGAATACCTCCTGTTTTCATACGAAATGACTAAATCATACATATCAATTTACATTTAATTAAGGCTACATAACCTATTGACTTTATTGTGATAAAGATTTAAAATACTAATAATAAATCGAGAGAATAATTATTCGGTTTTCCATATGTTACTCAAGATGGCTTCGCTTTCTTGCGAGGTCGTTTTTTGTATAAACCTACATAACACATTTTTAGGAGGAACGAACATGAAAAAGTTTTTGAGCATTGCACTTACTCTCATCCTCATGCTCGGTTGCTTCGCGGCTTGCAGCAAAACACCTGCAAAACCCGAAACATCCCCTGCAGAGGGCGACACCACTGCAGAAAAAGAACCTGCCGCAAAGCCTGCAGGTGATACAATCAAAATTGGTATCACAGGCTGCCACACCGGCGAGAATGCCCAGTATGGTCTTGGCGTTCTTAATGGTGCTACCATCTACATTGACCAAGTCAATGCCAACGGCGGCATTAACGGCAAGCAAATCGAAATTGTCAAGTATGACAACAAGGGCGACAACGCAGAAGCCGTCAGTGCCTTCAAGCGTGCAGTCGGCGATGGCATAACAGCCCTCATCGGCGATGTCCTCACCAGCAACACAATTGCTGTTGCCGGCGAAGCAATCAAAATCAATATGCCCATGATCACCCCCAGCGCAACAGCAACCGCTGTTACCTACGATGCAGATTCCGACACCGTTTACGGAAACGTATTCCGCACCTGCTTTATCGACCCCTTCCAGGGCGAAAAAATGGCAAAGTATGCTTCCGAAAAGCTTAGCGCAAAAACCGCTGCTGTCCTTTATGAAACCGGCAACGACTACGCTGTTGGTCTTAAAGACGCTTTCACAGCACAGTGCAAAACACTTGGCATTGAAGTCGTAGCCGAAGAGGGCTATGCAACCGGCGATGTTGACTTCAAGAGCCAGCTCACCACAATCAGCTCCAAAAAGCCCGACGTCATCTTCTGCCCCAACTACTACGAGGACAACGGTCTTATCATCACTCAGGCACGCGAAGTTGGCGTTAAGGGAACCTTCCTTGGCGGCGACGGCATGAGCGGCGTTAAGGGCTTTGGAACCGCAGCAGACCTTGAAGGAACCATCTACTGCTCCGGTTACGCTCCCGGAAGCACCGATGCTGTTAAGGCTTTTGAAGCCGAATACACCGAAAAATACGGCGCAGAAACTCTCAATATGTTTGCAGCAACCGCATATGACGCCGCTGTTGTTATGTGCAACGCCATTTCTGTTGCAGAGGAAGCCGGACTTAAAGCCGGAACCGACGAATACAAGCAGGCCGTTATTGATGCAATCCGCGACAAGAGCACAGACCTTGAGTGCATCACCAGCGCAGGCTACACCTTTGATAAGTATAACAACCCCGTTAAGGATGCTGTTATCATGAAGCTTGAGGGCGGCAACGAAGTCTTCGTTGAAAACTTCTAAGCTACAACCCAAAATTAAAACTATGTGCGGGGAGTTTTTCTCCCCGCACAAAAGTGCATATTGAAGTAACAACATTTTAGTCCGCTTTCACACGCGGACGTCCTATGGGTGGCTCAAACTTTTAAGTGTCCTCCGGTTTAAGTCAGCCATTGGCCGCCTGCGGTAAACTTTGAATAAAGAGAGGACGACAGGATATGTCCCTGGTAATAAACCAACTTATCAACGGTCTGCAGTCGGGCAGCGTTTATGCCTTGATTGCCCTTGGATACAGCATGGTCTACGGAATTATCATGCTGCTGAACTTCGCCCACGGAGATGTCATAATGGTCGGCGCTTATGTCGCATGGCTTGCAATGACCCGTCTTGCGTTAAATCCGATAATAGCAATAATTCTCGCAATAGTTGCCTGTACCCTGCTTGGCGTAGTTATCGAAAAGGTGGCCTACACACCGCTTCGTTCCTCTCCAAGAATTTCATTGCTCATTACAGCCATTGGTATTTCATTCCTTTTGGAAAATCTGGCTCAACTAATATTTGGTGCCGGCTCCGTGCGCGTGCCCCCCATCATCTCCGGCCCCGCACTCGAAATTGGCGGTCAGCACATCAGCTTTACCGCAATGATAACCATTGTAGTTTCCATTGTTTCCATGATAGCGCTAACCTTTCTTGTCAAAAAAACAAAAATGGGCAAGGCGATGCGAGCTGTTTCCGAGGACATGGGCGCGGCTCAGCTCATGGGTATCAGTGTAAACCGCACGGTTAGCTTCACCTTCGCTGTCGGAAGTGCGCTTGCCGGAATAGGCTCAATCCTCTATTGCTGCGCCTACCCACAGGCCTCCCCGATGATGGGCTCAATGCTCGGACTTAAAGCCTTTGTTGCCGCAGTTCTCGGCGGTATCGGTTCAATCCCCGGCGCTATGATTGGCGGCTTCTGCATAGGCATTGCCGAAGCGGTTGTTTCAGCTGTCGGTCTTTCCGTCTGGAAGGACGGCGTTGTGTTTGCCATCCTCATTCTTGTGCTTATCTTCAAGCCCACCGGTATTATGGGCAAGACGATAAATGAAAAGGTTTAGGGGGCACAATATGATAAAAACTGAGAAAAATATCATCCCAATGCCGCTCAGATACATTATAAACATTGTACTTTTCGCGGCTTTCATTTTTGGTGTCAACGCCCTCATCACAGGCGGCACCATTCCTCCCTATTATTCCGGTGTAATTTGCCTAATCGGCATCAACATAATCCTCGCTGTTTCACTAAACGTCGCAACCGGCTATTTAGGTCAGCTTCCGCTTGGACACGCGGGCTTTATGGCTGTCGGTGCATACACCTCCGCAATTATCATGAAATCTCTTGCAAGCTCCGAAATGGTTGCCGCAAACCCCAACGCGCTTACCATCGGATTTCCTCTCGCCCTCATAGCCGGCGGTATTGTTGCGGCTGTGTTTGGCTTGCTTATAGGCATTCCCGCACTCCGTCTAAAGGGCGACTATCTCGCCATCCTAACCCTCGGCTTTGGCGAAATTATACGCGTTGTCCTGCTTAACATCGATAACGTCATTGGCTTTAAGCTCACAAACGGCGCGGCAGGTCTGCAAAAAATCCCCATGACCACAACATTTTTAAACACCTATATTTTCGTTGGAATTACCTGCTTTGTCATTCACACCATGATGAAATCCCGCCACGGCAGAGCAATTTTATCCATCCGTGAAAACGAAATTGCCGCCGAATCCTGCGGCGTTAACACCACCTATTACAAAACCCTCGGCTTTGTTATGTCCGCATTTTTTGCCGGTATTGCCGGTGGACTTTACGCGGGCTATATCGGCATCCTCAGCCCCTCCGGCTTTGGATTTATGAAATCCATCGAAATACTCGTCATGGTCGTTCTTGGCGGCATGGGCAGTATGTTCGGCAGCGTTTTGAGTGCAGGCGTTCTAACAGCCTTGCCCGAAATGCTTCGCAGCGTTGCGGACTACCGCATGGTTGCCTATTCGCTTGTTCTTGTAATCGTAATGATTTTCAAGCCCTCCGGCCTTATGGGAACTTATGATTTCTCCCTCTCTCACCTACTCGAAAAGCTTGGCATAAAAATCAAGAACATCGGGAAAAAGAAGGATGTTCCCGCCGTAACAGATACGAAAAAGCAAAAATCCACCGCCAAAACCAAGAGCAATTCAAAGAAAAAGGGGGATAAATAAAATGGCAAAGTTTGAAAGAACCCCCGTTAATCTTGTCCCCGTTCCCTCTCCGAACATCATCCCCGAGCGCGATGTTGACAAAACCCCAATCTTGGAGGTCAGTCACCTCGGCATAGACTTTGGCGGCTTAACAGCTGTTGACGACTTCAACATGGCAATCGGCCGCACCGAAATCGCCGGACTAATCGGTCCGAACGGCGCGGGAAAAACAACGGTTTTCAACCTGCTTACAAAGGTCTATCAGCCCACTCGCGGCACCATCATGCTTGGTGGAATGGACACGGCGGGTATGAACACCATCCAAGTCAACAAGCTTGGAATTGCCAGAACTTTTCAGAATATTCGTTTGTTCAAGGATTTAACCGTGCTCGATAACGTCCTAATCGGTTTGCACAACGAAATGGACTACCACCTCCCCGGTGCTATTTTGCGTTTCCCCACCTATTGGCGTGCCGAAAAAATTGCAAAGCAACGCGCCTTAGAGCTGCTTTCAATCTTTGATATGCAGGATATGTGGGCTTCAAAAGCCGGCTCTCTCCCCTATGGCGCACAGCGCAGGCTTGAAATCGTCCGTGCCCTCGGCACCAATCCCTCACTTCTTCTGTTGGACGAACCCGCGGCGGGCATGAACCCCTCCGAAACGGGCGAGCTGATGGAAAACATCCAAAAAATCCGCGACACCTTCCAAATTGCCATTATGCTCATCGAGCACGATATGAGCCTTGTAATGGGCATCTGCGAAGGCATCTGCGTTCTCAACTACGGCAAGGTAATTGCAAAAGGTTCGCCCGAATCCATTCAGGCAAACCCGCAGGTTATTGAAGCCTATCTCGGCAAGAAGAAGGAGGACTGACGTATGCTTAAAGTCAATGACATCAATGTCTATTACGGAAGTATCCACGCCATAAAGGGCGTTTCCTTCGAGGTCAAAAAGGGCGAAATCGTCACCCTAATCGGCGCAAACGGTGCAGGAAAATCCTCAATCCTCAACACGGTTTCGGGACTTCTCAAGAGCAAAACAGGCTCTGTCACCTTTCTCGACAAAACAATAAGCGGCGTTCTTCCTCACAAAATTGTTGCCGCCGGGCTTGCTCAGGTTCCCGAGGGTCGCCGTGTTTTCCTTAACATGAGCGTCCAGGAAAACCTTGAAATGGGCGCATATACACGCCGCAACAGCGAGGTTAACGATTCTATGGAAAATGTTTTCGAGCGTTTTCCCCGTCTAAAGGAACGCCGTAAGCAGGTTGCCGGCACACTTTCCGGCGGCGAACAGCAAATGCTTGCAATGGGTCGCGCACTCATGTCAAAGCCCGAGCTTCTAATGCTGGACGAGCCTTCAATGGGTCTTGCCCCCCTGCTTGTCGAACAAATTTTCGACATAATCACAGAGCTTAACCAAGCGGGAACCACAATACTTCTGGTTGAACAAAATGCTCAAATGGCTCTCTCAATTGCCGACAGGGGCTATGTTTTGGAAACAGGAAAAATTGTCACCTCCGCAAAGGCCAGTGATTTGCTCAACAACGACGATGTGAAAAAAGCATATCTCGGCGGATGATAACATTTTGCCCGTCGTGCTCAGGTTCATGAGTGCGGCGGGCTTTTTCTGCGGTATTGACTTGCACTACAGATTTGTTGTATACTTACACGGTAGTATGCTTTGCCATTTAAAGGAGTGATATTCGCTTGAATGTTCTATACCTTATAAATTTTGCCGGTAAAGCCGGCACCGAAAAATACGTTGAAAATCTAATCCGTATCCTCGGAAAACAAAAAATTAAACCATTTTTTGTCTATAATATTGCAGGTGAGCTTTCCGAAAAGCTGCTTCGAGCCAAGGTTCCCTCGCTTCAGCTCGACATGGGCAAGCTTGCAATGCTCTCTGCCGCAAAAAAGCTTGCTGAGTATTGCCGTGCAAATAATATCGACGTTATTCACGCCCAGTATCCCCGAGAAAATCTTGTCGCACTGCTCTCAAAGCGCCATTATGACAAGCCCCGCGTCGTAATGACTAACCACCTTACCCTCCGTTTGAGCGGCGCTTCAGGCTTTATCTGGCGGCGCATTAACAAGCATTTTTCGCCCAAAAATCACAGCATAATCGCCGTATGTAACGAGGGGCGCGAAATTATGATTGAAAATGGTGTCGCAGCGGACAAAATCTCAGTCATCTTTAACGGTATTGAACCCGCCGGTGTACCCTTGAAATCCAATGCAATTCGCAAGTCACTAAATTTACCCGACGATTGCTTCATTATGACAATTTTGGCGCGCTTTGCCCCCGAAAAGGGTCTTGATTTTTTGCTAGACTCCCTATCCTTGCTTAAAACCAAAACAAATCGCCCATTCTGTTGCCTCATCTGCGGCGATGGCGAACTTTTTGACGAAACGAAAAAACGTGTTTCTGACCTTCATCTTGAGGAAAACTGCCGTCTTTTGGGCTACCGCACCGACACCCACGACATTCTCCTCGGCTCCGATATCTACCTCAACACCTCAAGCTGCAACGAAGCCATGAGCTTTGCAATCCTTGAAGCCATGAATGCCGGACTGCCGCTTGTCGTCACCGATGTTGGCGGCAACCGCGACCTTGCGGAAACAAGGCTTCAATGTGGCTATGTTCTCCCCTATGGCAATGTTTCCGGCTTTTCAAACAGCATTCTTCGTCTAATGGACGAGCCTGAGCTGCACGAAAAATTTGCCGCTGCCGCAACCGAAAAAATCGAGAAATATTTCGACCTAACGAAGCTTGCGAACGATGTTTTTCAAGCCTACAACTAATTTCAGCAGAGAAAGGGAATATGAAAAATGATTGACGAAAACGGAAAACTATTTGGAAAAATCAACCTTATCGACCTCCTCATTATCCTTGTAATTCTTGCACTTGGAGCCTTTGTTGCGCTTAAAGTCTTTGGCGGAAACGATGACGCCGACAAGCTCTCTCCCATGACCATGAGCTTTTATGCCGATGAAGTCCCCGATTTTGTTATTGAAAACTTAAAAGAAGGCACAAGCGTCCTTGATCACACAGAGGACGTTACCCTTGGTACAGTTCAAAGCTTTACGGTCGGTGAGCCTGTGGGCTACGAAACCGACACGGACGGCGAAATTAAAAATGTCACAAGAATTGGTCACAAATCTCTGGAGCTTACCATCACGGGACAGGCGGAGCTTTCGGAGCACGGCGCAACCATAGGCGGTGTTCTCTACGGTGTTGGTCACACCATCACCATTTTCGCCGGACAGGCAAAGCTATACCTAAAAATCAGCGCAATTGCACCCGCTGCTTAATGAAAATGGGGCTTCTCTCATACCCATCTACGCCGCAAATCTCAAATATTAAGAAAGTGGGTGGCTCTTGTGCTTTCATCAAGTGTTCTTGGAAAAACCTATAATATCTGGCTGCAAAGCCAAGTGTTTGCCATCCTGCAAACATTTTTCCGCGCTTTCAGCCGTGCTTTCGCAAACAGTACAATAATTCACTGGTTCGTCCGCGAAAGCCGCGTTGAGCAAATTTATGAAAAGTCCGTTTTTGCTCGTGTTTTTAAGGCGATTTTTGATGGTATAACTTGGTTTTTCGGGCATATCATCTCGGCAATACGCAGGGCGGCAAGGGGCAGTGTTTCCGCGGCGTTCGCAAACCGCTTCATAAAAACCTCGTTTTTTCTAAATTATGAAACTCTTTTGGCGGGCTTCATATGCCTGATGTTCATTGTTCCGCACGACTATTGGGCAAACCCTCTCGCCTTTGTTGCAACACTGGGGCTTTTTGTGCTGTTCATTTTAAAAGTATCCGCCGGCTCAAGAAAGCTCTATTACCTCCACGATATGGGGCTGCCCATATTGCTGTTTGCCATTGCCTGCGTGTTTTCCATCGCGTTCAGCTTTGCAAGAGGCGACACCTTCCGCGTGTTCCTCTTTTATGTAACCTCCCTGCTTCTCCTCTACCTAATCGCGGCGGATATCACAACCAAGGAACGCATGATGAAGCTTTTGGGCTTCATATACATCGCGGTCATTTTCTCCGCACTTTTTGCGGTTTATCAGCGCATTACAGGCGTTCAGGTAAGCGCTAGCCTAACTGACCTTGCCATAAACAAGGGCGTTCCCGGTCGAGTTTACGGCACCATGGGCAATCCCAACAACTACGCCGAATTTTTGGTGCTTATGACGCCTCTTGCCGCAGCTTTTGCCATAAATGTCAAGCGCACATGGCTCAAAATTCCGCTTTGCATGGGCATTGCACTCCCCGCCTTGGCACTGCTCATGACCTATTCACGCTCCGGCTGGGTTTCGATGCTTCTCGCCTGCATTGTTTTCGTTTACTTTGCAAACAAAAAGCTTATCCCCGCGTTTTTCCTCGTCTGTATCGCGGCAATTCCCTTTTTGCCGGACAGTGTTATGACGCGAATTTTCAGCCTTTTCAACTCCGACGACACCTCCAATATGTTCCGAATTTATGTTTGGTCCGGTGGAATTCAAATGGTTCGCGATTTCTTCGCAACAGGTATTGGCTTGGGGCCGGACAGCTTCGCTGTTGTCTACCCCGACTATGCCCACCATTTGGCAAAGATCGGCGCACCGCACAGTCACATGGTTTACATGGAGCTTATAATTGAGCTAGGTGTCCTCGGCTTCTTCTCATTTATGTGGTTTATGCTCCGTCTTTGGAAGGACTCCGCCTGCGCCATTGTCCGCAGCAACAGCAAGGAAATTAAGCTCATCCTTATCGCGGCGCTCTCGAGTCTAATCGGCATTGCTTTCATATTTAGCGTTGAATATGTCTGGTACTACCCCCGCGTGTTCTTCGCCTACTTCATCCTTGCCGGCATTGCAACCGCCGCAATCCGTATCACAAAATCTTCCCCAACAAATATTTATCCCAACTTGAAAAGAGAATCTTAAAAATGGCAAATTCAAAAGTCCGTAAGCTCGTCTGGGCGGCACTCTTCACAGCGCTCACAACAGTTGCAACAATGGTAATACAAATCCCCTCCCCCACCGGCGGCTATCTAAACGCGGGCGATGCTCTTGTAATCTTAGGTGCATTTTTTCTCGGCCCCGTTTGGGGTGCGCTTGCGGCGGGACTTGGCTCCGCGCTTGCGGATATTTTTGCGGGATACATTCTCTATGCCCCCGCAACACTCATAATTAAGGGTCTGATGGCGCTTGTTGCCGGCATAATTTTGCGCAAAGCAAAGGATAACAAGCGAGTTTTTCCCGCAATATTGGGCAGTGTTCTCGCGGAAATTATAATGATTGTCGGCTACTTTGCCTTTACAGCAACCTTCCTCGGTGTCGGTATGGGTGCATTGGCGGAAATTCCCGGAAACTGCGTTCAAGCCGTATTCGGCGCAACTGCCGGAACCGCCCTGTTCTTTGCCCTCAGCCGTATTCCATATGTAAAAGAAAACTTCTAAAAATAGCGCAAGCTTTCAAATAATCTTTAATCAACACATACACTTACAAGGAGCTAATGAATGATAACAGTCGAAAATCTCTCTCTGCAATTCGGCGGTCAAAAGCTGTTCGACCGCGTTGACCTCCAGTTCGTTGCAGGCAACTGCTACGGCATCATCGGTGCAAACGGCGCCGGTAAATCCACCTTCCTTCGCATACTTTCCGGCGACCTTGACACCTTTGAGGGCGGAGTCCACATAGACAAAAAGCGCCGTATGTCCGTGCTAAAGCAGAACCAAAATATGTACGATGAATTTACCGTAATGAACACTGTTGTTATGGGCAACAAACGCCTTTACGACTGCGGTCTTGAAAAGGACGAAATTTACAACAAGGAAGATTTTTCCGATGCCGATGGTATTCGCGCAGCCGAGCTTGAGGAAGAATACGCCGAGCTTGGCGGTTGGGAATCCGAAAGTGAGGCCTCCCGCATTTTGCAGGGTCTTGGCATATCAACCGACCTGCATTATTCCGGAATGTCGGAGCTTGAAGGCCGCCAAAAGGTCAAGGTTCTGCTTGCTCAGGCACTTTTCGGTCACCCTGATATCATCCTTTTGGACGAGCCTACGAACAACCTCGACCTCGCCTCCGTTGTTTGGCTTGAGGACTTTCTCCTCGACTACTCCGGCACCGTTTTGGTCGTATCGCATGACCGCTATTTCCTCAACACCGTCTGCACGCACATTGTCGATATTGACTTCGGCAAAATCAGAATGTATGTCGGCAACTACGACTTTTGGTACGAATCCAGCCAGCTTATGCAGCGCTTGATGAAGGATCAGAACAAAAAGTCCGAACAAAAAATATTGGAGCTGCAAGCCTTTGTTGCGCGTTTTTCAGCGAACAAATCAAAATCACGCCAAGCAACAAGCCGCAGAAAGCTCATTGACAAGCTTACAATTGAGGAAATGCCTGCCTCCTCCCGCCGCTACCCTTGGGTTGGCTTTAAGGCAGAGCGTGAGCCGGGCAAGGATAGGCTCTTTGTCACAGACCTTTCCAAAACAATTGACGGCGTAAAGGTTCTGAACAAGGTCAATTTCATCATGGGCAAGGACGACAAAATTGCAATTCTCAGCAAAAACGAAAACGCAATTACCACCCTGTTTAAGATTTTATCCGGCGAGATGGAGCCGGACGAGGGCGAAGTCAAGTGGGGCGTTTCCACAACTCAAGCCTATTTTCCAAAGGACAACGGCGTCTATTTTGACGACTGCGATTATGACATCATGGACTGGATGCGTCAATTTTCCGACGACAAGCGCGAAAGCTACCTTCGCACATTTTTGGGACGTATGCTCTTCTCCAATGACGACGTTTACAAAAAAGTTAAGGTTCTCTCCGGCGGCGAGAAGGTTCGCTGTATGCTGAGTAAAATCATGCTATCCGGCGCGAATGTGCTCCTCTTTGACCAGCCGACAAACCACCTCGACCTTGAAAGCATAGCCGCTCTCAACAACGGCATGGACGCTTTCGAATACAACATCATCTTCTCAAGCCATGACCATCAGCTTACCCAAACCGTCGCAAATCGCATAATCGAAATAACCGACGACGGAATTATCGACCGTATGTGCAGCTACGATGAATATATGCACATCATGAATAAATAACTTTACTCCTGCCAAGAGCTTATTTGCAAATAAAAAAACATGAGCCACTTCTACTAAAAGAAGCGGCTCATGTTTTTGTTTAATGTCTGCTAAATAAAGGAAAAACTCGATTATATCAGTTGTTTCATTCTTGTTTTTTGCTCCGCACAGTAGAGATTATTTGTTTCCCATAACGCGAGAAATTGCTTCCCTAATATTCTTTACCGAAATCAATTCAAGTCCCTCGGGAGCTTTGACTTCATCGCGGATGTGTGCGGGGATAACACAGCGCTTAAAGCCAAGGCGCGAAATTTCCGCCAAGCGCTGATTGAGCGCCATGACGCTGCGTATTTCGCCCGTTAACCCCACCTCGCCAACGGCGGCAAGGTCGTTGCCTATTGGGATGTCGCGGTGGCTGGAGGCGATTGCAAGCACTGTTGCAAGGTCTGCCGCCGGCTCGTCAAGCTCAAGACCGCCGATTACGTTTATGTAGGCATCGCACCCGCCGACAGATATACCGCCGCGTTTTTCCAAAACCGCAAGCAAAAGAGTTGTGCGGTTGTAGTCAATTCCGTTTGAGTTTCGCCGCGCAACATTGAAGCCGCTCGGTGTTACAAGTGCCTGAACCTCCGCAAGAATTGGGCGTGTTCCCTCCATAACGCAGGCAACACAGGTGCCGGGGCTATTTTGCGGTCTGCCGGAAAGAAGCATTTCGGAGGGGTTTTTCACCTCGCGCAGACCGCTGTTTGCCATTTCAAACACGCCTATTTCGTTTGTTGAACCAAAGCGGTTCTTTTCCGCACGAAGAATTCGATAGGACATACTGCGCTCGCCCTCAAAATAGAGGACACAATCGACCATGTGCTCGAGCACCTTTGGCCCCGCTATCGCCCCCTCCTTGTTGACGTGACCGACGACAAAGGCCGTCACCCCCGTCGTTTTCGAAAGCTGCATGATGGTCATGGTGCAGTCCTTAACCTGCGTTACGCTTCCGGGGCTTGCCGTTAGCTCGGGGTTAAAGAGGGTTTGAACGGAGTCTATTATTAGAACGTCCGGCTTGATGTCCTCAACAGCATTGACGGTTTCGGAGAGGTCGGTTTCCGCAAGGACATAGAGCTTGTCCGAATTGACGCCCAGGCGCTCTGCGCGCATTTTTAGTTGGCGCTTGCTCTCCTCACCTGTCACATAGAGGATTTTTTCGTTTTCCCCCATAAGCCCGCAAATTTGAAGCAGCAGTGTTGATTTTCCTATGCCCGGAGCACCGCCGACAAGCACAAGCGAGCCGCGCACGGCTCCGCCGCCGAGTACGCGGTCAAATTCGGAAAGGCCTGTCGTAAAGCGAAGCTCGTCCTCCGTCCCAAGCTCATTGAGCAGCTCGGGAAAATTCTTTCTTGCTCTGCTTGAAACGAGAGACGTTCCGCTCTTGGATTTTATTTCTGTCGGCGCCTCCGTCATGGTGTTCCACGCTCCACAGGATGTGCAACGGCCTGCCCATTTTGGCGTTTCAAAACCACATTCGGAACAAAAAAACACTGTTTTTGCTTTCATTTCGCACCTCTAAATTTAATAGTCATCCAAAAATTGTAAATATCCGCACAGCAGAGCCGCTGCAATTTTTAGGCGGTAGCCTTCGCTTTCCAAAAGCTTTGCTTCCTCGGGATTTGAAAGGAAGCCACATTCTGCCAAGACAGCGGGACAGCTGATATTTTTCATAAGGTAAATGTTTCGCGCAACGGGCGTGGCAATGCGGCGGTTTTCGGGGTAGATTGCCGTGTTCATTATACTTTGCACAAGTATTGCAAGGTCGCTGCTGCCTTCGGTTTTTGCATAAAATGTCTGCGGCCCTCGGGGCGCACGATGCGGAAAGCAGTTTTGGTGAACGCTTATCAGTACCGCGTTCGGTGTTTCGTTTATCAGCTTTATGCGGGCTTTTTGGTCATAGACCTTACGGCGCGCCGCTGTATTTGCTTCCTTGGGGTAGTCAATGGCATTGCCCTCGCGCGTTAGCACACAGGGCAGCCCCATAAAGTCCGAAAGTACTTCCATACGGAGAGAAATGTCAAGATTTATTCCGCTTTCCGGTGTTCCGCAAACGGAAACAGCGCCGCCGTCCTCCCCGCCATGCCCCGGGTCTATAACAAGAATTGGCGCCTCCTGCTCCGCAAAGGAGGATACGGTGGTATCACCTTTTTCCGAAAAAAGCAGAACAAATGTAATTGCAAAAGCAACAATTGCCGCGAGCAAAAAACCAAAAAGGAACTTCTTGAAGTTCACAGTTAAAAACACAGCCATCACCTCTATGCCTATATTATGGCACTAAAGCAATCGCTATGCAAAAAACGCGAGACGGTTATCCGCCCCGCGTCTTTTAATGTTACTTATTTTCCGCCCTTGCCGATGCCCTTGAATTTGTTCCACAGAGGGCCTGCAATGCAGGTGGAGGAATATCCGCCCGCAAGAACGCCGACCATAAGCGGCAGTGCAAATATGCGGATGGAGGTTACGCCGAGAATACAAATGAGGATTATCGGCAGCAAGGTTGTGAAGGTTGTTCCTATGCTACGTCGCATAGTTTGCCAGATGCTTTTATCGACGACAAGAGAAAAGTCGCCGCCGCTGCCCTGGCGCTTGTAGTTTTCACGGACGCGGTCAAACACGACTATGGTCGCGTTGATTGAATAACCGATTATCGTAAGTGCCGCCGCGATGAAGGTCATATTCATCGGTATACGGAAAATTACGAAGAAGCTCAGCATAACGAGAACGTCATGCAGAAGGCAGATTATTGCCGCAAGTCCGCTGCGGAATTCGAAACGAATGCTGATGTACACGAGGATGAGGACTGCCGCAAGTGCAGAGGCCAAAAACGCGGAGCGCTTGAGGTCATTGCCGACGTTTGCGGAAACAAAGCCCGAATTGAGCAGGACTGTTTTGTCCTTACCGTAAAGCTCCGCAACCTTGTTGAAAACTTCCTCGCGCTGTTCGCTGGGAATTTCAACGGTTTTGACGATTACGGCAGTACCGCTGTTACCGGAGGTTGTTACGTTTGCCGTAACCCCGGCGACATCGGTATAAATTTTTTCGATGCTCTCCTGAACCTCTCGCGTTACGGGTGTACCAAGCTCCATTTCCATGGAAACACCGCCGACAAAGTCGAGGTCGAGGTTGAACGCGGGCACGTTGAAAAATGTTAGGATAATTCCCGCAAGGCCTATGGAGCACAGAATGGTGGAAATTACAACGAACACTTTGAAATGCCCGACGAAGCTGAATTTGCTTGCTGCTTTTTCAAACATAATATTTTCCTCCCCCTTATGCGCCAAAAGCTTTTAGGCTCTTGTGGTTGACGGCTGCCAAACTTGTGAGGATAAGGTTCGGGACAATGAGCATACAAATCATCGACAAAATAACGCCTATCATAAGCGTTTTTGCGAAGCCAAGCACTGTTCCGGTTCCCTGCCACAACAGCACGGCCGCAGCTATGATTGTTGTTACGTTTGAGTCTATGATTGCGGCATAGGCTCTTTTAAAGCCGGAGCTGATTGAGCTTCGCAGTGTTTTGCCGGATTGAAGCTCCTCACGCAAGCGCTCATAGATGATGATATTCGCGTCAACCGCCATACCGACGGTTAGGATGATACCCGCAATTCCGGGCAGGCTTAGATTTAGATGCGTGACGGACATAATTACCATAAATAGGCTGATGTAGAGCATAAGTGCAATATCAGCTACAAGTCCGGGAATACGGTAGACTACGAGCATATAAATCATAACGAGAATTACGCCGATAATTCCTGCAAAAATACTGGTTTCTAGGGATTTTTCTCCAAGGCTTGCGCCGACTGCCTGAAGCTTTGATTCCTTCAAGGCAAAGGGCATATGACCTGCGGAGATGATTTCGGCAAGGTACTGCGCATAATCAACGGTGGTGTTGTCACCAAGCGTTATCATTGGCGAGTCGGTATCGATGCCAACGCCCGCGTATTTGGACTCGACAAAGGGCTTGCTGATTACCTCGCCGTCCATCTTGATGGCAAGGTAGTTGGAGCCTTCGGGGTAGCCTGCAACGGCGGCGGTTGCATCCTTAAACTTTGCATAGCCCTTTTCCGAAAGCTTTAGGGATACATAGTATTTGGAAACACCTGTGTTGTCAATTTCACCATACATTGCGGAGGCGGAGGCAATATCATCGCCCTCCAAAATTATGTTATCCTCAAAATCGGTGAATTGAACAAGAGCTGTGGTTCCGAGCATTTGAACAGCCTGCTCGGGATCGGAAACATTCGGGATTTCGACAACTACGCGGTCTGTGCCGGAAAGATAGACATTTGCCTCGGTGTAGCCAAGGTTGTTAAGACGTTGACGCAGCATTGTATTTGCTGTTTCCATCCCCTGCTTGACTTCCTCCGCCGAAACGCCCTCGGGTATCTGCGCTTCGTAGACAATTTCGGAGCCACCGACGAGATCCAGACCAAGAGAAATGCCCTCGGACATACTCGGGATGCTGAAAGAGCCGATGGTTAGCCCATTGAGCGCCACAAACAGCAGCAGGGCTATCAGTAGTACAACTACTGAAATAGTAATGACAGTTTTTTTCATATGTGCAGTAATCCTCCTATTCGCAAACAACCTGTATTATATAATCATAATACGCGGAAGTCAACCACTGAATAATTGAAAAAGCATCGACCTGTTGAAACGCATATTTTTCAACAGGCCGATGCAAAAGTTGACCTTTAGACCTTTAGCTTTGAGCCTTTTTTTGATATTAAATCGGCATATCGTTCCAAAATTGGCTGAACCTCTGTATTCAGAAAATCCCTTACCTGCTGCGGCGCTCTGCCAACATAGGCGTTGGGGTTCATGGAGCTTAAAATTTCCTGCTCTGTCAGCTCGAAAAGCGGGTCGGCGGCAATTCGGCTTATGAGGTCGTTTGGAAGTCCCTGCTCCTTGACAACCGCACCGGCGGCGATTGAGTGGACACGGATGCGCTCGTGAAGCTCCTGGCGGTTTCCGCCTTTTTTGACAGCGTCCATCATTATGTTTTCCGTTGCCATAAAAGGAAGCTCCTCGGAGATGTGCTTTTCAATTACTTTTTCGTAAACTCGGATGCCGGACGCGACATTTTGGTAGATATTTAAAATTGCGTCCACCGCAAGAAATGCCTCCGGAACGGAAATCCGCTTGTTTGCGGAGTCGTCCAAGGTGCGCTCAAACCACTGATTGTAGGCTGTCATTGCGGGGTTTAATGCATCCGCCATTACATAGCGCGAAAGCGAACAAATTCGCTCGCATCGCATGGGGTTGCGCTTATAGGGCATTGCAGACGAGCCGATTTGAGCAGCTTCAAAAGGCTCCTCAAGCTCCTTGAGGTGGGAGAGCAAGCGCATATCGGTTGCAAATTTGCCGGCACTTTGAGCAATTCCCGAGAGTGTTGAGAGCACAGCCGCGTCAATTTTGCGGGAGTAGGTTTGACCGGAAACGGCGACACAGGAATTAAATCCCATTTCCTCCGCAATAAGGCGCTCAAGCTCTACGCATTTGGCATTGTCGCCGTCAAAAAGCTCCAAAAAGCTTGCTTGTGTGCCTGTTGTGCCCTTTGAGCCGAGAAGCTGAAGGCTGTTTATGCGGTAGTTAAGCTCGTCAAGATCCAAAAGCAGGTCGCTAATCCAAAGCGCGGCGCGCTTGCCGACCGTTGTTAGCTGTGCGGGCTGAAAATGTGTGAAGCCGAGTGTTGGCAAGGCCTTATATTTGTCCGCAAAATCCGCAAGGCTCGCGATTACATTGACAAGCTCCGCGCGGATTAGCTGCATTCCCTCGCGCATGATGATAATGTCGGTGTTGTCGCCAACGTAGCAGCTTGTTGCGCCGAGGTGGATTATTGGCATTGCTTTGGGGCATTGCTTTCCAAAGGTGTGAACGTGCGCCATAACATCGTGGCGAAGCTCTTTTTCCATTTTTGCGGCATATTCGTAATCTATTTCATCCGCCCGTAATTCCATTTCGGAAATTTGCTCCTGCGTTACGGGCAAGCCAAGCTTCATTTCGGCTCTTGCAAGCGCAATCCAAAGCTTATGCCATGTTGTAAATTTTTTGTCGGGAGAAAAAATGTACTGCATTTCGTCGCTGGCATAGCGTGAACACAGCGGGCTTTCATAGGTGTTTTTCATTGAATGAACAGTCCCTTCTCCTGCGTTTATTGGGGTATATCGGGTGTTTTATGCGTTCTTTAAAAATGCTTCAAGTCTGTCCAATCCCTCGCGGATGTTTTCCATTGAGGCGGCATATGTCCAGCGGACAAAGCCGGGTGCTCCGAAGCCGGAGCAGGGCACAAGTGCAACAAGCCCCTTCTCCAAAAATGAAACCGCAAAATCATCGTCATTTTCGATTAGCTTGCCGCCAAGCGTTTTTCCAATGAGCTTTTCGAGGTTCATCATAATGTAGAACGCGCCATCCGGCATGATGCAGCTAACATTTGGAATTTCGTTCATACGGCCGACAATGTAGTTGCGGCGGACTTCAAACACTTTTCGCATTGCTTCAATGCCGTCCTGCGGGCCTCGCAGTGCTTCAACTGCCGCGCATTGGTTCATTGTTCCGGGCGCACCTGTTGAGTGGCTGAGGAAGTTTGCCATTATTTTTGATATTTTTTTGTTTGCGGCGGCATAGCCAATGCGCCAGCCTGTCATTGCATAGGCTTTTGAAACGCCATTTATTGTGATGGTGCGCTCAAAAGCATCCTCGGAGAGCGACGCAAAGCTGACAAATTCCTTGTTGTCATACACAAGTGTGCTGTAAATTTCATCGGATATAACGTAGAGGTCGTGTTTTTTGCAAACCTCCGCAAGCGCCGCAAGCTCCTCGGGGGTATAGAGCATTCCCGTGGGGTTGGAGGGGTTATTGAGCAAAAAGACCTTTGTTTTTTTACAAATTGCATTTTCGAGCTGCTCGGGGGTGATTTTGAAGTGCTGCTTCTCCCCTGCTTCGACAATCAGGGGTCTTCCGCCGGCCATGTGAATCATTTCGTAGTAGCTGACCCAATATGGGGCGGGCAGGATAACTTCATCGCCGGGATTTAGCAGAGCCATAAGCGCAATATAGACACTGTGCTTTGCACCGCTGGCAACGGTTATTTGGGTAAAATCGTAATCAAGCCCATAATCTGCCATAAGCCTTGTCGCGATAGCTTTGCGAAGCTCCAATAGGCCTGCTGCGGGCGTGTATTTTGTTTTTCCCTCGGCAATTGCCTTGACAGCGGCTTCCTTAATATTATCGGGAGTGTCAAAATCCGGCTCACCCGTTCCAAAGCCGATAACATCCTGTCCATCGGCCCGCATTTGCTTTGCAAGGGCATCAACGGCAAGGGTTGAGGAGGCACGAACCTCCGCTGCAATTCTCGACAGTTCTTTCATCAAAAACACCTCTAACTAATTCTCAAATTGAAATTATTATAAGCCACTATTTTCATCTTTGCAAGTTATTTTGTCATTTTTGCTCATTTTGCATAATAAAATGAATTGTTGACACCGATAACAATGCAAATCGCTAAGACATACACTTTAAGGAACCTCTGATTAAATCCGTCACATGGATTGGCGCGCGAATTTTCTGTCCGGCGAGCCAAAAACACGCAGGAATACTGACGTATTTCAAGGGTTTTTGTCGATATCCGGACGGAAAATTTGCCGCCCGGACGTGCGGGGATTTAATCGGAGGCTCCTTAATAATATGAACATGGCTTTCGCGGTGTTAAATGATGAAACCAATGTGCTGAATTTTATTTACTTCCAAGCCTTTCGAGTAGGCGCAAAATCAGCTTCCAGACATTTTCGATTGAAGCTATATTTGCACATTCCTCGGGAGTATGGACGCCTTTTTGGTCGGGGCCGAAGGAGATTAGGTCAAGCCCCTCTATTCGCATATCAAAAAAGCCACACTCAAGTCCCGCATGGAGTGCCGTTGCAATCGGCTCCTTTTTGAAAAGCTCGCGGTAGGTGTCCATTGCAAGCTCGCGCAGGGGCGAATTTGCTCTGTATTCCCATTGCGGGTAGTCGCCGAAGCAGCTGCTTTCGCCGCCGCAAAGACTTGCAATTGCGGCGTAGTGCTCCACAAGCTCGCTTTTTCGGCTGCCGACGCTGCTTCGCACGGAGGAATGAATTATAAGATAATTTTCGTCGTTTTCAATATATCCGGGGTTTGCGGAGGTTTCAACAAGGCCATCAATGTTATGACTCATGGCAACTATGCCGGAGGGCAAAAGTATGAGCGCATTAACCGCTGTTTTACGGCTTTTTTCGGTGTAGCAGGAGGCATCGCACACGGCTCCGCAAGCTGCGGAAATTGAAACCTCGTCACGTCCTAAAAGCTCGTGCTTGAAAACCTTTTCCATATCTTGAATTATAGCTTCAACCGCGTTCAAATGTGTCGAGTTAACAAAAACGAGTGCTTCGGCATTATTTGCTATTGCGTTCATTTTTCCGCTTGAAGAAAGCTTGCAAAGGTGAATTTTGTCATCAAGCGCCGCCAGCACCCTGCCCATCAATGTGATGGCGTTTGCTCTGCCCGTGTTAATTTCAATTCCCGAATGTCCGCCGCGCAGACCGCCTATATGGATTGTGAGCGGAACGCAATTTGAAACCGCTTCGCGCCAAACAGGGAGCTTCAATTCGTTTCTTGTCGCTCCTGCACAGCTTGTAACGAAAACGCCCTCCTGCTCGGAGTCAAGGTTTAGAAAATATTTTCCTTTCAGCGGGGTGCAGTCCAGCATTTCCGCGCCGATTAGTCCGACCTCCTCGGAAACCGTGAAAACGGCCTCAAGGTCGGGGTGCTTAATGTCCTTGCTTTCCAGCAGGGCAAGCGCATAGGCAACGGCAAAGCCGTTATCCGCGCCGAGTGTTGTGCCGTCCGCCGTAATCCATCCGTCTTTCTCAAGCAGGGCAATTCCGTCCTCATATGGGCGGGTGCAGCCCTCCTCGCGGACATAAACCATGTCAACATGGCCTTGAATAATGACCGGCGCACAGGTGCAATTTGCTATGGTCGCGGGCTTTTTGATGATTACATTGAGGTGCGCATCGCGCAGAAACTCAAGCTTGTGCTCCTTTGCAAACGAAACAAGGTAATCGCTAATCCCCTGCTCGTCACCGCTCTCGCGCGGTATGCGTGAAATTTCCGAAAAATAGTGAAGAACTCTCTCTGCATTTTCCATTTTTATGACCATTCCTTTCGGTTATTATAATATGCTGTTTTATGCCGCTGTGCTAAACCTTTGCCGCGTCATATAGTGCGGCATACAGTCCACCCTTTTCCATAAGCTCCGTGTGTGAGCCTTCCTCGGCAATTCCATTTTCTGTTAGAACAAGTATGCGGCGCGCATTGCGGATTGTTGAAAGTCTGTGTGCAATTACAAGCGTTGTTCTGTTTTTTGCAAGCTTTTCAAGGGAGTCCTGAACCATGCGCTCGCTCTCGTTGTCAAGTGCGCTTGTCGCCTCGTCAAAAATAAGTATTGGCGGATTTTTTAAAAATACACGCGCAATTGAAAGACGCTGCTTTTGTCCGCCCGAGAGCTTTACTCCGCGCTGTCCGATATCTGTTTCGTAGCCCTCCGGCAGTGCCGAAATAAACTCATGCGCATTGGCGTTTTTCGCCGCCTCTATGACTTCCTCGTCCGAAGCCCCCGGCTTACCGTAGCGAATATTTTCCATAACCGTTCCCGCAAAGAGGTGAATGTCCTGTTGGACAATTCCGACATGGTCGCGCAGACTCTTTGTGGTAAGGCTTCGCACATCCGTTCCGTCCACGGAAAGGCTGCCGCCGGAAACGTCATAAAATCGCGGGATTAGGCTGCAAATAGTTGTTTTACCCACGCCGGAGAGTCCGACAAGGGCAACATAGTCCCCCGCCGGTATGAAAAGATTTAGGTTTTCAAACACCGTTCCGCCCTCGCTGTAATGGAACGAAACATTGTCGAAGCGAATATCACCACGGACATTGCAAAGCTCTGTTGCGTCGGGAGCGTCAAAAATTTCCGGCTCAATGTCCATAATTTCGCTGAAGCGCTCGTAACCCGAAAAACCGTTTTGGAATTGCTCGGTTACGAAAACAAGCTTTTTTATGGGGTCGGTGAAGTTGTTTATGTAAAGCAGGAAAATGAGCAGGTCGGAGATGCTGACAAGATTAAGCGTTAGCAGTGCCGTGCCCGCACCCGCAACAGCGATTGTGATGAAGGTTGTCATAGCGCCCAAAACGGAGTTGTATATTGACATATAATGGTAGCTGTCTTTTTTGCTGGCAACGAATTTTGCATTTCCGCGCATGAATTTTTGCTTTTCCGCTTCCTCGTTGGCAAAGGATTTTACAACACGAATTCCCGAAAGGTTATCCTCAACAATGGCGTTTATATCCGCTATTCTTGCCCTGTTCCGCACAAAGGCCGTTTTCATTTTTCTGTTGTATTTAACGGCAAAGCAAAGCATAAACGGCACGGGTACAAAGGCGATTAGGGCAAGCTGCCAATTTATTACAAGCAGCACAGCCAGAGAGCCTAAAAGCTTAATAATTGAAATTACAAGCTCCTCGGGTCCGTGATGCAAAAGCTCGCTGATATCGAATAAATCGTTTGTAACGCGGGACATGAGCTGGCCGACCTTTTGGTTGTCGTAAAAGCTAAAGGACAGCTTTTGGTAATGCGCAAAAATTTTGTTGCGCATTGCATACTCGATTTTTGCGCCCATTAAGTGGCCGTAATAGGCGATGAAGTAGTTGCAGTACATTTCAATCAGCATCAGCACAAGCAGAATGCCGACAATAATAAGTATGGTTTTCAGCGCCCTTGCGCTGTCCCAATAAACGACCTCATTTGCGATGTAACGTACCATTAGAGGAATAAGAATAGTAATCACTGCGCCCAATATTGCAAAAAGCATATCGGCCGCAAAGAGCTTTTTCTCCGGTTTATAGTACGACATCAGCGTTTTTAGTTTTGATTTTTTCACACTGACCTCCATTTTTTGCGCATATTTAAAACGCGCGCTTGCCCTCAAAGCCCGACAGCGTTATTAGTGGCGCCTCTGAAAATCTCGGTTTCAGAGACGCCACTACATATTTTATACCATTGGCCAAAAATGTCAAGCCATAGGGGTAAGCAAGCTGTCAAAGAGTCTAAAGCTCTTAAGCCACTGCTTTTCTCTTAAACGCAATTGGGCGAAGCCTTTTTGCAAGCAGTGCTCCGACAACACAGGAAAGTCCATCGCCGGGCAAAAACACAAGGCAGCAGTAAATCAAAAGTGCCTTTGCGCCTATCGGATTTCCAAGGTGATATTTTGCCATGAAATAGTAATAAATCATGCCGAAAATATAGACAATTGCAAGATTTATAAAGCCCGCCGCAAGATAGGACTTCATGCCCTTGTTGCCCCGCTCAACAACATATCCCGCAACCCATGCGCCGCAGGCCATGCCGATTATGTATCCAAAGGTCGGCTGAAAAATATAGCCCGGGCCGCCGCCCGCCGTGAAAACAGGGATGCCTATAAGTCCAATAAGCATATAAAGTGCGACGGACAAAAAGCCGTATCGCTTTCCCAAAAGCAAGCCCGCCATGTTTGTAAACAAAAATTGAAGCGTGAAGGGAACCATTGGAACCGGAATTTTTATAAACGCTCCCGCGGCTATCAGCGCCGTGAAAAGGGCGCAAAGTACCATGGACTTTGTATCAAAGCCTTTTTTCTCTTTCATATCATTTCTCCTATATCAAGATTTTTCCTGCGGCAGGTGTCCAAGCGAAACCTCGCCGCTGCTTAAAATTATATCCTCACCGTTGTCACTCCTGACAAGCAGATTGCCAAGGTCGTTAATTCCCGTAACAACTGCCGAAACGGACTTTCCCTCACGCGTAAAGCTTATGTGTTTTCCCGTCATCAACGAGCGGCTTCTGTATTCGTCTATACAGCTTGAGTCCGAAAGCTTGTCAAGCCCGCTCATAATTCCCGAAACGATTTCCGCCGCAAGCCGATTGCGGGAGATGCCCGCAGTGTCAAGTGCGCCAACTATTTCGTGTAGCTCCTCGGGAAGCTCCTCGCTTGTTTGGCAGTTTATTCCAACGCCCACAACGATGCACTCAATCCCCCCGCTTTCAAAATCCGTTACCGCCTCGGTTAAAATTCCGCAGATTTTTTTGCCGTTTAGGTAGATGTCGTTCACCCATTTGATTTGAGGATGCAGCTCTGTGAGCTTTTCAATAGCCTTGCAAACAGCGACAGCTGTGGCAATAGTAATCATTTGCGGCTCGCTCAAGCCGAAATTTGGGCGAAGAATGACGCTTGCGTAAAGTCCTGTTCCATGCGGCGAAAAGAATGTTTTTCCGCTTCTCCCCCGCCCCGCCGTTTGCTCCTCCGCAACAATTACAGTTCCGTGCAAGGCTCCCTCAAGGGCAAGCCGCTTTGCCTGTGTGTTGGTTGAATTTGTTGATTTGTAAACAATAATCGGGTTTTGGTTCAGCTCCTGCGGGAGGTTCATTCTTATCCCCTCCTCGGAGATAAGGTCGCTGCTTTCGTCAAATTTATAGCCCTTATTTGTGACGGCGCATATTTTGTGTCCCTCCTCCTGAAGGCTTTTTATGGCTTTCCAGATAGCCGTGCGTGAAATGCTGAGCTTGTCCCCAAGCTCCTGTCCGGACACAAAGCGCTCGCGCTCATTTTCCAAAATTGTTAAAATGTCATTTTTTGTGGACATACAACCACCTCCGAATGGGCTTATTTTACTGCACGCAAAGCCTAATGTCAACCATAATTTTCATTTAGGTTGACATTAGGCAAAGCAATATTCTTTTGTGCAATTTCCGAAAATTAATTCGGCGAAGAATGGAAATTACTTTTCGGGGAAATACTATCGCATATCAGTCTGCAGGGAGGTAATTGATTTGCTGAACAAGGTAGATATTTGCGGAGTGAATACCGCAAAGCTGAAGGTTTTAAAGAACGAGGAAACAATGGAGCTTTTACGTCTTACCAAGGAGGGGGACACAGCAGCGAGGGAAAAGCTTATTTCGGGCAATCTCCGTTTGGTAT
Organism: Oscillospiraceae bacterium; assembly: GCA_036653035.1. Taxonomy (GTDB): domain Bacteria; phylum Bacillota; class Clostridia; order Oscillospirales; family Oscillospiraceae; genus UBA2658. Next base: position 52,660 of record JAVVUU010000004.1, read on the forward strand.
TGTCGGTAATACAGAAATTTTCTTCCAGGGGTGAAAATGCGGACGACCTGTTTCAGGTGGGGTGCATTGGTTTAATAAAAGCGATTGACAACTTTGACACTAGCCAGCCCGTAAGATTTTCTACCTACGGCGTCCCGATGAACGTCCGCTGTTGAAACCTATTTCTGTGGTCGAAAAACGCTTTGCAAAACGAGCCGTCCTAAAAATGCAGGACGGCTCAAATGTGTTTTGATGTCAATAAAAGAATACAGCCGCGCTGTGCTATACTCGGGTCACCGGCTCCTTCTCCATTGGTAACACCACCCGCAGCGTAAATATTCCATCCGTTGCCGCAAAGTTGCAAAAACCGTTTCGCTTTTGCGCAATGGAACGCATACTTTTGCAGCCGTATCCATGCCCGATTTCTGTTGAGATTGGGGTCTGACCTTCCATCTTAACATCGCCAATATAGGCATTTTCTATTTCAATCAGTAGCATATTTCTGTTTACCCTGCAATCGACGAAAACCTTTCGCAGTGTGCTGTCCTCAATTTTGCTTGCAGCACTGAGAGCGTTCTCCACTCCGTTTGACAGCACCGAGCAAAGCTCCGTATTCGGAATCTTCAGTTCCTTGGGTAGCTCTGCTTTGATGGATAGTGTCACTTCTTTTTCTTTGGCTTTACTGACAAAAGACGAAAGAATAAGATTTACCGTTTCATTTTCGCAAAAGCACATAGGAGTAATCGCGGTCAGCTCCTGCTGGGCGTTTTCGAGATATTCGATGATTTTGCCTGTCTCCCCTTGGCGGGCGAAGCTGTCAATCATAGAAAAATGGTGTCGCATATCGTGGCGGTAAATGATTGCCTGCTCCTGAGCGCTTCGCAGCGACTTCATCTGAAGATTGGCGGTTTCCATCTGCATGGAGAGCATATTTTTTTCCAACTGAATTTGAGTTTTTTGCTGTACCTCGCCGTGATAGGCTACGATAAACCATACATAAAAGAGCACCATCACAGTGGGCAAAAATTCGCTTATCGTGCGAATGCCTGTGTAAAGAATTTCGGTATAGACGGTGGCGGCATAGTCAAAAACATAGTAAACCGCGGGTAGGCACCCAAAGAGAATTAGTGACTGTTTAGAATAGGTCATCGCCTGATGTGCCGGCTTTGTAAAAAAGCGCCATATCAGAAAAAAGAATGAAATAATTGAAATGCTGTAGGCAATCGGATAGGCCATGGGAACCTTAAAGATTTGATAGGACAAGACCCCTACCCAGCGGGGGAGCTGACAGCAGAAATAAGCAGTCAGAACACTGGCGATGGAAATACCCACAGGCTTTTTCAGTGCCAACACCAAAAACAGTACCAGTGGCAGATGGGTAATGAGGGGGTAGAGCTTTGTTGTTATATCAAATCCGAAGAAATATGAGCAGGCGGTCTGCAAACACAGGGTAAAAACCGAGAACAGCAGAATTTTCAGGCAATCCTTCTGCTTTTTGCTTCTTCCTGCAAAAAGCACCGAGAGAAAAACCCCGAACAGCAGCACCAGCCCGTAGTTGAATGCCGAAATCAATCGTTCCATTACTTCACCCCATTTTTCGCAAACAATTGTACTATATATGATTATACCATTCAATTTCCGGTTTTTCAACTTCGCTCTTACAGCACTCATGTATCAAGTTGTTCTTGAGGAAAGCGGCGGTGTTATCTA
>JAVVUU010000005.1:0-20820 GCA_036653035.1 Oscillospiraceae bacterium
TATATAAAAGGAGGGTCTAATCCTTCACCACATGGACGTTTAGGTGGTCGTAGGTCATTTGTATTCCTCGCTCATTGAACAGCTCTCTCACGCTCTCATTGAGGGCGAAATGGACATCCCAGTAATCATCGCGCTTTGTCCATGCGCGAACTGCATATTCAATTGAACTGCCCTTGTAAGCCGAAAGTCCCACAAATGGCGCGGGGTCGGCAAGTATGCGGCGGTCGGCCAAAATTGCATCCATCAGTGCGGTCTTTACGGCTTCGGTGGAATCATCATATGAAGCACAAAAGGCAAGGTCAACACGGCGGTTCTTTTCCCTTGTGTAGTTGATGATTTTTGCGTTTGTGACTTGGCTGTTTGGGATGTAAATGAGCTTGTTGTCTATTGTTGTTATGGTTGTGTAGAACAAACCCACCTTAGTTACGGTTCCCGAAACATTGTCCAATTCGACATAATCGTCGGCGGTAAATGGCCTTGTGGCAAGAATTGTAATTCCGCTGAAAAGGTTTGAAACTATGCCTTGAATTGAAAGTGAGAGTGCCAAACCGGCAACGCCAAGCAAAGCGACAAGCGAGGCTGTTGGTATTCCGAGCTTTTCGGCGATCATAATGATTGTGATAATCCACAAGCCTGTTTTAATTCCGCTGCGGATAAAGCTCTTTAGCGCTGCATCCATTTTACTCCGACCGAGTATCCCGTCCATTATTTTCATAATTATTTTGATTGCGATAAGGCAAAACAAAAACAGGACTATAACCGAAAGCAGCGACAGCAGTGTAAACGAGCCGACTGAAACACCGGCCAATACGCTTACTATTTCATCAGTATTCATATGTACCCTCCAAAAAAATTTTTGAAAACTCAACTTATTACTAAATAGTATATCAGAAAACTGCGGTATGTCATTATTTTTTTTGCAAATCTGTATTCTTTCGCAAATAATTACATATTTGCACAAATGTCTTGACAATTTCCGATAATTTGGTATAATAAAACTCGCGTTGACTGAGGTCAATATGCGGGCGTAGCTCATTTGGCAGAGCGCCACCTTGCCAAGGTGGAGGTAGCGAGTTCGAATCTCGTCGCCCGCTCCAACTATATCTATAGCACTATTCTCATAGGTGCGCAAACCTTGGTTCGCTACCTCCACCTGTGCGAAGCACGTTAAATCCGTCCTCGGGGTCCCCACAAATGCGAAGCTTTTGCGGGGTATCGTGCGAGTTCGAATCTCGTCGCCCGCTCCATTTATATAAAAAGGCTCGGCGGAATTCAATTCTGCCGAGCCTTTTATCAAATAGTCCACAACATCTTGCAACTGTTACTAATATATACTACCGCAAAAAGGAGTGGTCAAATATGAAAATTTGTGTTATCAACGGTTCTCCCAAGGGCAATGCCAGTGTTACCCTCCAAACTCTGCTCTACCTTCAAAATCGTTTCCCTGAGTGCGAGTTCAATTTTCTTGACGTAGGTCAAAAGCTCCGCAGCTTTGAACGTGACATGACTTCTGCGCGTTTAGCTATTGAGAGTGCGGACATTCTGCTGTTTTCCTACCCCGTTTACACCTTCATGGTGCCATATCAGCTTCACCGTTTTATTGAGCTTTTGAAAATGCAGGGGCTTGATTTATCGGGTAAATTTGCCACGCAGATTTCAACCTCAAAGCACTTTTTTGATATGACCGCACACAAATTCATTGAGGAAAACTGCTACGATTTGGGGCTGAAATATATCAAAGGCCTTTCTGCCGACATGGACGATTTGCTCGAAGCTGCGGGTCAGCAGGAGGCACTTGATTTCTTTAAATATCTTCTGTTCTGCGTTAAAAATAATCTCTTTGAAACTCCGCCGAAAAATCCCGCGCCCACCGCTCCAAGCTATGCACCCTCCCTTACGCTTACGCCAAAGTCCGACCGCTTTGATACGGTTATTGTTACAAATGCGGAGCCGAACGACCGTGCGCTTTCCGCTATGCTTACAGACTTTCAGGCGGTATACCCCTACCACAGCCGCATAATTAACATTGCCGAATTTCCCTTTGTCGGAGGCTGTCTTGGCTGCTTCAATTGTGCAAGCAACGGAAAATGCGTCTACAATGACGGCTTTGACACCTTCCTACGCGAAAAAATACAAACCGCCTCTGCAATTGTTTATGCCTTCACCGTCAAAGACCATTCCATGGGCGCAAGCTTTAAGATTTATGACGACAGGCAGTTCTGCAACGGTCACCGCACCGTCAATATGGGTATGCCCGTTGGCTACCTTGTCAGCGGCGACTATGCGCATGAGCAAAATCTTCAAACTATCATTGAGGGACGCTGTGAGGTTGCGCGCAATTTCCTTGCCGGAGTTGCAACAAATGCCGCCGAAATTTGCGCCATGTCCGATAGGCTCTGTTATGCACTCGAAAACTCGCTTGTTCTGCCGCAGAATTTCTATGGTGTTGGCGGTATGAAGATATTTCGCGACCTTATCTATGTCATGCGCGGCTTGATGCGGGAGGATCACAAATTCTACAAGGAACACGGAATTTACGATTTTCCCCAAAAGAAAAAAGGCACCATTATAAAAATGCAGTTTGTCGGACTCATGATGTCAAACCCCAAGGTTCGTCTAAAAATGCGTTCAAAAATGAACTCGGCAATAGTCGCCCCTTATAAAAAGGTAATTGAAAAAAATAGCGGGAAAAAATAGCAAAATTTTTACAAAAAATGAGCCGGTGTAAACACATCGGCTCATTTTTTTATTTCTGTATTTTCATTTTTCATCTTTTAGCGAGTTTACACCGCATCGCTTTTTAACACACTCGGTTAGGAGATATTCAATCTGTCCGTTAACCGAGCGGAAATCGTCCTCTGCCCACGCGGCAAGGCGGGCGTACAGGGCGGGAGATAAGCGCAGGGGCACTTGCTTTTTTGCTTTATCGTTCTGCTCCATAATTAAAACAGCGAGCCGCTGTTGATGACCGGCTGTGCCTCGCGGCTGCCGCAAAGAACAACGAGCAAATTGCTGACCATTGCGGCGCGGCGCTCATCGTCAAGATTTACAATATCGTTTTCGCTGAGCTGCTTTAAAGCCATTTGAACCATTCCCACAGCGCCCTCAACTATGAGCTTGCGCGCATCTATAATAGCACTTGCCTGTTGACGCTGTAGCATTGCCGCCGCGATTTCCGGAGCGTAGGCAAGGTGGGTTATGCGTGTTTCAACGATTTCGAGTCCCGCGTCCTCAACCTTCTTTTGAAGCTCCTCGCGAAGCTTTACCGCAACCTCTTGGCTGCTGCCTCTCAAGGACATTTCGCCCTCTGCATCGTCCTCACCATAGATGTCATAGGGATAAAGACGCACGGTGTTGCGCAAAGATGAGTCCGCTTGTATAGACAGAAATTCCATGTAATTGTCAACATTGAAAACCGCTTTTGCGGCGTTGACCACGCGCCATATAACGACCACGCCGATTTCGATGGGGTTACCCAGCATATCGTTCACCTTTTGGCGCTCATTATTCAGCGTCATCACTTTAAGAGAAACCGCCTTGCCTGCGGCATTATCCCCCTGCTTTTTTTGCTGCTGATTTCTTTGGGAATTGTGCACGCTCTCCTGCCCCAAGCCAACGGCAACAGCTTCGGACGCCGAAGCCTTTGTTGGGTTTGTCGCAACGGAAAAGGGGTTCACATAGTAGTAGCCCTCACCGACAAGCGTACCGGAATATTTGCCGAAAAGAGTTAAAACCAGCGCCTCGTTTGGCTTTAAGACTTTAAGCCCTGCATACATGATGGGGCAAATAACGAAGCCCAGCAAAGCGCAAACCACCGCCAAAGCTCCACCGATAAGAGAATTTCCATCCTCCGCAAGCACAATTCCAAAAATGAAACCGCACACGCAAAGGAGAATGACCAGTGTGTTTATAATGAGTATTGTCATTCCATTTGCCGCTTTGAGCTTTTTCTCCTCCGCGTACATATTTGTGTCTGACATGAAATACAACTCCTTTTGTTTTTTGATATCGTTATGATATCACATTGCTAGCATTTGTCAAGTAAAAAAAAGACAAACTCCTGCAAAAATTTGCAAGAGCCTGTCTTAATTGGGTTAATTTTTTAAATATTGTTGAGCAGAACAGTATGCCCTTCCATTTTAAGAGAAGAGGTGCTCTCTTTCACGTCCAAGAACCTATGCGGCCTTGCGAGCTGCAAATTTTCTCTGGAAGAACTTTACGACTTCTACTACGGGGATTACGCAGATTGCGAGGAGAATTGCAACGCCGTATTCCTGAAGGCTGATGTGCTCGAAGCCAAAGGCTTTTTGCAGGAAGGGCACATAAAGCACGAGTGTGGTGCAAACAAGACTTGCAACGCCTGCAAACCAAAGTGCTTTGTTCTGTGTTTTCAGTGTAAATACACTGCCGCGCTGTGAACGCATATTGAAGCTGTGGAAAATTTCCGCCATGGACATTGTTAGGAATGCCATTGTCATTCCGTCCGCACTGGCTGCTATTTCCCAAACACCGGATTCCATGAAGTGACCGATGAAGTATGCGGCGAGTGTTAGGATGGTTACGAGCAAGCCTTGATAGGCAACGTCAATTCCGACACCGCCCGCAAAAACGCCGTCCGATGAGGAGCGCGGCTTGCGAAGCATAACGTCCGACTCGGCATTTTCAAGACCAAGCGCCAAGGCGGGGAAGCAGTCTGTTACAAGGTTAATCCAAAGCAGATGGACGGGCTTTAAAATAACAAAGCCAAGCAGGGTTGCCGTGAAGATACTCATAACCTCACTCATGTTGGAGCTGAGCAGGAATTGGATTGCTTTACGGATATTGTCGTAAATTCTGCGGCCTTCCTCGACAGCGCCGACGATGGTTGCAAAGTTGTCGTCCGCAAGAACCATGTCTGCGACGTTTTTGGTGACATCCGTTCCCGTGATGCCCATACCAACGCCGATATCGGCGCTCTTGATGCTGGGTGCGTCATTAACGCCGTCGCCTGTCATTGCGGTGATGTAGCCGGCATTGCGCCAGGCGTTTACTATGCGAACCTTGTGCTCCGGCTGAACGCGGGCATAAACCGAGATGTCGCGGAAGCGCTTCTCAAACTCCGCGTCGTCCATTTCGGAAATTTGAGAGCCTGTTATTGCCATGTCGTCACCGACCAAAATACCAAGCTCGCGGGCAATTGCGGAGGCGGTGTCGATATGGTCGCCTGTGATCATGATGGGGCGAATTCCGGCAGAGCGACATTCTTCAATTGCGGCCTTAACCTCGGGGCGGATGGGGTCAATCATACCGCAAAGTCCGATGAAGCAGAGGTCTTTTTCCAAATCGGCAGGCTCCAAGCTTGCGGGGATTTCGGGATAAATTCTTTGAGCCGCCGCAAGAACACGGAGTGCCTTGTCGGCCATTGACTTATTGGCGTTTAGGATATCCTTTTTTGCCTCGTCCGTCATTGGAACGGCTTTGCCGTCCTTTAAATAGTGGGTGCAGACACGAAGAACCTCATCCGGTGCGCCCTTTGTGTATTGAACAACGCCGTCTGCCGTTTTGTGAACTGTACTCATCATTTTGCGGATGCTGTCGAACGGAGCTTCGCCCAAACGGGGAGAGCTTTTTTTGAGGTCATACTTGGGGAGTGAAAGGGTGTTTGCCCAGTAGACAAGGGCGTTTTCGGTGGGTTCGCCGGTAACTGTGCCATCGTCCGCAAGCTCCGCATCACAGCAGAGCGCCATTGCGGAGGCAAGCAGCTTTTCGTTCTCGCCAAAATGCTCAACAACCGTCATTTTGTTTTGAGTAAGTGTGCCTGTTTTGTCCGAGCAGATAATTTGTGCGCAGCCAAGGGTTTCAACAGCCGTCAGCTTGCGGATAATGGCGTTTTTCTTGCTCATGTTTGTAACGCCGATTGAGAGAACGATTGTTACAACCGCAACAAGTCCCTCGGGGATAGCCGCAACAGCCAAGGAAACAGCAATCATAAAGCTGTCCAAAATGACCTCGGGTGTAAAGCTGCCCGCGCGGATTAGGCCGATACCAAAGATGAGTACGCAAATTCCGAGAACCAAAAATGTTAGGATTTTTGAAAGCTGTGCAAGCTTGATTTGCAGAGGTGTGCGGCCTTCCTCGGCGTTTGTCAGTGCATCTGCAATCTTGCCCATTTCGGTATCCATGCCCGTGCCGACAATAACGGCTGTGCCGCGTCCATAAACAACCGTGCTACCCATGTAGACCATGTTTTTACGGTCGCCCAAGGGGATATCCTTGCCATCGCCAAGGTTTAGGATGTCTATGAATTTGTTTACGGGAACGCTCTCGCCTGTTAGGGCGGCTTCCTCGATTTTTAGGCTGTTGGACTCAAGGATGCGCCCATCGGCGGGAATTGCATCGCCCGCTTCAAGGATTACAACATCGCCAACTACAAGATCCTCGGTTTTGATGACTGTGATTTTGCCGTCACGCAGAACCTTGCTTGTTGCAGAGGCCATTTCCTGTAGGGCTTCAAGTGCTTTTTCCGCCTTGCTCTCTTGATAAACGCCCAAAACAGCGTTTACAATTACGACGAACATGATGATGATTACGTCCGCAAAGCCCTCGCCCGAATAGGCAGAGGTGATGCCGGAAATAACAGCCGCAACGATTAGGATAATAATCATCGGGTCTGCCATTTGCTTTAGGAAACGCTTGATTATCGAATCTTTTTTACCTTGCGCGAGCTTGTTTTTGCCATTTTCCTCAAGCCGCTTTTGGGCTTCCTGTGACGAAAGACCTTCCCGCGTGCTTTTGGTTTCGGCAAGGACGCCTTCAATGTCGGTACAATAGTGCTTCATTAGCTCTCCTCCAGAAGATTTATTTTTGCTCGGAATTTTGATGTATGAGGGTGGAATGGTAGGGAGCGTGCAGAGCCGCTTTGGAAATACATCAAAAAAGACTCATGGACAGGCTTTGGCCTATCCATGAGTCTGGTCATTTAATGCAAGCCAAGCAGTCTTGAATTGAGAAGAATGCCGGTGTGTTGACTTGAAACGCGAACCGCGCTGACTACTCCCTCACGGAGAATATTATTGTATATAATACCACCGCTTCCGCTTATTGTCAAGCCATATATCCTCGGATTTGCTCAAAAAGCTCTATAATATGAAATTTCAGTCTATATTCTCCATCGGACGTACCGATAAGCTTTGCACTGCTCTCCGAAATTCCCGAAAAAGCCTCCGCATCCTGTGCGGCTGTCATGCACAACGGCGGAAAAACGACGCACCACCAATTGTGTCCAAAGCCGCCGCCCAAGGTGACTCTCAGAGAAAGATACTCTCCTGCGGGAAGCGCAAAATTTTTATATTCGCGGGTCGGAAATTTTTCACGGCAGATGCTTGCGGAAACATCATAATATTTTCCAAAGCCGTGCAGCGTATCCCTCGCGTCGGAGCAAAGCGCAGGCAGCTCCGCATGAATAATTTCCTGCGCCTCACGCACATCCGAAACGCCCTCAAGCTTGGGTGACAGATATGCCAAAATGCCATCGCGCACACGCAGCTTAACCGCTTGGTCATCGTCGCTGTTTGAAGCCGCCACAACGTGGAGCCGAACCAGCTCGTTTGATAATTTTCTCTGCTCGGCTCTTGCCCAAAGCCCTGTGGAAAGCGTTATGCAGAGCGCAAACAGAAGTGATATTTCCCATTTTTTTAAATGTTGTTTCATTATAATGAAAACCGCCTTACTATGTAACGTTAATCATAGTATCGGCGGTTTTTATTTTGTTTATACACAATAGATAAAGATTTATGTGAAATCTGTTTATATTTCAAGTCTTTGCAGCGGCACTGCCGAAAACACCTCGCGGTATTGCTCCAAAAGCATTGCTTCGGCGGCGGATGCCTTTTCGTCGCTGTCAAAAATTCCGAAAACGGAGGAGCCTGTGCCTGTCATAACAGCGCCAAGCGCACCAAAATCGAGAAGTGCGTTTTTTATGGACTGAACATCATCGGGCTTCGTTGGCAAAACGCCCTCAAACACATTATACATACGCCTAGAAATCTCCAACAAGCTGCCGTGCTCCATACCCGAGAGCAGACCCTGCGTGTCGGGGTGGTAGCGCACTGCGCAGGAGTCGATTTTTTCAAAAAGCTCGGGGGTTGAAACAGAAAATCGCGGCTTGCATATGATGATTTTGCACATCGGCAGTGGCTTTAAATCGGAAAGCAGCTCGCCGCGCCCCTTTGCAAGGCAGGTACCGCCCGCAATGCAAAAGGGAATATCGGAGCCAAGCTCAGCGCCGATATTTTCAAGCTCCGCACGCGAAAAAGGTCTGTTTGTAAGCCTGTTGAGCGCGCGAAGCACAGCCGCGCCATCGGAGGAGCCGCCGCCCATTCCCGCACAAACGGGAATGCGCTTTGTAATTTTGATGTCCGCGCCGAGTGTGCTGTCTTGATGCTTTTCAAAAAACGCCCGCGCCGCTTTGTAGGCAATGTTGCGCTCGTCGGAGGGCAGATACCGCAGGTCGGATTCAACGCTTATCACGCCGTCGTCACGCAATGTAACGGCAACATCGTCGCAGAGTGAAACACTTTGCATAACCATGCAAAGCTCGTGGTAGCCATCGGAGAATTTTGAAACAACGTCCAGCGAAAGATTGAGCTTTGCAAAGGCGTTTTCGATTATTTCGCGCATTGGAACGTCCGTCCTTTCGCTTGGATTATGGCAAAACGGAGAGCTTTTTTCATGTTAATTTGAAATTGTGACGCTTGAATTTCGTCAATGGTTTTCCTGCTCAAACAGAATTGGCATGAGGTCAATTCCGGCGGCAACGTAACGGCCTTTCAAGCCGCTTTCCTCATCATAGGGCAGACCGCGCTTTGTGTCATAACGGCTGTCATAGAGCAAAAACGGAACCGGCTCGCCGTCGTGCCCGCGGGTGGAGGTTAGGGTTTTGTGGTCGGATAAAAACAGCAGACGGTAATCGAAGGCTTCCTTATCAAGCGCCTGCGTGAGGGGCTTTAGGACGCGGGAATCAAGCCATTCAATGGCTTGCAGCTTACCCTTTGTGTCGCCGTTGTGTGTACATTCATCGGGGGCTTCAACATGGATTGCGGCAAAATCGTATTTGCCCTCCAAGGCTTTAACACAGGCCTCTACCTTGCCCGCATAGTTGGTGTCAAGCTCGCCCGTTGCCCCCTCGACCTCGGCAACGTCCAATCCCGAAAGCCTTGCAATGCCGTGACAAAGCGGAACGGCGGAAATGACAATGCCGTTATGCTTAAATTTTTCTTGGAAGGAGGATAATTCAACACCCGTGCCCTCCGCCCAAAACCAAACTCCGTTTGCGGGAAGCTTGCCCGCTTCGCGGCGCTTTTCATTGATGGGGTGGTGGTTCAGAACATTGTGCGCAAGCTCCATGAGGTTTTTTAGAACCGTGGCATTCGGACAGCCCTTTGGAAGAAATCCGCCTATAGCTTCGCCCAGGTGGTCATGCGGCGGGGCAAGTGAAATTCCCTTGATGTCCGCCCCGCTCTGAACGGCGATATGGCGGAAGGAGGGTGCGGGATAAACTGTCATGCCGGCTTTTTCGGCGGCAATTTTGAAATTCGGGTCGGCAAACAGATATTTAATGAGTTCAATTGAAAGCTCTCCCTCAATGGAGCCGCCGGAGTGGGAGAGAATTTTTTTCTTTTCAAAGGGGATGTCGCTGTCCTCAAGGGCAATCATGTTGCAGCGATAGGAAACATCGCCGGTTTTTAGCTTGATGCCCGAAGCGGCGGCCTCAAGCGGGGAGCGCCCCGTGTAGCAGACCTTGGGGTCGGCGCCGAAAATTGATAAAATGGCGGTGTCGCTCCCCGGAGGAAGACCCTCGGGGCAGTTCTTGACGCTGCCAACCTCGCCCCTTGCGGCGAGTGTATCAATGTAGGGGATTGAGGCATACTGTAAGGGGGTTTTGCCCGAAAGCTCGGGGACGGGATTGTCCGCCATACCGTCGCCTATTACAAGAACATATTTCATGGTTTAAATTCCTTTCAAGCTATTGAAGCAAGCCAAAACTTTAGACTCGGAAAACATAAAAAATCAAATTCATTATATAACATAAAATTATATTTGAAAAGCATAATAACAGCAATATTCTTAAAACGCCAAATCAATTTTAAAACTACAAAAAAATACGCAAATTTATACTATAAACGGCAGAAACTTTCAGCATAAATTACATTTGAATTTATTTTACATAGTGGTATGATGAAGCGATGTCAAAGTTGAAAAGAGGGATTTTAAATGACCCCTATGGAAATCCTCCACAAAATTGTGGATACAGAATGCAGTGCGCGCACAATACACGACGAAGCCATCTCCTTGAGGGACGGCTTTGATAGCCATGTCGATGAGCACATTGCCGAAATTAAAACCGAATATTACAGCCGTGCCGACAAAGCAATTGCGGCGGCGGAGCTTGCCGAAAAAAAGCGTGCGGATGCCGAAATAAAAGCTCTTGACAAAAAGCTTGAAGCTGAGCTTTCCAATGCTAAAACACGATATGAAGTCGAAAAAAAAGCCAATGCTCTGAAAATATTCAAATTGGCGGTGGACGTTGATGCTTAGGGCAACAATGAAATACGGCGCTGTCCGTGCAAAGGTAATGGCACTGTGTGGAAAGCTGCTCAAGGAGGACGATTGGCGCCGCCTCTGCGAATGTACAACGGTTGCGGATATTGCGGCCTTCCTCCGAAACCATCCCGGCTGGAGCGATTCCGTTGGCGAGCTTTCAACCTCCCCGCAAAAGCTCAAGCTTATAGTCAGCCGCCGCGTTTTTGAGGACTATGAAAAGCTATACAAATTCTCCTACCTTGAAGACAAAAAATTTCTCCTTTTTATCCTCTGCAGAACCGAATACCGCCTTATTCTCGACACACTGGGTAGTCTTGGCTCCGATGAGCACACACTGCAGACCGCCTACCTAACTGATTTTTCAAGAAAATATATTTCTTTTGATGTAGCCGCACTTGAAAACTGTTATACTTTTCCCGAGCTGCTGGAAACGGTTCGCGGCAGTATTTTTGCCGCCCCTCTGGCTAGGCTCCACCTCAATTCCGCTACCGGTCTTCCCGATTACAGCGAAGCCGCAGTTCTTTTGGAAAACTCTTTTTACAAAACTGTGTTTTCCTACATCAAAACCAAATACAACGGCCGCGGAAAACAAAAGCTTGCGGAAGCCTTAGGCGCGGAAGCCGATTTGCTGAACATCGTCAGTATTCTCCGCCTGCAGCACTACTTTCCCGGCTCTCTCGTAAAGGCCGACGAGCTTCTAATCCCCATCTCCGACCGCCTAAAGCCCGAGCTTCAAAAGCAGCTTCAGCACGCTTCAAGTGAAGCCGAAGCCTTAGAGCTTTTGCGAAAATCTCCTTGCGGAAAGTATTTTACCGAGAACAACCCCTTAAACCTCGAAAGCCTTTACAACGGCGCAATGGAAGCATTTTGCCGAAAGCTTATAAAAACTCCCGAGCCGAGCCTTTGCATCCCTCAGGCCTACCTCACATTAAAGGAGCTTGAGTGCAAAAAGCTAATCCGTATAATCGAGGCAGTAAACTACGGCCTTGACCCCAAAACCGCTCTATAAATCCATTGTTCAAACAATTTGTGCATCTGGCGCGAAAGCTTAGGTAAAAATCACGCTAACATATAAAAAGGTGTACCGCTCGCCACAAAAATGGCAGCGCATAATATTCCGAAGAACCTTACAAAGCAAATTCTTTCGGAAATTAGTGCCTATCAGCACGGGAGGTTAATATGTCAGTAGAAGAAATGACCATGGTAACAATTTTGGGACCCGAAATAATGGTCAATACCGCCATCCGAAATCTTGTTGTCAATAGGGAATTCCACCTTGAAAATGCTATCAAGACCTTGGCGGGCACAAACAAACTGCTGTCCTTTGACTCAACAAATCCATATTCCGACCTGCTTTCAAAAACCTGTTCAATCTTCAGCTCCCTTGGAATACAGCAGGATTATCACAACTTCCAAGAGGACGAATTTGACCTCGAGCTTGTTTCCGAATATTTGGAAACGATTTCAACCGAAGTCGGGGATGTCCTTGCGGAGCGGGAAGAAAACGTCAAAATTAAGCAAAAAAACGCCTTTGTAATAGAACAGCTTAGGTACTTTGAAAGCGTTGACGTAGCTATTAGCAGCTTGTTTAGCATGAAATATTTGAAATTCCGTTACGGTCGGCTTCCCTCCGATATGTACAAGGAATGTATGCAGCGAATTGACGCCCGCCCTGACGTATTTTACATTCTCTCGGGAACAACCGAGCGTTGGGTATATGGCGCATATTTGGCACTTCCCGAGGAATGCGGCAGGGTTGATTCAATCTTTGCATCTGTTGGCTTTGAGCGCATCCACATTGATGTGGAGGGTGACACGGAAAGTACAGCCCGCGAAAAAGCAGAACGCTTGAACGCCGAGGGCTTGGCGGCAGTCGAGCGTATAAAAGCGCTTGAAGCAGAGCTTGAATCCATCCGCAATTCAGAGGGTGACAGCCTTATGGAAGCCTATTCATGGCTGCGGCTTATGAGTGACTCTACAGAGCTTCGCTCATATGTCGGCCGCCGCCACGAAAGATTTTACATTATCGGTTGGGTACCAACGGCTATTTCCGAGGCCTATGCCGCCGAATGTGAAACCTATGAGGGCTTTGCCTGCTTCCTAACCGAACCAAAGGAGAGCAAAACGCTATCTCCGCCGGTAAAGCTGAAAAAAGGCTTCTTTTCGGGAATTTACGAGCCGTTTGTCGAAATGTACGGTCTGCCTGCCTACAACGAAATGGACCCACGGCTGTTTATGGCAATCACCTACACACTTTTGTTTGGCATAATGTTTGGCGATGTCGGTCAGGGGCTTTCCCTAATCGTCATAGGAATGCTGCTCTGGAAGCTTAAAAATATGTGGCTCGGCCGCATTGTTGCGCTCTGCGGCGTTTCGGCGGCGGCGTTTGGCTTTGTCTATGGCAGTGTCTTCGGAAACGAGCACCTCCTCCCCGGCTTTAAGGTTTTGGAGGACGGCAACACCATGAAAATCCTCATAATCGCTGTTGCTCTGGGTGTCGCTCTCATCCTCATCTGCATGATAATAAACATCATCAACGGTATTCGCCAGCGTGACATCAAAAAAATCTTCTTTTCCCCGAACGGCCTTTCCGGTTTTGTTCTCTATGCCGGAATTGCCTTTGGTGTCGTTATGCAGGTTGTCCGCAAAATCAGCGTTTTCTCGCCGCTCTATATAATCGGTGTGGTTGTTTTGCCGCTGTTCCTGATTTTTGCCGCAACACCTATAACAAAGCTTCTAACGGGTCAAAAGGACTGGAAGCCGAAATCTGTCGGTATGTTCATTGTCGAGGGCTTTTTCGAGCTTTTCGAAACCCTGCTCTCCTATGTTTCAAACACCGTTTCCTTCCTCCGTGTCGGTGCCTTTGCAATAAGTCACGCGGGAATGATGATGGTTGTCTTTCTGCTCTCCGCAAGCGCGGATGGCGGCAACAACATTGTTGGCCTTATTTTCGGAAACCTGCTTGTTACGGGTCTTGAAACCGTACTCGTCTGCATTCAGGTCATGCGTTTGGAGTTCTATGAAATGTTCGGCCGCTTTTATGAGAGCGGCGGCGTAAAATTCTCCCCCAAAACAATTAACTACAAGGCCGCAGAGTAGCGGACCATCGGTTAACTAACATAAGCAGATTTAACCAATGGTTTTTCTGCATTCCCCCAAAAATACAAAGCTTAAATTATTCGGAGGTCACTTTATGAAAATTTTTCTTTCCGCACTGGCTCTGCTAGTTGCAATCGCACTCCCGCTTGCTGTCATCTATTTCCGTGCAAAGAGCGGTAAAAAGGGCAAAGCTCCCCTAATCACAAACCTTTGCTGCTTCTTCGGGCTTCTTGTTTTTGGTGCCGTGTTCTGCTTTTCACAGTCTGCCGAAGCTGCGGATGCCGCCGGCGGCATGATGACGAGCGACGGCTTTGCAACCGGCATGGCCTACCTCAGTGCGGCTCTCGCTGTCGGACTTTCCGGCATTGGCGGCGGCATTGCAGTTGCGTCCTCCGCTTCCGCTGCCTTGGGTGCTCTTTCGGAAAATGACGGCGTATTCGGCAAGGCACTGATTTTTGTCGGCATGGCAGAGGGCGTTGCTCTCTATGGTCTGTTGATAGCCTTTATGATTATTTCCGGTCTTTAAGTCACTGCGGAGGAGGGCAAGGTCATGCGAATATTTGCCGTGTCCGACGACAGGGATGTCCTAACCGGGCTTCGCTTGGCGGGTGTTGAGGGAAATTTTCTCTGCGAGCGCCGCGAAATTGAAGCCCATGTCGAAAAGCTCCGTTCAAACCCCGAAGCGGCAGTTCTCCTAATCACGGAGAGCTGTGCGGCATTGGTTCCGGAGCTTGTCAAGGAGCTAAAACTCAGTCCAACGAACCCACTGCTCGTTGTTATCCCCGGAAGCAACGGCTCCGGCCGCGAGGCAGACTCCATTACGCGGCTTATCCGCGAGGCAATTGGTATAAAAATTTAGCCATCACACCTTGTGCGGTGGCTCCTTAACAGCGGACAGGCGAGCGCGGAAATCAAAATTACCCCGCGCCCAAGGGAGGTACGAAATATGTCAACACAGGAAACAAGCACAAAGCTGGACGCGTTTACAAACTCCATCCTTGAAAAAGCAATAGACGAATCTCGCGACATTGCTCTTGAACTGAGCGAAAAGGCGAAAGCTATTGTTGAACAGGCAGAGAAAGAAATCGCCGCCGAAACAAAGCGTTACAAAAACGCAAAAATCGTTGAAATCAAAGCTGCGGAAAGCCGCAGAATAAATGCTTGTATGACAGAAAACAAGCGAACACTTTTGCAATTCCGCGAGGATTGCGCCATCGAAACCTTCAAAGAGGTGTGCCTGAAAATAAACGAATTTACCGCATCCGAGGAATATTTGCCCCACCTAAAGCTCCTGCTCAAAAAAGCACTTGACGTTTTGGGCTATGGTGTCACGGCAGAGGTTTTCCTGCGCCGCGAGGATATGCACTTTGCCGACGAGCTTCTCGCCTCCACCTCCGGTGTCAGTCTTGCGTTTTCTCAGGGTAGCTTCACGCTTGGTGGGCTTGCCATTTCCTGCCCCTCAAAGGGTCGGCGCGTCGATATGACCTTTGACGCTTCCCTAAACGACATGGTGGGGCATTTTTCCGAGCTGACAGGTCTTAATACCGGCGAATGAGCGCAAGGCGTGTCAAAGCGGCGCTTTGCGGAAAAACATTCCGTATAAACGCAAAATCTCCAACAGGGGGCAGTAAATGAATTCAAACAACTACTACATTCACGGAGTAAACGGCCCCGTTATAACCGTTCGCGGTGGGCGCTCTCTGCCCATGATGAGCCTTGTCTATGTCGGAAACGACAAGCTTCCGGGCGAGGTTGTCAGTGCAAACGGCGATACAACGGTGGTTCAGGTATATGAGGACAGCGCAGGGCTTGGCAAGGGTCAGCCGGTTATTCCAACCGGCAAGCCCATGTCCGTTCTTCTCGGTCCCGGTATGCTTGGCAACATCTATGACGGCATTGCCCGTCCGCTCCGCACAATTGAAAGCATGGCGGGAAGCTTTATAACAAAGGGCATCACCCTACCCGCCCTGGACACGGAAAAGCTTTGGGACATTCATCTCGAAGTCAAGGAGGGCGACGAGGTTTTCGGCGGCGAGGTCTTTGCCCGCTGTGCGGAAACCGAAGCCATTGAGCATCGCTGCATGATTCCTCCAAAATCCGCGGGACACATCACAGAGCTTGTGCCCGACGGAAAATATAAAGTCACCGACACCATAGCACAATTGGTGGACGAACTCGGCAACAAAACCCCGCTGACACTTGCGCAGAGCTGGCCAATCCGCCGCTCGCGCCCCTGCCGCCGCCGTCTGCCCATCACAAAGCCTCTAATAACCGGTCAGCGCGTAATCGACACTCTTTTCCCCGTTGGAAAGGGTGGATGCGCCGCTATCCCCGGGCCTTTCGGCGCGGGAAAAACCATGGTTCAGCATCAGCTTGCAAAGTGGGCGGATGCGGATATCATCATCTATCTCGGCTGTGGTGAACGCGGAAACGAAATGACACAGGTGCTCGATGAATTTGCGGAGCTGAAAGACCCCAAAACCGGCCGTCCGCTAATGGAGCGCACCATCCTCATTGCAAACACCTCCAATATGCCCGTTGCTGCGCGTGAAGCCTCCATCTACACCGGCATGACCATCGCCGAATATTATAGGGACATGGGCTATCACGTTGCCCTAATGGCGGACTCCACCTCGCGTTGGGCGGAGGCACTGCGCGAAATTTCCGGACGTCTTGAGGAAATGCCCGCCGAGGAAAGCTTCCCCGCCTATCTCCCCTCCCGCCTTGCCGGCTTTTATGAGCGCGCGGGCTACATGGAGCTGCTTTCGGGCGAAGAAGGCTCCGTCACGGTTATAGGCGCCGTTTCACCTCAAGGCGGCGATTTTTCCGAGCCGGTCACCCAAAACACAAAGCGTTTTATCCGCTGCTTCTGGGCGCTCGACCGCTCTCTCGCCTATGCAAGGCACTTCCCCTCCATCAACTGGACAACTTCATATTCCGAGTATTTTTCAGACTTAAAAACTTGGTATGAGGACAATTTGGGTCACGACTTCACGCCCATGCGTCAGCGCGTAATTGACATTTTGCAGCAGGAAAGCTCGCTCATGGAAATTGTAAAGCTCATAGGCCTTGATGTTTTGCCGGACGACCAAAAGCTTGTTATCGAAACCGCAAAGGTTTTGCGTCAGGGCTACCTCCAGCAAAACGCCTACCACAAAACGGACACCTATATGTCCCCCGAAAAGCAGATGATAATGCTCGAAATCATCCTCCATCTCTACGATGAAGCGCGGGAGCTTTCCGCAAAAAGCATACCCCTCGGTCAGCTTCTTTCAACGGGCATTTTCAGCACCATGTACCGCATGAAATTTGAGCTTGGCGAGGGCAAAACCAAGGACTACTTTATGGAGCTTGTTGACACCGCTGTCAGTAAGGTTCTTCAGGAAAATGAATAGAAGAAGGTGAAAAGCCTTGAGAATTGAATATACCGGACTGTCGGAAATGCGCGGCTCCCTTATAGTTTTAGAGGGCGTTTCGGACGTGACCTACGACGAGCTTGCGGAAATTACTCTTTCAAACGGTGAGCGCCGCTATGGGCGTGTTATAAAAATAGACGGCGACAAGGTCGTTTTACAGGTATTTGAAGGCACGGACGGAATTGACATGGAAACCGTCAACACCCGCTTCACCGGAAAACCCATAACGCTTCCGCTGTCAAAGGAAATCCTCGGCCGTATTTTTGACGGCGCAGGCAAACCCCTAGATGGTCTGAAGGAGAGCTTTCCGGACGAGCGCCGCGACATCAACGGCTCCGCAATAAACCCCGTTTCGCGTCAATATCCGCGAAGCTGCATCCTAACGGGAATTTCCTCAATTGACGCAACCTCAACCCTTATCCGCGGTCAAAAGCTTCCAATTTTCTCCGGCGCGGGCATGAGCCACAACGAGCTTGCCGCCCAAATCGTCCGCCAAGCCGTCACCATGGATACGGACGACGAATTTGTAATAGTGTTCTGCGCCATGGGCGTTAAAAACGACACGGCGGAATTTTTCAAAAAGGACTTTCAGGAGTCCGGTGCATTAAGCCGCGTTGTCATGTACCTCAACATGGCCTCCGACCCCATCATTGAGCGCATTTTGGCACCGCGCTGTGCGCTTACAGCCGCCGAATATCTTGCGTTTCACCACGGCTGTCATGTACTCGTCATCCTAACCGATATGACGAGCTATTGCGAAGCTCTGCGCGAATTTTCGGCATCCAAGGGCGAAATTCCATCCCGAAAGGGTTTCCCCGGCTATATGTATTCCGACCTTGCCTCTCTCTATGAGCGCGCCGGCATGATTCGCGGCGAGCGCGGCAGTGTTACACAGGTGCCCATCCTAACCATGCCGAACGACGACATCAGCCACCCCATCCCCGACCTTACGGGCTACATCACGGAGGGGCAAATAGTCCTCTCCCGCGAGCTTGAGCAAAAGGGAATCTACCCGCCTGTTTCCGTTCTCCCCTCCCTTTCAAGGCTCATGAAGGACGGCACGGGCGAGGGCTTTACGCGTGAGGATCACTCCGACCTTGCAAACCAGCTTTTCGCCTCATATTCCGCCGTTACAGACGCGCGAAGCTTGGCCTCCGTCATAGGCGAGGACGAATTGGGCGAAACGGACAGACTATATATAGAATTTGGCAAGCGCTTTGAAAGCGAATTTGTCGCCCAAGGTGTCCGCGAGGACAGAACTCTTGACCAAACCCTAGACCTCGGCTGGCAGCTTTTGTCCATGCTCCCCCGCACGGAATTAGGGCGCGTATCCGATGCCATTCTCGACAAATACTACAACAGGGACGAAAAATAATTTCAATATAAATCCGCATAACGGAGGTGACCGAATTTGGCAAAGCTGCCGCCCACAAAGGGCAACCTAATCGCCGCAAAGCGCTCCTTGGAGCTTGCAAAAAAGGGCTTTGAGCTGATGGACAAAAAAAGAAACATCCTAATCCGCGAGCTTACCCCTCAAATTGACAAGGCCGCCGAGCTTCAAATGCGCATCGACATCACCTTTTCAGATGCCTACACCTCCCTGCGCCTTGCAAACATCTCCATGGGCGGCTGTGAAACCGCCGCCGCGGCAACCCCGATTGACGACACCGTCCGTGTCCGCTACCGCAGTGTTATGGGCGTGGAGCTTCCAACCGTCACGGCCTCGTCTGTCGATACAAGCATTTTGCCCTACGGCCTTGCGGGAACAACCTCCGCCTTGGACGACGCATACAAAAAATTTGGCAAGGTAAAAGAGCTTATCCTCGAGCTTGCGGAAACCGAAAACGGCATCTACCGCCTTGCCTACTCCATAAAAAAAGCCCAAAAGCGTGCGAACGCACTTCGCAACATCGTAATTCCCGGACTTTCCGAGGAAATTGTCCGAATTGGCAGTGAGCTTGAAGAAAAAGAGCGTGAGGAATTTGTGCGCTTGAAAGTAATCAAGGCGCAAAAGGGCGAATAGCACTCCCGTTTTTTAAAGGCTTCTTTGAAAACGCAAAATGTAGTGGGCTGTTGCAAATGCAACAGCCCACTACAGCTATCTATATGTGTATCCGTCTTATTTTGTGCTCCGGCGCTCTGCGGCTTCAACAACGTGGCTTACCAAAACGGAGGTGGTGACGGTTCCGACACCGCCCGGCACGGGTGTTATTGCGGCAACGACAGACTCTGCCGCCGCAAAATCAACATCGCCGCACATTTTGCCGTCCGCAAAATTTATGCCTACGTCGATAACGAGTTGCTTTGCGCTCAGGCAGTCCGCACCGACAGCGTTGGCTTTGCCCGCCGCCGCTATGAGGATGTCCGCCTCGCGCGTAACAGAGGGCAAATCGAGCGTTTTTGTGTGGCAAATTGTAACGGTTGCATTTTTTGCCATAAGGAGCATGGAAACGGGCTTTCCGACAACCAAGCTGCGGCCGATTACAACTGCGCGCTTGCCCTTGCAATCAATTCCGTAATGGTCGAGAATTTCAATACACGCCTGCGCTGTGCAGGGAGCAAAGCCCTCTCCGCTTCCTGTGAACACACCCGCGAGCGAGCCGCTTGTTATGCCGTCCACATCCTTTTCGGGAGATAGGGCGCGGCGCACAGCCTCGCCATCCAGATGCTTCGGCAGTGGCATGAAGATTAGAACGCCATGAACCGACTCGTCTGCATTAAGCTCCTCAATTTTTGCAAGCAAAGCCGCTTGGGAAACATTTTCGGGAAGAACAATGTGCGAAACGGCAACGCCGACCTTTTCACAGCGCTTTACAGCGCCGTTTTCGTAGGCGATATCGTCCTCGCGTTCACCGACGCGGACAAGCGCGAGGGTTGGCGTTATGCCAATTTCAAGCAAACGCCGAAGCGCCGCCTGTGAGCGTTCGTTGATGGCGGCGGCGACAGGTGCGCCTTTTAAAAGCTCTGACATAAATCTATTCCCCCAGTTTTTCAAAAACAGCGGCATAGGTTTCATCCGCCATTGTGCAGTATTTTTTGAGAAGTGCGTTGATTTCCGCCTTTAGCGCGGCGGCATAGTCTGCATTTTGCATGGAACGAAGATTTATGAAAATATTTAAGCTTGCACCCATCAGCGCTGTTTTGCAGCACAAAACACCAACGCCCACATCGGATAGCATAAGGCGGCTGCCCTTAACAGCAAGCTCCGCGTGAAGCTCAATGGTGCGGGCGGCTGTTTTCATAATTGAGAGCGGCGCTGTGCAGGCAAGGTGCAGCGCATTTTCCATTATTTCGGCTCTTTGCGGGTCGTCCTTGGGGATGCCATAGGCTTTTGAGAGCGGCTCAAAGCAGGCGGCGTCCTCGTCTATTTGGTGAAGAAGAGCTTCACGCAGCTCCGTTGCTTCGGCAAGTATGCGCTGAATGTCGCTTTCGTATTCGGCGTATTTTTTCTTTCCGGAGGTTAGGTTTGAAACCATTGAGGCGAGCGCCGCGCCAATTGCGCCAACAAGCGCGGAAGCTCCGCCGCCGCCGGGCACGGGCGCATCTGAGGCAAGCACCTTCGCAAAATTTGAAAGAGTTTGTTCGGAAAATGTCATTGCAATTCCTCCAGAAAAGGTTGTTTTGTTCTTAAATGTGTGCAAAATGTTGCTCAAAGCACTTGGCACTATAACATAATAATTTTAACACGATTTAGTTAAATTTGCAACAATCACGCTCAAATAAT